>JAEWSZ010000211.1 GCA_023397905.1 Bacillota bacterium | reverse complement strand
TATGATGATCCCCATACACATTACTTTGATCCCCATATATACGTTAACCAGGGATCTGGGGATGTATGACAAGGTATTTGGGTTAATCGGGCCTTATATCAGCTTTGCACTGCCAATAGCCATTTATATCATGACAGGCTTCTTTAAAGAGGTTCCGGTCAGTATACGGGAATCTGCCATTATAGACGGTGCGCCTCCGTTTCTGGTTTATGCAAAAATTATGCTTCCATTATCCCTGCCCGCTGTTTCTACCATTGGAATATATAATTTTTTGCAGACCTGGAATGAGTTCATATTTGGTCTCACCCTGATAAATTCTGCAAGCCAAAAAACCCTTCCCCTTGGTATAAAGGATTTCTATGCCTTGCAGGCTGTGAATATACCTGCGGTCATCACGGCAATTTTTGTCGGCTCACTTCCTGTAATGCTGTTTTACTTTTTAGCTCAGGAGCAGGTGATCCAGGGGCTTTCTTCGGGCGCCGTCAAAGGGTAGGTGCGGCATAAAGCCACAAAAATAAAGGGCTGTTGTATATAAAATTATTGAGAAAGGAAAATGCATAATGAAATATTTAGACCAAACACTCAGCTTCCGTGAACGTGCGGAGGATCTTGTAGAGCAAATGACACTGGAGGAAAAGGTAAGCCAGCTCACTTATCGCGCGGCTCCTATAGAAAGGCTGGGCATACCTGCTTATAATTGGTGGAACGAAGCCCTGCACGGAGTGGCCAGAGCCGGAACCGCCACCGTATTTCCGCAGGCAATTGCCATGGCGGCAATGTTTGATACGGAGCAAATTTATAAAATTGCAGATATAATTTCCACAGAGGGACGTGCCAAATACAATGCATATTCCTCGGAGGGAGACAGGGATATATACAAGGGACTGACCTTCTGGGCACCAAATGTCAATATTTTCAGAGATCCGCGCTGGGGGCGGGGACACGAAACATACGGAGAGGACCCCTATCTCACATCCAGGCTGGCGGTTGAATTCATCCGGGGCTTGCAGGGAGATGATCCCAAATATCTGAAGACGGCCGCCTGTGCCAAACATTTTGCAGTGCACAGCGGACCTGAGGCCGAGCGCCACGAATTCAATGCGGAGGTAGGGCAAAAAGATCTGTGGGAGACATACCTTCCCGCTTTTGAAGCATGTGTTACCGAAGCCGGCGTAGAGGCGGTAATGGGAGCATATAACCGTACAAACGGAGAACCCTGCTGCGCGCACAGTGTTTTGATGGAGGAAATTCTGCGGGGGAAATGGAATTTTCAGGGGCATTATGTTTCCGACTGTTTTGCCCTGGCTGATTTCCATGAGAAGCACCATGTGACAAATACCCCGGTGGAGTCTGCCGCACTGGCTCTGAAAAAAGGCTGTGACGTCAACTGCGGAAATATGTTTCTTTATTTGCTGACGGCATTGAAAGAAGGATTGGTGACACAGGAGGAGATTGACCGCGCTGTCATACGTCTGATGACCACCCGTATAAAACTGGGAATGTTCGACAGGGTCGAAAAATTTGATCATATCACTTATGACCGGAATGATTCTCCGGAGCATAAAAAGGAAAATATCAGCGCTGCCAGAAAGGCAATGACGCTGCTGAAAAATGATGGGCTTCTGCCTCTGAACAAAAAGAATATAAAAAAAGGAATTGCGGTTATCGGTCCCAACGCCGACAGCAGGATCATGCTGCCCGGAAATTATCACGGGACCGCATCGCAATATGTCACCATCCTAGATGGAATTCAGAATCATGTGGGTGATGATATCCATGTCTATTATTCTGAAGGCTGCGACATGTTCCTGGAGCATGTTGAGAGAAGGGGCAATGCCGGAGACCGGATAGCCGAAGCCGTCGTAGCCGCAAAATACAGTGATGTGGCAATTGTATGCCTTGGGATGAATGAAAAAATGGAGGGTGAGCAGTTCCATGAAAGCAACGAATACGGCGCCGGAGACAAGTCCGATCTGGAGCTTCCCGGTGAGCAGCTTAAACTTTTAAAGGCCGTCAGGGCAACAGGGGTTCCCACGATTTTGCTTCTTTGCGCCGGCAGTGCCATGGCCGTTGGGTGGGCCGATGAAAATGTCAATGCCGTTGTTGATGTATGGTATCCCGGCGCACAGGGAGGGAAAGCGGTCGCGGAATTACTGTTCGGCGATTACAGTCCCGCAGGACGCCTTCCGATAACATTCTACCGTACAACGGAGGAACTCCCCGATTTTCGTGATTATAACATGAAAGGCCGCACTTACCGCTATATGGAGAATGAACCGCTGTATCCTTTCGGATATGGGCTTTCTTATACTACATTTGACTATTCGGCTTTAAAACTCAGCAGCAATGAGGTTAAAAACGGGGAGAAGGTCATAGCAGAGATCACTGTTAAAAATACCGGCAATACAGACAGTGATGAAGTAGCAGAACTTTATATCAGGGATGACCTTGCAAGCGTCCGGGTTCCGAAATATAGTTTGTGCGGCTTTAAAAGAATTCATTTAAAGGCCGGAGAGAGCAAAACCGTTTCAATGACAATAGAGCCTGACAGCATGCGTATTGTTGATGACAGCGGCAACCGTTTTATTGAAAATGGAAGCTTTACAGTCTATATGGGCGGAAGTGCACCGGATCCGAGAAGCTGCAGGCTTCTGGGAAAAGCACCGCTTCAGGCATCTTTTACAGTAGCGTAGAATTGGTCCCGGAAGATGGTTGATGGATAACCAAAAATTTGTTATGATGAATCCAGTACTCTGTCAACTCTAAAGTGCATATTACCGCTGAGGAAAATTTTCGTATTACATGTTCGCCCGGAAGGCGAAGGTTTCAACCGTAATTGACTTTATGAGCATTTGAGATTTTGATAATGGATAGGAGTGTTAAACATGCCATCACCAAAACCAGAGCAAAAATATTCATATGCCGATTATCTGACCTGGGACGAAAGCGAAAGATGGGAAATCTTTGAAAGTGTGCCCCATATGCAGGCTGCACCTTCAAGGATACATCAGAAAATCTCCGGTGAGATGCATAGGCAGTTTGCAAATTATTTACATGGTAAGTCCTGTGAAGTATATCCGGCGCCATTTTGCGTGCGGCTGGATGCTGAAAAGGAGGATTATGCAGTCAGAAACGTAGTTGAACCCGATATTACCATAGTTTGTGACAAATCAAAGCTTGACGAAAAAGGCTGCAAAGGCGCTCCCGATATGATAATTGAGATTGTATCTCCCTCAACAGGGAAAATCGATAAAATTATAAAGTTTAATAAGTACGAAAAAGCGGGAGTCAGGGTATATTGGATCGTTGAACCCGATCAGAAGCTGGTGAGCATATTTACACTGGGACCGGACGGCAAGTATGGCAGACCTGATATTTATTCTGATGAGGATAGAATAAAGGTTTCAATATTTACCGATCTGGAAATAGATTTAAAAGCAGTATTCGATATAGAATAAAATGGCGGCGGTCAGTTAGTCCTTAGTAAAACAGTATGTATTCCGAAGTATGGGGCTGTAGCAAAACAAAAAAATTGCTACAGCTTTATTGCCGTTAAGCCGTAAGTTTTTCAAACAATTGTCTGCCGGTGCGGTTTTGTTGGATCTTGTTATGCAGTTTATTGATGTTGCAGCCCATCGCTACCAAAAGGATCTCGGTCAGAACCTTCTTGTTTTCTCGCAGCAGAAATTGTCTGAATCCGTAGTCCTGCTTCATGACCCCAAAGGCTCCTTCCGCCTGGATAGAACGGTTCATCCGTAGCAGGATACCTTTTTCGCTGGTGATACGTTCCAGCGACTGTTTGCGCTGTTCAATGAATTTCTTCGAAACTTGAAGCTTTCGGTTACCCTTTGATTGTGTACATGACTTTTTATGCGGGCAGCCTTCACAGCTCTCACATTCGTAGTAGGTGATCTCACTTTCAAATCCAGACTTGCTCTTCCTTTTACCTGCATAAACCGGCCTGAGATTTTTCCCGGCTTGACACGTATACTCATCCAGATCCGGGTCATATCCCATGTTTTCTCTCAGTGCCATGTTACTTTTATATTTTTTCGTTTTGGACCGTTCATAATTCTGAGGCTTGATGTAGCACTCGATTGCCCTGTTCTCAAAGTATGTATAGTTTTCTTCGCTCTCATAGCCTGCGTCTGCCGTCACATCGTTATAGCTTTTTCCCAGATGCACCTCCATATTTTCAAGCAGCGGAATGAGTGCAAGCTGATCACTACGTTCACTGGATACGTGTATACCGGTAATATATTCGCCCTCCACTCCTAACTGGATGTTGTAACCCGGTTTCAGCTGTGCATTGCGCATATGGTCGTCCTTCATATGCATAAACGTTGCATCCGGATCGGTTTTTGAGAAACTGTTACGCCCTTGGAAGGTCTCCTGGTATCTGGCGTACTTGTCTTTCCGGAAAAGCAGTCCTCTCAAAAACTCAATATCCCTTTGCAGCTCACTTTTACGTTTGCCTCTGCCATATACAAAGGTCGTTGTTATCCGACTTTCAAGCCCATGGAGCAATTCTTCCGGCGTGTCCGCCAAAATATCGTATCTGGTGCAAAGCTCCGGCCTCAGATCCTCTAAGAGCCGCACACTGTCGTCCGCTGGAATTACTTTCTCAGCAAAAGCCTCATCAATTTTCAGTTGCACATTACGTTTTCCTGTGCCATAATTTTTATGGTATGTTATGTTTTTCATCAATTCTAGTATACCAAAAAACAGAGTTAAAGTGCCTGCTTTTGCAGTCATTTTGGCTCTGTTTTTTTGGATTGTTTTGCTACAGCCCCTTTTATTATGGGCTTTAGCCTGTTGAGTATGATGGAGTTTCTCAGCAAAAAAACGAAGGCATGCGAAACGGTTTTCTGGTTAAGTCCCAGTTCTATTTATCAAAGCGTAAAAGCTTTTCGGCGTAACGCCGTATTCCTTTTTGAAGGCTCTGAAAAAATTGGAGTAGTCCCCGAAGCCGCACTGCTTGTACACGTCTAAAACAGGAATTCCCTTGAGAATCAGTTCTTTGGCCAGAATCAGCTTTTTTTGCACAATATATTTATGGATTGTGGTTCCCGACTGTTTTTTAAATTCCCGCAGCAGGTGGTATTTACTCAGGAAAACATGCTCGGAAAGCCTGTCGACAGGTATCTCTTCATCAATATGGTCGTTTATGTATTCGATTATGTCATTTAGCAGAAGGCTCTTCTTTATTTCCAGATCCGGCTTGATAAGGCTGTGTTTCAGTATCATGTTGAGCTGTACGAACAGTTCTATGATGTAAGCCTTATAGAGTATATCGCTTCCTATGCCCTCATAATTGTCGATGGAAATGAGCTTGTGAAGTATTGTCCTGATATTTTGCTGCAGCTCAAAGGACAGCCGGATGACATTGTCCTCCTTGGATGAAAAGCATTCCGAAAGGTTTGTTTTATCGGTGGAAAGATTGTCCAGAAACTGCTTGTTTATCCATAGTACGATCCTCTCGTAGGGGACGCTGTGGTCCTTGACTATGAGCTGGTGCAGCTCGGTGGTGTCCACCAGTATGATGTCTCCCGGTATCAGGGTATATGTCTTCCCTTCTATGTAATAGCTTACATTTCCCGAAATAAATAAATAACACTCATAAAAATCATGATGGTGCAGGTAGACCTTGTTCAGCTTCAAATCTGAATAATGGAATATTTCATAGTCTTTGGACAGCATTTGCTGGCGTGTCTGATAAGCGTGAAATTTTTTCTTCATAGGGGTATTTTATCACAGCAATTTTTGCAAGTCAAATGACAATATAAGCATATTAGTTGCAATTTATTATTGCTATAATTTACTCAAACGGAACAATAATAAGCTTAATCTGGAGGTGCGGAATTTGTTTAAGGACAATATGATGTTAACAGGCGAAACAGCCCGGCAGTTATACGAAAAGTTTGCAAAAAATGCTCCCATTTATGATTACCATTGTCATCTGACGGCTAAGGAAATATATGAGGACAATGTGTTTTCAGATATAACCTCTCTGTGGCTGGGGCATGACCACTACAAATGGAGGGCCATGAGATATGCGGGAGTGCCGGAGAAGTATGTCACAGGCGCCGGCTCAGGGCCGGATAAATTCATGATGTGGGCCAGAACCTGCGAAAGGCTTGTGGGAAGCCCGCTTTACCACTGGACCAATATGGAGCTGAGTACATATTTCGGAATTGACAGTATCCTGGGCGAAGATAATGCCGAGGAAATATATGGGCTCTGCAACGAAAAAATCAAATCGGAAAAAATATCACCGGTCAAAATGATAGAGAAATCAAATGTAAAGCTTATCTGCACAACAGATGATCCCATCGACACTCTCGAGTATCATAAAAAGCTGAATATAGCCAGCGGCAGAAGCTTCAAGGTCCTTCCCGCCTTCAGGCCGGACAGGGTCCTGAACATTGCAGATGAAGGCTACAAGGGTTATATAAACGAGCTTGACAGGTGCAGCGGAATAAAAATAGGCTCACTGCAGGAGCTGACGGAAGCGCTTAAAAACAGGATAGAATACTTCAGCCAGGCAGGCTGCCTGCTCTCGGACCACTCGCTGGAGTCCGTGGCATATGTGCCGGCAGACTACGACGAAACAGATAAAATATTTAAAAAGAAAATTTTCGGGGAAAAGATAAGCCGTGAGGAAGCGGAAATATACAGATGCTATATGCTGAAAAGCCTTGCGGGAGAATACAGAAAGGCCGGCTGGACCATGCAGCTGCATATCGGGGCGCTGAGGCGCATAAATGATATTATGCAAAAGCGGCTCGGCGCCGACACCGGCTATGATATCATGAACGATTTCAATATTGCGGCGCCTATGGCAGCCCTGCTAGATGCCATCAACAGTGAATCCGGTCTGCCCAAAACAATCTTATACACATTGAACTACAAGGACAATTTGGTGCTGTCGGCATTGCCCCACTGCTTCACCGAAGACGGAATCCCGGGCAAGCTCCAGCTGGGCGCCGCCTGGTGGTTCAATGACAACAAGGAAGGGATATATGAGCAGCTGAAGACAATCGCAAACCAGGGAATGCTGGCTTACTTTGTGGGAATGCTGACCGATTCGAGAAGCTTCCTGTCGTATGTCAGGCATGATTATTTCAGAAGAATACTCTGCAGCTTCATAGGGGAATTGGTTGAGAGCGGAGAATATAAAAATGATGAAAAGATACTGAAGGAGATAATAGAGGGAATCAGCTTCAGGAATATAATTAACTACCTGCAGTTGGACAGCTGAGGAGGAAAAACTATGGGTCAGGAAAAACCACAGAGTTTTCTTAACCTGCAAAAAGATCAACTGAGGCTGCCCGGGCTGATAAGCGACGGAATGGTGCTGCAGCGGGATACCGATGTAAGGATATGGGGCTGGGCGGCCGCAGGGGAAGAAATAAGCATCAAATTCATAGACCGGGAGTATAAAACGGCGGCGGGCCGGGATGGAAGGTGGCAGGTGACCCTTTCCGGCTTAAGGGCCGGAGGGCCCTATCAAATGGAAATCGGCGCTTCAAGGGTCATAACTGTAAAGGATATACTGGTTGGCGAGGTATGGGTATGTTCGGGACAGTCAAATATGGAAATGATGATGGAAAGAGTAAAGGACCAATACCCCGGTGAGACAGCAAACTGTGGAAATCCGGAGATCAGGCATTTTACCGTACCCCTGACCTATAACTTCAAAGGGCCGGAGCCGGGTATTGAGGGCGGCTGCTGGGAGGCGGCGGACAGGGAGAGCATATACCGTTTTTCCGCGATAGGCTACTTCTTTGCCAAAGCCATACATGAAAGATATGGGGTTCCGGTGGGCTTTATAAAGGCCGCTGTGGGAGGATCTCCAATTGAGGCCTGGCTGAGTGAAGAGGCGTTGAAAAAATTCCCTGAAAATCTTGAAAGAGCCATAAAATTCAGAGACGATGAATATGTAAACGCAATTCTGAAAGGGGATGAGATTGCGGTTAATGCCTGGTACGCCAGCCTGGACAAGAATGATCTGGGAACACGTCCGGAGGATGTGCCATGGTACGCGGACCAATATGATACTTCGCAATGGCCGGATATGACTTTGCCTGCCGGCTTTGAAAAGGAAGGTCTGGCAGATTTTTGCGGCGTTATCTGGTTCAGGAGGGAAATAGATGTTCCGGAGGAAATGCTCAATAAACCTGCAAGGCTCTGGCTGGGCAGAATTGTGGACAGTGACAGGACCTATGTAAATGGCGTCTTTGTGGGAGAGGTCACTTATCAATATCCTCCGAGAAAATATGATATTCCGCCGGATTTGCTGAGAAAAGGAAAAAATACAATAACAGTCAGAGTGGTTTCAAATACGGGGATAGGTGAATTCATATCCGATAAGCCTTATTATTTGACCGATGGAGAGCATACCATCGATTTGAAAGGTGAATGGAAATACAAAGTCGGAGCGGTATGTGCTCCGTTACCCGAAACCACATTTGTACACTGGAATCCGGTGGGCCTATACAACGGAATGCTTGCGCCGCTGACGGATTATACCGTTAAAGGCTCACTCTGGTATCAGGGAGAAGCAAATACCTCAAAGCCAGGCGAATATTACTGCCTGATGAAAGCGCTGATTGAGGACTGGAGACGGAAATGGGATCAGCCTGTATTTCCGTTCCTGTACGTACAGCTGCCAAACTACGGTCCGGCTCAGGCGCAGCCGTCGGAAAGCCAATGGGCGGAATTGAGAGAAGCGCAGCTGAAAGCTCTTGAAATCCCCGATACAGCCATGGCGGTAACCATTGATGTGGGGGAATGGAACGACCTGCACCCGCTGAAAAAGAAGGATGTAGCCGGAAGACTTGCACTGGCCGCCCGGAAGATAGCCTATGGCGAAGATATTGTTTTTTCAGGGCCTGTATATAAGGGCATGAAAATAGTCGGGAACAAGGTGATTATTGATTTTTCAGGCACCGGGGGAGGACTGGAAGTTAAAAATGATACTCAACTGAGGCATTTTGCGGTTGCCGGTCCGGATTATAAGTTTGTATGGGCAAAAGCCGTCATAGAAAATGACAGCGTAGTGGTATGGAATGAAACCGTTTTAAAGCCCGCAGCCGTGAGATATGCTTGGGCCGACAATCCCACGGGAGCCAATCTGATAAATGCCGAAGGCCTTCCGGCTTCCCCATTCAGAACAGACAGCTGAACCGGCAGGCTTTCCGCCCGGATAGTTAAAACTGATATGATGGGGCCGGAGGAGATTAAAGCAATTAAAAGTGATATGGATTGATTAAAAGTGAGGATTGAATATCAAATTTTGGTTTCCTATAATTGTGAATGGAGATTTATTTATGAAGCTGAACAGAGACAGTTTAAAAAACACATTATTTTGGAAGCAGGCGGGCTTTGAGATTCCGGAATACGATCCGGAGCAGATGAGCAGAAAAACCTGTGAGGAGCCTGCCTGGATCCACTTTGGGGGAGGCAACATCTTCAGAGGTTTTATAGCCGCGTTGCAGCAGAAACTGCTGAACGAAGGGAAAGCACAAAAGGGCATAATCGTCGTGTCGCCCCATGACTATGAAATCGTGGACCAGATATACAGGCCTTCCGGCAATCTCACACTGCTGGTGCACATGCTGCCTGACGGAAGTCTGGAAAAAAAGGTCATAGGCAGCATTGCGGAGAGCCTGGTGGGGGATGCGGCGATAGAGTCATACTGGCAGAGGCTGAAGGAGATTTTCTGCAAGCCGTCCCTGCAAATGGCAAGCTTTACGGTAACAGAAAAAGGCTATGCCTTGACCGGCATATCGGGAGAATTCATACCCGATGTGAAGTATGATATTGAGAACGGCCCTGAAAAGCCTAAAAACCTCATTTCCAAAATAACGGCTCTCATGTATTTAAGATACGGGGCGGGGAAGCTTCCGATGGCGCTGGTAAGCATGGACAACTGCTCGCACAATGGGGATGTTCTGAAAAATTCCATAGTGACGCTGGCTGAAAAATGGGTTGAAAACGGATTTGCGGATCGGGGATATCTGGACTATTTAAACGATGGAAAAAAGGTTTCCTTCCCATGTACAATGATAGACAAGATAACTCCCAGGCCTTCGGAGACGGTTCACAAGGCATTGCTTGACCTTGGCCTGGAGGATATTCAAATAATATGCACTCCGAAAAAGACGTATATATCGCAGTTTGTAAATGCCGAAAGGCCCCAGTATCTGGTGGTAGAAGATGATTTTCCAAACGGGAGGCCCCCTCTTGAGGCGGCAGGGGTATACTTTACGGACAAGGACACAGTTGACAGGGTGGAAAGGATGAAGGTCACTACCTGTCTCAATCCCCTGCACACCGCATTGGCGGTTTTCGGCTGTCTTTTAGGTTATAAACTCATAGCCGATGAAATGAAGGACCCCGCCCTGAAAAAGCTGGTGGAGAGGATTGGATATGATGAAGGGATGCCGGTGGTGGTCAATCCGGGAATAATAGACCCCGGGGCTTTTATTGCCGAGGTGCTGAACGAGAGGTTCCCAAACCCGTTTATACCGGATACGCCCCAGAGAATAGCATGCGACACCTCGCAAAAAATGCCTGTCCGCTTCGGGGAGACAATAAAGACCTATTTCAGGCATCCTGCGCTGGAGGCAGGGAACTTGACCTTTATCCCGCTGATAATAGCGGGATGGTGCAGGTATTTGACGGGTGTCGATGACAGCGGGAATAAAATGGAGCTGAGCCCCGATCCCATGCTGAATGAGCTGACGGAGTACGTTAAAGGGGTGGAGCTGGGGAAGGCCGGTCCGGCGGGAGATTGCCTGAAGCCGCTGCTGTCAAATGGGAGGATCTTCGGCATGGATCTGTATGAAGCTGGTCTTGGGGAAAAGATAGAAGGCTATTTTGCGGAAATGACAGCCGGGAAAAATGCGGTGAGGAATGTCCTGGAGAAGCTGGTCGGAGATTAGAGGTTGAAAACTAATATAAGAATTTGAAAAGTTTGAAGTTATATATGGAAAATTGAAAGTCAGAAATCGTGATCGAAAGAAACCACCGGGCAGAAAGGTACATATCCTGGTTGGGATGACCCGGAATACAAGAGAGGCAGCACATAATACTAAAGGAGATGATATTTTGAAAATTACTTTCAGATGGTTCGGGGAAAAGGACGACAGCGTAAAGCTGAAATATATAAAGCAGATACCGGGTATGACGGGAGTGGTGGGAGCCCTGTACGACGTACCGGTAGGTGAAATATGGCCCATGGAAAAAATACTGGCGCTAAAAAACCAGGTCGGGAAGGCGGGATTGGAGCTTGAGGTCATAGAAAGCGTGAATATACACGAGGATATCAAGCTGGGCCTGCCCACAAGAGACCGGTATATCGAAAATTACAAACAGTGTATAAGAAATCTGGGTAAGGCCGGAGTCAAGGTCATTTGCTACAACTTCATGCCCATATTCGACTGGCTCAGGAACGATCTGGCCTTTAAACTGCCGGACGGCTCGGAGGTCCTGTCCTATGACCACAATGCGGTAAAGGATATAGACCCCGTCAAGCTGGTGGAGGATACGGCCTCAAACTCAAACGGTTTTACGCTTCCGGGCTGGGAGCCCGAGAGACTGGCGGAATTGAAGGATACCTTTGAAAAATATAAAAGCGTGGACGAGGAAAAGCTGTTTTCAAATCTGAAATATTTTCTTGAAAAAATAATTCCGGTCTGTGAGGAGGCCGATGTAAAAATGGCTATACATCCGGACGATCCGCCGTGGTCATTATTCGGACTGCCCAGGATAGTGACCTGCAGGGAGAACCTGGAGAGACTGGTGAAGCTGGTGGACAGTCCATATAACGGCCTGACGCTTTGCAGTGGTTCCCTTGGGGCAAACCCTCAGAACAATATTCCTGAGATGATCAGATATTTCGGCAGCATGGGCCGTATACATTTCGGACACGTGCGGAATGTAAAATTTGTATCGGAAAGGGTTTTCCACGAGTCCTCCCACCTTTCGTCGGATGGTTCCTTTGATATGTTTGAAATAATGAAAGCATATCATGACATAGATTTCAAAGGATATATACGTCCTGACCACGGAAGAATGATATGGGACGAGAAGGCAAGGCCGGGCTACGGCTTGTATGACAGAGCTCTTGGTGTCACATATCTGAACGGTCTGTGGGAAGCAATAACTAAAATGAAAAAGTTACAGGCTTAAAACCAAAGTTTCAGGGGGGATGGCAAATGAACGACAAAGGAAATGGCAGGGCTGCATACCTCACTTCATCAATGTACAGCTGCTGGCTTAAGTATTACAAAGTCAAAAATACCGAGCTGCTGAAAGCGTACAGGAAATTGTTTGCGAACATTGTGGTCAGAGAAAGCTCAGGGATTGTATCAAATGCGGTCGGCGAGCTGAAAAAAGGAATAGCGGGTATGACCGGGATCAGGCCGGCTGTGTCCGAAAAGCCGGAAAAAGCCTCTTATCTGATGCTGGGGACTCTTAAAGAAAACAAAGACCTGGAAAAACTTGTGGGATCTGAAAAACAAAGTATTCAGGAAGAAGGCTTTTCCATCAGGCTGGCAGAAAATGATGGTGAAAATGTGCTCATAATTGCGGGAAAGACCGAAAGAGGTTTGCTGTACGGAGTATTCAGCTTGCTCAGGCTAATACAGATGGAGACCGAAATAGGAACCTTTAGCAGGCTTGAAAATCCTGTCAACCAGCTCAGGATCATCAACCACTGGGATAACATCGACGGCAGCGTGGAGAGAGGCTATGCGGGCAGGTCCATATTTTTCAGGAATAACAGGATTACCGGAAATCTGGCCAGGATAAGGGATTATGCCAGGTTATTGGCCTCTGTTGGCATCAATGGGATAACTATAAATAATGTAAACGTACACAAGGTTGAAACAGGACTGATAACCGGCAGATACATGGGCGATGTTGTAAAATTGGCTGAAATATTCCGCGGTTATGGGATCAGGCTTTTCCTGAGCATAAATTTTGCAAGTCCCATGGAGCTTGGCAATTTAACTAATGCCGACCCGCTGGATAAGAAGGTGGGGGATTGGTGGAAAGCGGAGGCAAAGGAAATATATTCGCACATACCGGATTTCGGGGGATTTGTGGTAAAGGCAGATTCGGAGTTCAGGCCGGGTCCGTTTACTTACGGGAGAGACCATGCCGACGGGGCAAACATGCTGGCGGAAGCGCTCAGGCCCCATGGAGGGCTTGTGATCTGGAGATGCTTTGTGTACAACTGTCTCCAGGATTGGAGAGACCGCACCACAGACAGGGCAAAAGCCGCCTATGACAACTTTATGCCGCTGGACGGCCGGTTTGATGAAAATGTGCTGCTTCAGATAAAATACGGGCCTATGGATTTTCAGGTCCGCGAGCCTGTGTCGCCTCTGATCGGCGGCCTGCAGAAAACAAATCAAATGCTGGAGCTGCAGATAACCCAGGAGTATACGGGACAGCAGAAGCATCTGTGCTACCTTGTCCCCATGTGGAAGGAAATACTGGATTTTGACACCTGTGCAAAGGGCAAGGGAACCACTGTAGGGAAAATAGCGGACAGAACTGCCTTCAATGGTAAATACGGCGGGATAGCAGCTGTGGCAAATATCGGAGATGACGTCAACTGGACCGGCCATCAGATGGCCCAGGCCAACTTCTACGGATTTGGCCGCCTGACATGGAATTCCGGGTTATCCGCCTGGGACATTGCCGATGAGTGGATACGGCTGACCTGCTCAAATGACAAAACAGTAGTGGATACCATCAGAGAAATGCTGCTGGTATCCCGGGAAGTGTATGAAAATTATACCGCACCCATGGGCATCGGCTGGATGGTCAATCCAAACCACCATTACGGCCCCAATGTGGACGGCTACGAATATGACAAATGGGGAACTTACCACAGGGCCGACAACAAGGGGATAGGCGTCGACCGGACTGTAAAAAACGGTACGGGATATGCCGGCCAATATCACAAACCGGTTGCGGACATCTACGAGGACATGGATAAATGCCCTGAGGAATTACTGCTGTTTTTTCACCACGTACCCTATGACCACAGGCTGAAATCCGGTGAAACACTTTTACAGCATATATATGATACGCATTTCAGGGGCGTTGAACAGGCAATTGACCTGAGAAACAAATGGGCCGGCCTGGAAGGAAAAGTTGAGGACGACGTTTTCCGGCACGTACTGCAAAGGCTCGAAGGACAGGTTGAGCATTCCAGGGAATGGAGAGATGTGATAAATACATATTTCTATAGGAAAACGGGGATAGCCGACCGGTTGGGAAGAAAAATATATTGAAATTGCTATTGTCCTTTAATTGGTCTTTAAATTTCTATATTCTCCGGGATTTATACCAACATACTTTTTGAAGAACCTGTTGAAGCTCTGTTTGTTGTTATATCCCAAGCTGAGAGCTATATCATTGATATTCATGCTGGACTGGCGCAGCAGGCGCTGCGCTTCTTCTATTCTCATGTTGTTTATATAGTTTACTATGTTTTCACCGGTTTCGTCGTTAAAAATTTTTCTCACGTGGGAATAGCTCAGTCCCACATGGTCTGCCAGAGTATTGATAGCTATATCCTTTTTATAGTTTGACTGGATGTATTCCATTATCTTTGAAATATGGGACTTTCCGTCATCCTTTAACTTTTCTCCGTATTCTATTATCTGAAGATAGATCCTGGACAGAAATAAGCCGGCTTCATCCAGCGTTTCATTTCCCGCAAGCTCGCTGTAGATATTGAAATTGCTTCCGAATATCCTGCTGACGCTGATATTCCGTTCCAGCAGATACTTTATGGTGCTTCCCAGCAATTGGTTTAAAATGAGCATCATGTTGTCGCAGGTCAGCTTTTTGTTTCCTTTCAACTCGTCAAAAAAGCTGCTCAGAGACGTGATTACCGCATCCTTGGCTCCTGTGTCCACATTGTTGAGGATCTGTTTTTCTATGTTCAGAGGGTAAAAGTATCCGTTGCTGAGATTATGATTGTCCTTTTCAAAAATAATGGCCTCATGCCCCAGCATAAATCTTTGCTTTAAAAGATTCTGGGCCTCTATATATGAGTTCCTTATCTTCAGTATATTGTCATACATGTTTCCCACACACACGGTTATGGTAGTTTCGATTACTTTTGCGGCCTCTTTTTGGATTATCTGAAAGGATTCCTTTAAAGAAGCGGATATCAGCTCCATATCCGTGCTGTCGGTATTTATGACGATTACGATCCTGTCGCCTTCCATTACCATGCCGGAGCATGTAAAGGAATTTCCAACGGTTTCTTCGGCCAGATTCAATATGACGGTCTTTAAATAATATTGCTGCTCATATGAGAAATTTGTGGCAAAGTCCTTATATTTATCCATATAAAGCACGCAGCATAAGAAATTCACATAAGGAAGCATGACAGTTTGTTCATCGTCCAAAGAGGGCTTTCCTCTTAACAGGCTCAGTAAATAATTTTCCCTGAGATTTTTTTTATCCTTTTCCAATGTGCTGAACAGCTGGTCTTCCTGCCTTATCATTGCTTCAAAAGTCCTGGAGAGAAGTGTGACCTCATTGCTGTTGCCTATAATATCGATGCCCTTTCTGCTCTGTATTTCCTGGACCAGTTTTTTAACAGGATTAAAAAGCCTTCTGGAAATTATATAGGACAGCAGGATACACAATATCAACAGACCCACAGATACATAAATTATGGTTATTTTCAATGAATTTACCTTGGTGGTGAGCGCATCCAGGGAAAAAACGCCTACATAGATCCAGTTGTTTATATCCGTTTTTAAATATGTTATGAGATATTTTTTACCGTCGATCTTCTGTATAAAATAATCCTTTTCCTGGGCGCTGTTTAATATTTTTGATATGTAAGGCACATCAGAAATATTTTTTGACAACTGGGATTTGTCAACCGACGAGATCACTTCTCCATTGGAGTTGATGACGCTTATATAGTCGCTGCTGTCATAGTTGTTGCTGTTGATTAGCTTGCTGAGGGAGCTTTCATATATATTTATTGCGATGGAACCGCGAAGCTTGGTTGTATAAGGCGTTAAAGGGAAAATATAGGACAGGACGTAATAGTCGCCGTTGCTGTCGCCGGGTCTTGGATTGATCCACGATATGGGCTCATTGAGCTCCTTATGCATGTTATATGTCTCGATCCACAGCTTGTCCTGAAAATCGTCCTTTTCATAAACACCGTTGTTGGTGATGATATAATTGGAATTATCAAGGTAAATATATACCGAGGAATAAAGATTATTGGTCCTTACGGTATCCTCCAGAAGGCTCTGGAATTGGAAAAGCATTAGATTATTATCGCTGCTTTTCAGAGCCGATTTTATATCCTCCATGCCGTAGAGGGCGTTAAGCTTTTCATTGAGGGAAAGTTTAATAGTGTCATTGCTGATTGTCTGGGTTATCACGTCGGTTATACTTTTTGCAACATCCAGTTTCCCGATGCCGGATTTGCTGATTTCAGTCTCGGAATATTTCATAATGGCATAATTAAAAATAAAGATGATACTGATGATGGGAATTATTATAAAGACGGAGAGTACAATAAATTGCTTTACTATCAATGAGTAATTTTTCATTTCGCACCTCTTGTCTCCCAGTTTTATTTTGAAAAATTAAACCACTATAACAAAACCATAATTAATTGTAATCACTTCTAAATTATAATTCAATTGTAGTGTTTGTAGAATATTTAATATTAATTATGGACATCAGATTTAATTATTGTATCTGGGGACTTGCCGCTTAATATCCGTTAAATATCCAAAAAACAAAAAATGATTAAAAATGAAATGTCTGATTAATAGTCATTCTTGAATAAAAGCTGTCCGGTGATAAAATATGGTCATCGGCAGTTGATCTTCACAGCGCAGCTTATTCATCAAAAAACTCACAAAATTTACAAACTTAATATTCAAGGAGGTGCAGCATGAAATGCAGAAAAATGGCCTTATCAAGTCAGAATCTAAAAAACCGTTCACATACTATCTAAACAGGGACAAATACCTATACCTGCTGTTAATATTGCCGGTTGCATACTTTATTATATTTAAATATGCCCCCATGTACGGGATAGTGATAGCTTTTAAGGAATACAACATATTTCAGGGTGTTTTTGCCAGCCCGTGGATAGGTCTTGATGCATTTAAGGAAGTTTTCAGAAATGATGATTTTTACAGGGCATTGCGGAATACCTTCCTGCTCAACGGGTTTGATCTGATACTCGGGTTTCCGGCCCCCATAATTCTGGCCATAGTTATAAATGAAATAAGAAGCGGCTGGTTTAAAAGAGTATCTCAGACTATGCTTTATCTGCCCCACTTTTTGTCCTGGGTAATAATCGGAGGTATAGTTTTGCAGATATTCGCTCCAAATTTCGGAATAATAGATACCCTGTTGAAAGGTATTGGAATAAAATCCATTCCGTTTTTAACGGAGAAATGGTATTGGGTGGTCACATATACCGGGGTAGGGATATGGCAGAGCGCGGGATGGGGCATGATCATATACCTGGCCGCCATAACAGGAATAGACGCGGAGCTGTATGAAGCCGCAGAGGTTGACGGCGCCGGCAGGCTTAGAAAGATATGGAGCATAACGCTGCCCTGTATAAAGTCTACCATAATAATTCTGTTTATCCTGAATATCGGCAAGATATCCATGATAAGCTTTGACCGGCCTTATATAATAGGAAATCCCCAGGTCAAGGATTTCTCGGACGTAATAAGCACCTTTGTATACAGAGTGGGTCTGCAATCCTCAAGATACAATATAGCCACCGCGGTGGGGCTGTTCCAGTCGGTGGTGGGACTGGTCTTCCTTTCGGTCACCAACTATATTGCAAATAAAAGCGGTGAGCAGGGGATCTGGTAATAGTGCGAAGCACCATGTAGTGCATACATTGTTGATCTTCGCACGGCAAAAATCCGAAAATGGATTTTTGAGGGTGTGGATATGTAGTGTATACATCGGTGATCCTCGCACGGCAGGAATCCCGCGGGTGTATTTCTAAATAGGAGGGTACTATGATTTATAAAAGCAGCGATAGGATTTTTAATATATTTATAGTTCTTATTACTTTGATTTCAGTAATTGTGTGTTTATTTCCGGTGTTGAATGTGGCCGCCGTTTCACTGAGCTCAAATTCTGCCATTCTGGCCTCAAAGGTTTTTATATGGCCTGTGGATCTGACGGCTCAGTCCTATAAAGCGATTTTTTCAGACAAGTCCATGACATGGTCCCTGGTTTATACAATTATTATGACGGTGGCATATACGGCCATAGGCATGATCCTGACCGTCTGCGCCGCATATCCACTCACAAAGAAAAGGCTGAAGGGCAGAAATTTTGTACTGCTGCTCATCATATTCACCATGTATTTCAGCGGAGGTCTCATACCTGATTACCTGCTGGTTAAAAATCTTCACCTGCTGGATACGGTTTGGAGTCTCATATTGCCGGGTGCGTTGAGCGCCTTTAACCTGATAGTACTGAAAACGTTTTTTTCTTCACTGCCCGAAAGCCTTGAGGAATCTGCCATCCTGGACGGCTGCAACGATATAGGGGTACTGTTCAGGATAGTGCTGCCCCTGTCAAAGCCCGTGCTCGCAACCTTGAGCCTTTTCTACGCGGTGGGAAAGTGGAACAGCTTTATGGACGCGCTTTTTTACATCAATAATGCAAAGCTGTACCCGCTGCAGTTGAAACTGTACCAGATCATTGTAAACAGCCAGTCTCTCGACGCTTCCATCGGGGAGGGGAATATTTCGCAAAGCGTTCTTCCGGAGAGTCTCAAGGCCGCCTGCGTAATATTTGCGACCTTGCCCATAATACTTGTCTATCCATGGCTTCAGAAATATTTTGTAAAGGGAGTTATGATAGGCGCTGTAAAAGGTTGATATAAATTCTTCAGATGTATGGGAAGTCTGAAGATTTATATATAATATTTTTAATGGAGGATATAAATTAATGAAAAGACTTAGTATCAGAATTATTGGCCTGGCACTGATAATATCCACGTGTCTTACATTGTTCTATGGCTGTGGTTCAAATGCCAAAACAGACACTCAGAATTCTGCAAGCACAGGGACAGCTGCGGCATCAGGATCCACAAAACCGTCGGGGCCGCCGGTAGAGCTCACTGTAGAAGTTTTTGACAGAGCGACGCCGGGATACCAGGCAGACAATAATTTTCAGACAAAATGGATCCAGGACAACTTCGGCACGCCAAATAACATCACGGTGAAATTTGTTCCTGTACTGAGGGCTCAGGAAGTGGATAAATTAAACGTATTGATGGCGGCAAACCAGGCGCCGGACATTTCGTTCACCTATAATGACAGCGTGATTTACAACTATGTAAAAAGCGGAGGCCTCACCGACCTGGGGGATTTATTGAAACAGAACGCACCCAACCTCACAGCTTATCTTGGAGATACATTACTTAGCTATGGCAGGTTTGACGGAAAGCAACTGGCGGTTCCCGCAAAAAGGGTAATCCAGGGCTGCTTTGCGGCATATATACGCAAGGACTGGCTGGATGCAGTAGGGCTTTCTGTCCCTGCAACCACTGATGAATGGTATGCCGCCATGAAGGCGTTCAAGGAAAAGGATCCCGGAAAGCTTGGGGATAAAAACATACCGTTTACATTTAATGTAGATCCAAACAATATCAACTGGACCACCTCCATGCTGCTGGAATCCTTTAAAGAAAAAGTTACGGAAGAACAGTATATGACTTTGCCAAACTGGGTAATCCCGGGCTTCAAAGAGGGTATGAGATACCTTAACAAGTTGTATAACGAGGGCATAGTGAACCCGCAGTTTACACTGGATAAGGACGGAAAACAGCTGGAAAAGGATGTTGCCCAGGGAAGAGTCGGATTCCTGATCCATAACTATGATTACCCGTTAAGAGTTACCCCGGGCCTTTTGTCGGAGCTCAAGAAAAATATTCCCGGCTCAGACCTGGTTCCCTGCGACCCGTTCACAAACTTTGAAGGAAAGCATCCCAAGACCATGTATAATCCTAACGGCCTGTATTTGATAGTTCCAAAGAGCAGCAAGCATGCCGCTGAAGCCATTAAGTACCTTGAATGGATGTCGGATCCCGAGGTATTGAAGTTCCTACAGAATGGTGTCAAAGGCGACCAGTACACCGAGGAGGAAAACGGGATACCTAAAAACAAGGTGCCAAACGACCAGCTTCCCGACGATAAAAAGGCCAATTACATCGACCTGGCCATAATAGCAAACGGAAATGAGTTCGGAAGTGATGAGAAAAATATAGAAGCCGCTTCTTTTGGATATCCAGGATTTGAAGCCGCTTTTAAGACAGCTTACGACATCTCTCTGACAGACGCAACATACACTCCGCATTTTGATTCGGTTATCGAGTCACAGGCAAAATATGCCCAGACCCTTAAGGATAAAGACTCAGAGATATTTGTAAAGAGCATCACCTGCAAACCTTCAGACTTTGACAAGACTTACGACTCCCTGGTCCAGGACTACATGAAGGCAGGCGGACAGGAAATAGTTGACGAAAAAGTCAAGCTGTACAACGCTAAAAAGTGATTTAAACATATGGCACAGGGCTGTTATAACAGCCTTTAATCTCTATTCTTGTACTCCCTTGGCGACAGTCCTGTGCTTTTCTTGAATATCCTGCTGAAATAAAAGGGGTTTTCATAGCCGACTATGGAGGCTATTTCAGTAATATTAAAGGAAGAGTAGGCCAGCAGTTCCTTTGCCTTGGATATGCGGATATTTGTGATGTACTGCTGGGGAGTTATGCCGGTGTAAGCCCGGAAGCTGTTAATGAACCAGCAGGTACTCATGCTGCAGAGCTTTGCATATTCATTTACGCTTTGCTTTTTCTGAAAGTTCTTATTTATCAATTCAATTACATTCTGTATCAGCTCATTTACCCTGTAGGGGTTCAAGCTGTTCGACGAAAGGTTCCGGGACATCAGTGAGAGCAGCTCAAGGGCATAAAGGTCCGAAAGCTCGAGAAAGTGCTCCGCCCTCAATTGAAGTTCCTTTATGATTTTCTCAAAAATTTCGATGTATGCGTTTTTGACTCCCACCCTGTAAAAAGGGCTGTTTTTAAAACCAAGCCTGTCAATGCGGTCATTTATTCCGGCGCCGGAAAAATGCAGCCAGTAGACTTCGGTATTCTGGCTCAGATTATAGCTGTAAAGCTGGGGCTGCTGCGGGTGGTATATTACTATCGACCCTTCGGATACCGTATGGTCCTGACCATGGACGGTAAAATTTGCGCTGCCCTTTGCCACGTACAGAAGCTGGTAGTCCAGTCTGCCATTTAGCCGTATGGTGTCAAAATGCGGGCGCTTTACCATTTTGTAGTACCCGCAGCTGTTTACAGAGATTAAATTTTCATTATTGACGATATCTTCATCAATATCAGTTACATATCCGGATATGGTTATCATAGGCATGTCTCCGATCTGCCGGGTAAAATGCAATAAATAAAATTATTTGTATATAATAATATATTATAAGATAAGAATGAGGTATTTGTCTTCTGTTTTATGATTTTGAGTTTTAATTCTGCATTCCGGTTCCAGAATTCTACTTTTAAGGTTTTATCCGGAATTTTAAATTCTGATTTCTGAATTCTATAACAACATAATACTTTAATTTTGTGCAGGTTTTATAAAATTATATGAATGGATTTGAACATATGGGAAATGTATAATTCAAATTAAGATATTAAATTATAAAAATCAATTGCCGGAGCAAGAGGCGGAGCGGTTGATTTTATGAAAGTGGTGACTTTAATTTATGATAGTTAAAAATTATTTTGAAGACCCCAAAACACTTCATGTGGGTACGATGGAGGACAGAAGCTATTATATACCGTATTCCGCAGAAACCGATGCACTGTCTGAGGACAGAACTTCTTCCCAATGCTTTCAGCTGCTGAACGGACAGTGGGATTTCAAATATTTCAACAGCATTTATGATGTTGGCGGGGAGTTTTATGTGCCAGGAGCCGACCTGTCCCGTTTTGATAAGATTCCGGTCCCCGCGGTATGGCAGAACCACGGTTATGACAGGCATCAATATACCAATGTCAAGTATCCTTTCCCATATGATCCACCCCACGTTCCGGTTGAAAATCCCTGCGGAGCATATGTAAGGCAGTTTAATATCGCCGCGGACAAAGACGGCATGCGCAAATACATTAATTTTGAAGGGGTGGACTCCTGCTATTATCTCTGGATAAACGGAAAATTCATTGGCTATAGCCAGGTTTCACATTCTACCAGTGAATTCGATATTACGGATTTTGTACATTCCGGCGCCAATACGATTGCGGTTCTGGTGCTGAAGTGGTGCGACGGCAGCTACTTCGAGGATCAGGACAAATTCAGGATGTCGGGAATTTTCAGGGATGTGTATATACTCTACCGCCCACAGAAGCACATACGGGATTTCTTTGTCAAAACTGTATTGTCCGATGATTACAAAAAGGCGGATATCACTGTTGAGCTTGAATATCTCAACCGCCAGCAGCTTGAGGTGGATTACAGGCTTATTGAAGCCGGTTCACAGAAGGAAGTGGCCGGAGGAAAGGCAAACGGTGACAGCATCGCTGTCAAATTGGAAAATCCCCTGCTCTGGAACGCGGAAGAGCCAAACCTGTACACTCTGGTGCTCAGTACGGCGGAGGAGACTATCGCGGTAAAAGTGGGCGTCAGGGAGATAAAAATTGTGGACAGGGTCGTATATGTAAACGGCGTAAAAATCAAATTCAGAGGAGTGAACCGCCATGACAGCAACCCTGTGACAGGACCTGCCGTGACGCTTGACCATATGCTGCTGGATCTTGAGCTGATGAAGCGGCACAATATAAATGCCATCCGCACCAGCCATTATCCAAATTCACCTGTCTTCACGGAGTTGTGCGATAAATACGGTTTTTATGTGATTGCCGAGTCGGATATAGAATCCCATGGCACCACCACCATATTCAATGGCGGGCAGAATGGAAATACTTTTCCGCTGCTTGCCCATGATCCCGTATATGAAGAAACCATTCTTGACCGGGTCAGAAAGAATGTCAAAAGGGATAAGAACCATCCCAGCGTGGTAATATGGTCCCTGGGAAATGAAGCGGGCTATGGAAGAAACTTTGAGAGTGCACTCAGATGGATAAAGAGCTATGACACCAGCAGGCTTACCCATTATGAAAGCGCCCATTACACCCCTACGGACTATGACAGCGATTTCAGCAACCTTGACCTTTTCAGCTGCATGTACGCTTCATGCGAGTATATAACGGAATATTTTGAGAAAAAGAACGGAGACAAACCCTTCATCCAGTGTGAATATATCCATGCGATGGGAAACGGCCCAGGTGATATTGAGGATTACCATGACCTTATCCAGAAATATGACGGTTTCTGCGGAGGCTTTGTATGGGAGTGGTGCGACCATGCCATATACATGGGAAGAACCCAAGACGGCAGGGAGAAGTACTATTACGGCGGTGATTTCGGAGAATTTCCCCATGACGGGAACTTCTGCATGGACGGTCTTGTTTATCCCGACAGGAGAGTCCATACGGGGCTTATTGAATATAAAAATGTATTGAGGCCGCTGAGGCTTGTAAAGGAAAATCCCGGAGACGGCAAATATACCTTCCGGAATATGCTGGATTTTACAAACATAAAGGATTACCTTTATATAAGCTACCGGGTGACAAAGAACGGAGAGGTGGTAAGGGAAGGGGCTATTGAGGATGAAAGCGTACTCAACATAAAGCCCCATCAGGAAAAGGTAGTATATTTGACCCTGGATGAAGTCAAAGAGGGCGATTGCTATATCAAATTTGACTATGTCCAGAAAAAGGACCTGCCCTTTACGGAAAAAGGATTTGTACTGGGCTTTGATCAGGTCAAGCTTTCCGCGGACAGAACGGGACTGAAGGAAGACCGGATACAGAGCCTTCTTGGCCGGTTGGAACCGGTAAAGGCAGGAATGTCCTGTAAGGAATCCGACCGCTTTATAGAAGTAAACGGAGCGGATTTTAAATACACCTACAACAAGCTGACAGGCGCATTTGACAGGTTGGTTTACAAAAACAATGTGTTGCTTGAAAAGCCTATGAATTACAATATCTGGAGAGCACCTACCGACAATGACAGAAATATCCGTGGGAAATGGGAGGAGTGCGGCTACGACCGGACTGTTGCAAGGGCCTATTCCACCCATATATCGAAGGAAGACGGAAATATAAGGATAATAACCGAACTGTCGGTTTCCGCCATCCATATCCAGAGAATACTGGATATAAGCACTGAATGGAATATTGCGGCCGACGGTACCATAGCGGTTAACATGCAGGTGGAAAAAAACATGGAAACACCTTTCCTGCCGCGTTTCGGCCTGAGGCTGTTCCTGCCCGAAAGCATAAATAACGTGGAATACTTTGGCTATGGGCCATATGAGAGCTATGCAGATAAGCGCAGGGCATCCTATGTGGGGAAATTCACCGCCAGGGTGTGCGAATTGCATGAGGACTATATCAAACCCCAGGAAAACGGAAGCCATTGGGGCTGCCATTATGTGAAGCTGGCCTCGGACACGGGCTGCGGCTTGCTTGCAATCAATGACGAACCTTTCAGCTTCAACGCATCCGGCTATACACAGGAGGAGCTTTCCGGAAAGCAGCATAATTTTGAACTGGAGAAGAGCGGAAGCACGGTGCTGTGCCTGGATTATGCTCAGAGCGGCATAGGCTCCAACAGCTGCGGACCGGAACTGATCGAAAAGTACAGGCTGAATGCACAGAGATTCCACACTACTATGATTCTGAAACCGTTTTGTGAGAATTCAGAATCCGGGAGTCAGGATTCTGAATAAAACAGAACCCATAATGTTCCTACGAATACACAGGCAGAGCCCTTCTGAGGTCCCTGCCTGTTTGCTTGATAAAATCTTTAGGCTATTGATGCCTCCGGTTATTCATCCAACATCAACGGTTTCTTCTTGGCTTTCTGTTTTAATTTTGCCAGCCGTTCTTTTTCGATGTCCTCATCAAGCTGATTGAATCTATCAGCGATTTCCTGTCTATACGTCTGGATGGCAAAATATGTTTGACCGGGCGCAATTACTTCTTTGCGCGGGTCACCATTTTGTACGATAAGATAGCAGGCATAGCCTTGTCAATGACTTTTATAAAATTACGCCACTGCGTATAATCCAACACAAGCGATATGTAAATGAAATACTTTAAAACGTTCATAATTAATGGCCCGGCATTTGGGAGCGCAGGAGGCATTTCTGATAATATAATTGGAAAAGCATATGCAATATTGTAAAATAAAATTATTGATATAATATTGATACAAGATGACAAACAGTAAAGGGCCGAGGGCGATTTCTGCCGGAGGGCCGGCATAGTCTGAATATTAATGAAAAAAGGTGAAAAAAATAAACAGGAACAATTTACCCATATATAACTATCTGCGGGAGTACGCACGGCAGAATACAGGCGTGTTTCACATGCCGGGGCACAAGCTGGGCAAAGGCATACCGCCGGAACTGGCACAGGACCTGCTGCAGCTTGATGTCACCGAGGTGGAAGGCACAGACAACCTGCACTACCCCGAGGGCATAATAAAAGAGGCCCAGCATCAAGCTGCCATGGCTTTTGGTGCCGATGAAACATTTTTTCTGGTGAACGGGTCTACCTGCGGCATACAGGCGGCCATCATGAGCGTCTGCGCCCGGGGACAGAAAATAATCCTGGGCAGGGACTCACACAGGGCGGTGGTCTCAGGGCTGATACTGTCCGGCGCAGCTCCGGTCTTTGTCTATCCGGAATACAATGAGGAATTTGCCGTAACTGCGGAAATAACACCCGAAAGCATAGAGCATGCGCTGCGTTCCAATCCGGATGCGGCCGCCGTACTCATAACCAGGCCCAATTATTACGGCATATGCGGAGATATAGAGAAAATAAGCAGCCTGGTGCATTCCTACGGAAGAGTGCTGATCGTCGACGAAGCCCATGGAGCTCATCTGGCTTTCAGTCCCAGGCTGCCGGATTCTGCCGTGAAGCACGGCGCAGACATATGTATCCAGAGCGCCCACAAAACACTTCCGGCAGTGACCCAGGGCGCATACCTGCATGTGAAAGGCGGCAGGATAGACGTGGACAGGCTGAGGTTCAATCTCAGCCTTCTTCAGACCTCAAGCCCGTCATATATCATAATGTCGTATCTTGACATCGCCAGGGAACTGATGGCTTCCGAAGGCGGGGAAAGGCTTGAGGTTCTGACGGACAATCTGGGCCGGCTGGTGCAGGAAATAGAAAAGTGCGGTGTCTACAAGGTTTTATCCCATAAATATCTGGGTATAAATACAGTACACGATCCCACCAGACTGGTTGTCAATATGGGCAAGCTGGGAATCAGCGGATATTATGCGGAAAAGGTATTGAGAGACAGCTTCAGGATCCAGGCGGAAATGGCCGACTATGAGAATGTGGTCTTTATTACCACCGTCGCCGATAACCGGGAAACTCTCAACAGGCTGCTGGAGGCTATGAAGGTGCTGGCGGAAATGGAGTTTCCGTCAGGGGCACGGCACAGCGGCAGGCTGCTCAGGGAAACCATAAAAAATCAGTACGGCAGGATGGCATATAATACTGCCGGAGAGGAAGCTCCGGAGGGGCCGAAGGGCGGCAGAAGTGCCATCGCAGGGAATCTTGAGGGAATATTTCCCTGGGAGGCGTATTCGGCCCAGAGAGAGGAAGCGGCGCTGGAGGAAAGCGCAGGCAGAATATGTGCGGAAACCGTGACGCCATATCCGCCGGGCATACCGGCCTTGTACCCCGGAGAATTAATAGACGGCGCCAGGATAAAATATATTTCGGCCATCGAAGCCGCGGGTGGGACCGTTAACGGGATGAAGAACGGAAGGATACGGGTGGTTGCAAGGAATGATGAAAAATAAATGGATTCCTGTTTCCGGATTTTTAATCCCGTTTGCGGCTCATGCAGGGCTATGGTATAATTAGTTCAATACAAAGCACCAAAGAAAAAAATGGCATTGGATTACGGATGGCCATATATTTGAAAGGAAACAGAGCAAATGCACGAGGGTCTATTTATATCTTTTGAAGGTACCGACGGGTCCGGAAAGACCACTCAGATAAAACTTCTGGAGGCCTATATAAGGCAAAAGGGTTATGAAACGGTATTAACCCGTGAGCCGGGGGGAACAAGAGTGAGCGAGCTGATCAGAGATATGGTGCTGGATCCGGAAAACAGGGAAATTACACCTTTGACGGAGATGATCCTGTACGCGGCGTCAAGAGCCCAGCATGTTGCTCAGGTTATTAAACCGGCGGTGGACCGGGGGAAAATTGTAATATGCGACAGGTTTGTGGATTCCAGCTACGCTTATCAGGGCTGCGGAAGAGGCGTTGATCTTAAGGTGGTTGCAGATGTCAACAGAGCTGCTGTAAACGGGATAGTTCCCCACATGACTTTTTTCCTGGATATAGTCCCTGAGATATCATTAGGCCGGAGATTGAATTCTACGGGAGCCGACAGAATAGAGCAGGAAAAGATGGATTTTCACAGACGGGTATATGAAGGCTACAAAAAAATGGCCGGGTTGTATCCGGAAAGGATAAAGACCATAGATGCTGCTAAAACAGTGAACGAGATTTCGGCTCAGATAATTGAATATGTAAATGATTTACTGTAAGTGTAATGAAGTGCATTAAAAAAATTTATTTATGGGAGGTAAGGCTATGAAACTGGTATTTGCTATTGTTCATGATGAGGATGGCCACAAGGTCATGGAAGAACTTAACAAAAACGGCTTTGGAGTGACAAAAATGTGCTCCTCCGGAGGCTTTCTGAGAGCTGGAAATACAACGCTTTTAGTTGGTGTCGAAGAAGAAAAGCTGGATGAAGTTATTGCTATAATAGAGAAGAAATCCAAGAGCAGAAAACAGGTCATAAATACTCCTGCATCACCCGGAGGGATGAACGGAATGAACGGAATGTACATGCCATATCCGGTAGAAGTGGTAGTTGGGGGAGCAACGGTATTTGTAGTTGACGTCGAGAGATTTCATAAGGCCTAGCCAGGCCGGTGAAATGCAAAATACAGATGGGATGTGTTTGCCATAAAAATTCAGGATACCTCAAATAATCCTGCCGGTATCAAGGCAATTCCCGGGCGGGATGAGCGGACCATAAGGAATGAAAGAGAAGCGTCGTTTTCAACTCAGCTCAAAAAGCTGGAATATAAAAATTATGAGGAAAGAATAAGGGTTCTGGCGGATAAAATCCAGAGCCAGGGTAAAAAGCTGGAGAAAAAAGCCGACATTCGTGATCTCAAAGTGTACAAACAGCTTATATCAGAGTTTCTCGACGAGGCGGTTTCCCACTCTCATAGTTTTACAAAAAAGAACTTTCTGGACAGGCGCGGCAGACACAGGGTATACGCAATTATTAAGAAAATAAACGAAGAGCTCATAGAGCTCACAAATGAAGTACTGAAGGCGGAACAGGATAATATAAGCATACTGAAAAAGCTTGACGATATCAGAGGGCTGATATTGGACCTGTTCTTATGATTTTTGTTTCTGGAGGATAAAGTGTTAGGAAATCAGAGGGTTTTAGCCAACTTGCAGGAAGCGTTGAGAATGGACAGCGTAGGGCACGCCTATATATTTGAAGGTCCGGACGGAATAGGCAAAAGGGAGACCGCGCTGTCCTTTTCATCAATGCTTATGTGTCAGGAGACAAACGCCTATGAGGAGCATGTATCCGCGGGAAATCTTACTCAGGAAAATTTAAGCCGCCGGCCGGCAGCATGCGGAAAATGCAAGTCGTGCCAGTTGTTTGCAGAGGGTTCAAATCCGGACTTTCAGGAAATATATTCAAAAGATAAAAGTATAAGTGTGGACGATGTAAGGAATATTTTAAAGGGGTTGGTAATAAAACCTCTTTATTCAAGATACAAGGTAATTATCATAAACGACGCCGACAATATGACAGTGCAGGCTCAGAATGCGCTGCTCAAATCTCTGGAGGAACCGCCGCCATACGTGATTTTCGTGCTCACGGTTCAATCCGGCGCGGCAATGGCGCCAACCATACGTTCCAGATGCCAGAGAGTGCTTTTTAACAAATTGGGCGGCGGAGAGATATTGAAGATACTGGAGGAGAAGTATGGGGGCAGAAAATCGGAATGGGATTTTATAATATCCTATTCCGACGGAATAATCGGTACCGCCATGGAATTGATAGAGTCGCCCCAATACCTTGATATCAGGGAGGAAGTATTTGAGGCGGTCCGCCGGCTGGCATCCCCGGATGAGGCGGACGTATTTAAAATATATGAGATCTTTGAAAAGCATGACGACAAAACGGAGTTTATACTGAGGATAATGCTTCTCATTTTTAGGGACATACTAATATATAATCAGACAGCTGACACAGGCATATTGATTAATTCCGATAAAAAAGATATGATTATGGAGTATGCAAATCTGAATCTGTCCGGCCTGCTAAAATGTATAAACGCCGTATGGAGCGCCAACAGAGGGCTTGGATACAATGCCAACTTTCAGCTTGCCATTGAGGTGATGCTGATGAAAATAAAACAGGAATTTGCTAATGCATTTTGAACTTTATACTTATTATTTTTTTATATGTTTATTATAGAAAGGAACTTTATTAATGGTAAAAGTTGTAGGAGTCAGATTTAAAACTGCCGGGAAAATATACTATTTTGATCCCGGAGAACTTACGATAGATTTGAACCAGAATGTAATAGTAGAAACTGCCAGAGGCATAGAGTTCGGCCAGGTTGTCGTCCCCAACAGGGATGTGGACGAGACGGACATAGTCGCACCGCTCAAAAAGGTGATCAGGATAGCCGCCGAGGAGGATATTGCCCATGCCTCAGAAAATGATAAAAAAGAAAAAGAAGCATATAATATATGCGTTCAGAAAATAAATGACCACAAGCTTGATATGAAGCTCATAGACGTAGAGTATACCTTTGACAACAACAAGGTGCTTTTCTATTTCACTGCCGATGGGCGTGTGGATTTCAGAGAGCTGGTAAAGGATCTGGCCGCCGTATTTAAAACAAGGATCGAGCTGAGGCAGATCGGCGTCAGAGACGAATCCAAAATGATGGGCGGGATAGGCATATGCGGAAGAGTGCTTTGCTGCAACTCTTTCCTGGGTGAATTCCAGCCGGTATCAATAAAAATGGCAAAGGAGCAGTCCCTTTCCCTGAACCCCACAAAGATTTCAGGTACCTGCGGAAGGCTGATGTGCTGCCTGAAATATGAGCAGGAGGCTTATGAGGATCTCCTGTCCAGAGTTCCGAAGGTGGGAGCTATAGTTGAGACTCCAGAAGGCCAGGGAACCGTGGTGGAAGTCAATCTTTTAAAAGAAATTCTCAAAATAAAGCTGGACATCGGAAAAGAGACAGAGCTGAGAACATACAACTATAAAGAGGGCGAAGTTAAGGTCATAAAGGATGCGGCCTCCAATGACGATATGGATATTGACCTTGAAGCGCTTAAGCAATTGGAGGATTAGTAAGGGGTACTGCTGGGAATTAATTAAAATTTTTAATTTAGTTTGTCATTTATAAAAAATGATGGTAAAATAGTAGCGAAAAACATATTATAGAGCTTGTTTTTCCTAAATTATTAGGAGGTGTTTTAGATGGCATATCTTATAACTGACGCTTGTATCAGCTGTGGGGCTTGCGAGTCCGAATGTCCGGTATCATGTATAGCTGCCGGTGACAGTGCATATGTAATAGATGCAGATGCTTGCATCGAATGCGGAGCTTGTGCAAATGTATGTCCTGTTGATGCTCCTCAACAACAATAGTTTTAAAGTAATGAGGGTCAGATAGAGGCGGTAATACGCTTTTATCTGACCCTTTTTTCAGAGTACGGGAATTATACAGAATTGAAATATGAGGTGTAAAGCTTGAAGGATGGGTTGGTTGAATTAAAGGAAAAGGAACGGATCGATGATCTGCAGCTTGGGGGTCTGAAGCTGATCCAGAATACAGAGGCCTTCTGCTTTGGCGTGGACGCCGTACTGTTGTCTGACTTTGCTGATGTGAAGCGGGACCAGGCGGTGCTTGATATTGGCTCGGGAACGGGAATAATACCCATTCTGCTGGCCGGAAAGACAAAGGCGAAGACCATCACCGGCCTTGAAATCCAGGAAAATATGGCTGAAATGGCAACCCGCAGCGTTGTGCTGAACGGGCTTCAGGACAGAGTTAAAATAATTCATGGAGATATTAAAAAGCATAGTGAGTATTTCGGCAAATCCAGTTTTGACGTGGTAGTTTCAAATCCGCCGTATACCAATAAAGGCGGCGGTCTTGTAAATCCCCATGACGGCAAAGCCATTTCAAGGCATGAGATCCTCTGTACCCTGGAAGACGTGGTAAGCTCGGCGGCCGCTCTGCTGGTGACTGGAGGGCAGTTTGCCATGGTCCACAGGCCCGAAAGGCTGGCGGATATTATCTGCTGCATGCGGGACTGCGGTATTGAGCCCAAGTATTTGAGATTTGTACATCCCAAACCCTTTAAAAAGCCCAATATGATATTGATAAAGGGAAACAGGAACGGAAATCCGGAGCTTAAAGTAATGGAGCCGCTTTATGTGTATAACTCCGACGGGAACTATTCCCATGAAATAAACAGAATTTACGGCAGGTAGGCATGCTGTGCAAATAAATGGTTAATATTGCTTTGATAGCCGTTTCTCGGCTGGAAATGGAGAATAAACTTGAAAGACTTGAGTCCGGATGAAAAGGGCAGCCTGTATCTTGTGGCCACGCCCATTGGAAATCTTCAGGATATTACCTTAAGAGCCCTGAATACATTAAAAGAGGTTGACGTTATAGCGGCAGAGGACACCCGGCAGACAATAAAGCTGCTCAACCACTTCGAAATAAAAAAGCCTCTTGTCAGCTATTATGAACATAACAAAATAGTAAAGGGAAACTATTTAATAGAGCAGCTCCAAAGCGGCAAAAACATCGCTCTGGTTTCTGACGCGGGGACTCCAGGAATATCGGATCCAGGAGAGGACATGGTCAGGCTCTGTATTGAAAATGATATAAAGGTTACCATGATACCTGGCCCTGTGGCGGCGGTGACGGGTATGGTCATCTCGGGGCTTCCCACCGGAAGATTTGTATTTGAAGGCTTTCTGCCCATGAATAAGAGGACAAGGCAGGAGCGTCTGAAACAGCTTGAGAATGAGACCAGAACAATAATTTTCTATGAAGCTCCTCATAAGCTTCCCTATACCCTAAAGGACATGTACAATGCCTGGGGAGACAGGCGGATAGCCCTTGCCAGGGAGCTTACCAAAAGATACGAAGAGGTCATAAGGTGCAGCCTGTACCAAGCCATGGAAAGATTTCAGGCGGAAGCTCCAAAGGGTGAGTTTGTAGTGGTTATCGAAGGCCGTGACGAACAGGAGCTTCTGGAAATGGAGCATGATAAATACGCGGATATAAGCATTGAAGAGCATGTTGAAAAATATGTCCGGGAAGGGCTTCCCAAAAAGGAGGCAATCAAAAAAGTTGCCGACGACCGGGGAATGAACAAGCGGGATGTGTATAATACTGTGATGAAAAAATAAAGGCATGGGATACATATACATAAAACGGAATAATACCTGAGATAACGGAGAAGAAATGCGGCGGCGGAAAAAATAAAGAGAACCCATTGGGTTCTCCTTATGTATCGCAAATTATTTCTTCAATTCTCTCATACAATCAGGGCAAATGTTTTTGCCTTTGTAGACTTGAACATCTTTTGCGTTTCCGCAGAAAATACATGCAGGCTCATATTTCTTCAAAATGATAGTTGCTTCGTCAACATAGATTTCCAAAGCATCCTTTTCTGCAATATCAAAAGTTCTGCGCAATTCGATCGGAAGAACAACTCTTCCCAACTCGTCAACTTTTCTTACTATACCTGTAGATTTCATAGTAATCCTCCTCGTACACTTCATATTTCGACAAACTTCGAAATTATAATACCATAAATTCCAATAAACGTCAACTTTAAAATAATAGGTAAATTTTTAGAAAAAAACTTTGCAAAACATGGAAATACTCCATTTTGCAGGGTTTGGAAACCTGGAATTTCAAAAAAAATTTTTTGTTACAAGAATATTAATATTTTATTAATAATTTAATTACAAAGTTTGAAAAATAATACAGGAAATTTTTTCACATAATACAAGAGTATTCGACAAAATATGCATACGCCTAAGGGTTGGGCCTGCGGGCCTAAATGAGGTGGAAATAATGTGCCGAAAATCATAAAACAGGATATTCCTTACATATAAATAAATGGGCTTTTATATACAAGTAAAATCAATTACGGTTGAAATCCCTCCTTTTCGGATACCCGGACGGCGGTGACCGGCTATATAATACCGGAAGATTTTGAGGTGCGCATGCTTAATTACATATGGATGGGACTTTTGCTTATAGGGTTTGCCGTGGGGATTGTCAACGGCAGGATAGATCAGGTCACAAAGGCGGCTATGGATTCGGCACAAACTGCCGTTACAGTGTGTATAGGCCTTCTGGGAGTAATGTGCCTCTGGACGGGGCTTATGAAGATCGCCGAGAAGAGCGGGCTGGTGACGGTCATAGGAAGGGCTGTAAGGCCGGTGATGTTTTTTCTGTTTCCCGGCATACCAAGGGATCATCCCGCCCTTGGGGCCATAGTAATGAATCTTGTGGCCAATTTTCTCGGCCTGGGCAATGCGGCAACACCGCTTGGAATTAAAGCCATGACTGAACTGCAAAGCCTGAACAGGGACAAAAAGACGGCGACGGATTCCATGTGCATGTTTCTGGTATTGAATACCGCCGCCATTCAGCTTATACCTGCAAATATAATAGCACTGCGGACCTCGGAGGGTTCAAGGAAACCCGCTGAAATAATGGTATGCATATGGATCGCATCCATCTGTGCCACAATAATGGGTATCATAGCTTCAAAGCTGCTGGCCCGGGTCTGGGGCAGCAGGGAATGAAGGCCTGGCATAAGCCATGTGGAGATATGGAATAGAGAAACAGAGAAACAGAGAAACAGAGAAACAGATCAAACCTGATGAAGGACAAGAATATGGGAATAATAAGACATATATCCGATTATGCCATCCCCGCAATATTTATTGCGATAATACTTGCCGCGGTGCTCAAGAAAGTAAAAGCTTTCGACTTATTCATAGAAGGCGCCGGGGAAGGGATAGAAACTGTCATAAAAATAATGCCGTCACTGGTTGGACTGCTGGTGGCTGTGGGAGTATTCAAAGCTTCCGGCGCTCTGGACATCCTCATTTTTATACTGAGGCCTGTGATCAATATTCTGGGCATGCCTCCAGAGGTGGCTCCCCTTGCGCTGTTAAGACCTATTTCGGGCAGCGCGTCCTTTGCCTTTGTCACCGAGATAATAAAGGAATTCGGCCCTGATACCTACCAGGGAAGAGTCGCAGCAACGATGATGGGTTCCACGGAGACCATATTTTACACGCTGGCGGTTTATTACGGAGCTGTGGGCATCAAAAATATCAGGTATACTTTGGTGGCCGCGTTGATGGCCGATGTTATAAGCGTTATTGCCTCCCTGTGGGCCTGCAGATTCATATTCGGCTAGAGGCGGTTTCCTGCGCGGAGAAGTTTTAAAACGCAGACATAGAGGTTCATTCCACGTCCGCCGGCTTTCTTCAGGGCTTTGCCGGTTATTTTATTCATGCCTTCATCGGCTTTGGGATGAGTGATATAAACGCTGAGCAGGATTTTTACAATTAATCTGAGATACTTTGAATTGGGATGATGGATTTCCTCCGCTTTATTGATAAAAAAGGCGACCTTGTTCTCATATTCCTTTAGGTTTTCGTAATAAAAGTCATAATTGACGCCGCCGTTGAGGAGGTTGTCGTTATAGTTTATATAGCCTTCCAATATTTTCTGTATCCCGCATATCCAGGGGAAAAAGGCGTTGTTCAGGCTTTCGGCCTTCTGTTCCTCCAGATCCGGGTTGGTGGCCAGAGCCAGCAGAAGCTGTATGCTGAGCGTTGAATCAATGGCCATACAGAATTCCCAATTTGACAGTTCGGGATATTTTTGCCCGTGAATGGAGCTCCAGCTGAAAAGATCGATTTCCTTTCCATCGTCGTCGGATGAATATTTTATGATCTGCAGATCAATAAAAAGCGCCAGAAATGCCGTGAGGTGGTCCCTGATTATGTCAAAGGACGGCAGCAGGCGCACTTTTTGCCGGCACTTCTCAACCAGTATGCTCAGGTATCCGCTGTCATCCTTTGAGGGGAAGAAGGTAAAATAATTTTCATAGGAATCCGAGCGGATGTTGAGAGCGTCCTTCAAAGAAGAAAACATAGCTCTTACAAAGGGGCCGCTATTGGAAAAATTGCCGCTGCAATATGTGTTCAGGTATTGGACCACCGCCTGGAAGGAAAACATCACGTCTGCGGCCAGTGCCATATCCACATTGGGGTACAGGGAGCAGACAGAGGAGACTGCGGTGTCAAAACGGTTTTTCTCCAGCGCTTCCAGGGCATATGCCCTTATTGCCGGTTTTTTTATGCGCCCGGTATATTTTTTGTATTCGGACGCCCTCCGGGATGCAACGGGATATATTATTTTGGTGTATTTTCTTGCATAGTCCATGCTGTTAATCAAATTGATCATAATTTGTTTCCTTTGTAATAGTTATCGGCTGCTGAATTCTGCTCTCCCCCTTGAAATATTTTATACAAATATGTATAGTTATAATGGATACTAACTATAAAATTATACCACATCAAAGAAGTAAATGTGACAAATGAGGAGGAAGCATGTCTAAAAAAACCTATTATATATCGACGCCAATATACTATCCAAGTGGTAAACTGCACATTGGACATTCATATACAACCGTTGCGGCGGACGCCGTTGCACGGTACAAGAGATTGAAGGGCTTTGACGTCATGTTCCTGACGGGAACCGACGAACACGGTCAGAAAATACAGAGAAAAGCCGAAGAAAAGGGGATAACCCCGAAACAATATGTGGATGAAATCGTATCAGGCATAAAAGAGCTGTGGAAGCTGATGAAAATAACAAACGACAAGTTTATCAGAACCACAGACGACGAACATGTGGAAGCGGTCCAGAAAATTTTTAAGAAACTCTACGACCAGGGAGATATTTATAAAAGCGAATATGAGGGCTGGTACTGCACTCCTTGCGAGTCCTTCTGGACAAAAACCCAGCTGGTGGACGGGAAATGCCCGGATTGCGGCCGGGAAGTGGAGCTGACCAAAGAAGAAAGTTACTTTTTCAGGCTGTCGAAGTATCAGGACAGGTTGATAAAACATATAGAAGAAAATCCTGAGTTTATACAGCCCGTATCAAGGCAGAATGAAATGCTCAACAACTTCCTGAGACCGGGACTTGAGGATATTGCGGTTTCCAGGACCACCTTCAACTGGGGCGTACCGGTGTCCTTTGACGACAAGCATGTGGTATATGTGTGGATAGATGCGCTGTCAAACTACATCACTGCCCTGGGGTATTCGGCCCAGGACGATTCGAAATTTAAGAAGTACTGGCCTGCGGATGTCCATCTGGTGGGCAAGGAGATCGTGAGATTCCATACTATAATCTGGCCTGCAATGCTGATGGCGATGGAGCTGCCGCTGCCAAAGCAGGTATACGGGCATGGCTGGCTGCTGCTGGAAGGCGGCAAGATGTCAAAATCAAAGGGAAATGTGGTGGACCCGCAGATACTGGTGGATAAATACGGACTTGATGCAATCAGGTATTTCCTTTTGAGAGAAGTTCCCTTTGGATCGGACGGCATATTTTCAAATGAAGCGCTTATAAACAGGATAAATTCGGACCTGGCAAACGATCTGGGCAATCTGGTGAGCAGGACGGTTGCCATGATTGACAAATATTTTGAGGGGTCGGTACCTGAGAACAGGGTAGCCGGTGATTTTGACAACGAGCTCATAAGCCTGGTAAAAGAGACTCCCGGCAAGGTGGAAGACCTTTTAGACCGGCTCCAGTTCAGCACGGCGCTGGCTGAAATATGGAAGGCCGTGGCAAGGACAAATAAATATATAGACGAGACCATGCCATGGGTACTGGCAAAGGATGAGGCCAACGGCCCAAGGCTTGCCCAGGTGATGTACAATCTGGCTGAGACCCTGAGGATAATAGCCATCCTCATTCAGCCCTTTATGCCTGAAACTCCGGCCAAGATATGGGGACAGCTGGGCATAGAGGACAGGAGCCTTGTGGAATGGGATAAGGCCAAGGAGTGGGGGCTGTATCCTGCGGGTATACACGTTAACAAGGGAGATGTCATATTTCCGAGAATAGATATAAAGAAAGAGCTGGAGGAAATAGAGAAAATGTCTGAAAATGCGCAAGCGGCTCAAAAGCCGGAAGCAGCTGTAAATTCAGCGGAGAAAAAGCCGGCGGCGGAAAAGCCAACTGCTCAGACGGAGGATGAGACCAATGCAAACCTCATTACCATAGACGACTTTGCAAAGGTCGATCTGAGAGTAGCCAGAGTACTTGAAGCCGAGAAGGTTGAAAAGGCCGACAAGCTCCTGAAGATGAAGCTACAGGTGGGCGACGAGGTAAGACAGGTGGTCTCCGGTATTGCAAAATACTACACTCCCGAGGAAATGGTAGGAAAGACATTGATACTGGTGGCAAATTTAAAGCCCGTAAAGCTGAGAGGTATTGAATCCCAGGGGATGATACTGGCGGCTTCAAATGAAGACGGACTTTCACTGGTCACTGTGGATAAGGATATGGCCAGCGGCGCCCAGGTCAGATAAAATGCGGTAAAGCAAAGCTGCGGCATACTATGATGATAACGCCGCGCATATCCGGGAGCTGTTCCGCAGGTTTTGGCGGATAGTGATGTTACAGGAGGAATTGTGATTTTTGATACTCATGCCCATTATGACGATGAAAGATTTGATGAAGACCGTGACGTGCTGCTGAACCAATTGCATCAAAACGGTATTTCATATATTTTAAATGCCTCCGCCAGCGTGGAATCCCTCGACGCTTCCATAGAGCTGGCCGGCAAATACCCTTTTATATATGCGGCATTGGGAATACACCCTCACGATGCCGAAAAGATGAACGAGAGCATCTTTGAAAAAATAAGGGAGCTTTCGAAGAACAGCAAGGTAGTGGCCATAGGAGAAATCGGCCTGGACTACTATTATGACAATTCACCCCGGGAAATACAGCGGTACTGGTTTGAAAGACAGATCGGGCTGGCCGGGGAACTGGGCCTGCCCATAATAATCCATGACAGGGATGCCCATGAAGATACCATCAATATTATAAAAAAGACAGATGCAAAACAGGTCGGAGGCATATTCCACTGCTTTTCCGGCAGCGCTCAGATGGCAATGGAAATGCTGAAGCACAATCTATACATCGCCATCGGGGGACCTGTGACCTTCAAAAACGCAAGAAAAACGGTGGAAGTGGTGGAAGCCGTTCCGCTGGATAAACTTCTGGTTGAAACCGATTGCCCGTATCTTACGCCGGAACCTCACCGGGGTAAGAGGAACAATTCGGGCTATCTGGTTCATATCATACAAAAGATCGCGGAGATTAAAGGGATAAGTGAAGCTGAGGTGGCTGAGGCAACACTGGTAAACGCGAAAAAAGTATTCGGCTTAAAATAAAATAATAATAAATCCGGGTTTATTCTCATCACCAGGCGCATGTGCCTGGTGAGACAATTCATTTCAGTCAACATAGTTGACTTGGCCCATATGGGGCGTGGAGGTAAAATGAAAAAATTTATTATTGTTATTATATTTGTATTTCTTATAGCGATACTTATTTCTTTTAATTACCTGCTGTGGGACAGGGAAAAGCAGCTGGAAAACTATCAGAATCTCAGCGACGCCAAAAATCTGAGCATAGACACCCTTGGGGAAAAAATCAACAATCTTGACAAGTCCAACAAGGAACTGAGCCAGAGGGTGGATTCTCTCATCGATGAAAACAACACTTTAAAAGAAAATATATCCTCACTCAGCGGTGAAAATGTCACCGTCAAGCAGGAGGTATACGCTAAAAACCAGCTGATAGCCGCACTCAAAAGCAATCTGAATCCTGAGCCTTTTGAGGCTGTTATTAAAAATTGGGTGGAGGCGGTCAACTCTAAAAATTATCAAAACGCCCAGGCCCTCATAAGCAAAAATTCGCAGAATGAAATCCTAATGAATAAGGACAAATTTACGTCGTCATACAAAAGTGAAGTGAAAGCCATGAGGCTGAAGTCCTCAAAGCTGTTTACCAAATTGTCCGACGATGAGCACATAGGCAGAATTCAATTTGATGTGGTCCTTGAAGTGGATAAGCCCGATGAAACCGGAAAAAACGACAGTGATATCCCGCAGGCACTCTACAAAAAAGGGGATAATGAAAAATACTTTACTATGGTACTCGACCAGGAAACCAATGAATGGCGCATTTCCGAAATAGCTGAGAAGCCGTAAAAGGTGCTTGTACGCTACATTTCACAAATATTCTTTGTCATAATCATCTGCGCTGAATAATATACTAAAATCCAGTTAATAATTTACAATGAGGGATTGAACTGGAAATTAATTACCAGTTTCTAGGCAATATATTTGACAAAATAATATGCTTAGAATAAAATATTCACAGTCCCTTTGAATATTTCTAACAGGAGGTTAGTAATGTGATACCGATTGCGAAGAATATTAAAAGGTATTTTTCACAAATGAATTTCAGAAAGCGCGGAAATTCATTATTCAGAATCAGGGCATTGGATATTGCAATTATATGTTTGGCTGTTGTTATATCAATTACGGCAGGATTTTTTGTTTTTAACGGGTTGAAGAGGCACGTTGTTATTAACGACAATGGACATGTAATCGCAGTAAAAACAATGAAGGCGACAGTAAGGGAGGTACTGGAGCAAACCGGCATTACAGTAGCAGGTGAGGACTACATAAGTATGCCATACAGTGCAAAGCTCGGTAAAATAGGAGAGAACAAGATAGAGATAAAAAGAGCTGTGCCTGTTTCAATTAAGGTGGATGGAAAAGAGTTTGATGTAAAAAGCTATAAGAACACTGTCAAAGAGGTACTGAGCGACAACGGCATTAGCGTCGACGAAAACGACAAATTCGTCGGGTCTCAATTGGGAGACAAAATAGTATCAAACATGGATATATCTATAATCCGTGTTGACCAGAAGACAGTTGTGGAATCAACGCCTGTTCCATTCAAAACCATTACAAAAGAAAACAACCGAGTAGATAAAGGAGTAAAAAATACAGTAAGAGAAGGAAAAGAAGGCGTAAGAGAAAAGACGTTTACTGTAGTTTTTGAGAATGGAAAGCAGATCACCAAGCAATTAGTCAAGGATGTAGTCGCGACAAATCCCCTGGACAAAATTGTGGAGGTTGGTACGGTTTTAAACTACAAGACATCAAGAGGAGATACATTAAGATTTTCCAAGGTAATGAGTATGAGGGCCACCTCATATACCGCTTCTTTTGCCGATACCGGTAAAAGTCCCGGAGATCCGGGTTTTGGAATTACGGCAACCGGGGCCAGGGTAAAGAAGGGAATTATTGCAGTAGACCCCAAGGTTATCCCGCTGGGAACCAGAGTGTACGTGGAGGTTCCCGGAATGGCGGCTGATTATGGATATGCAGTTGCCGCAGACGTGGGAGGCGCAGTTAAAGGAAACACGATAGACGTATATCTTGATTCCACAAGCGCATCAAACGCATGGGGAGTAAAAAAGGTTAAGGTTTATATACTGAGATAGCCTGCTTTTATTCAGATATGAAAAGGCAAGCAAAGGTGTGTAAACAAAATAAGAGTTTTAAAGGGACTGTTGGAGCTGACCGGTTTATACCTGTGTCAGCTCTTTTTCTACGTTTGGCCCTTTTGATTCAGCCGTTGTCCGGCCGTAAAGCCGATTGCGGTTGAAACCTTCGTCTTCAGCCGGTAATTGGCTTCAGCAGGTTTATATTTCTCGGCAGCAGGCTGTAATAGGGTTCCATGCCGATGGAGGATATTTTGCTTCTGGTTTCCGCAGGCAGGCTGCCGAATTCCGCACCGTCCAGTATCAGATGTGTTTCCAGGGTGTCGAAAAATATTTCTTCATCTGTCATGTCAATCAAGCCTGCGTTATGGGGACAGGCGGACTGGCACTTCATACAGCCTACAATTGCGTTGTGACAGCCGGGATCCATCCAGCCCGGTATGGGATCCAGCTCTTCATTATAATTTGTAATACACTTGAGAGCATTTATGAGAAACTGCCCGGTACCGACCGCTCCTGTGGGACAGCTGTCAACGCATGCCGAGCAGGCTTCGCAGCTCTTCATGGTTGAGATCCCGCCCCAGCTGTCCTCACCGAGGCAGCAGTCCGTTATAAAGGCCAGCAGCCTGTTAAAACTTCCGCTACCCGGTATATAGCATATATTGTTTCTGCCGTATTGCCCAAGACCGCTCCTTACCGCCAGAAGCTTCATGGGAAGACTGATTCTGGCCAGTCTGCAATTGTTTTTTGCATGGAAGGTGCTGAGTATATCCGTAATCCTTTTGTCTATGGATGGATAATTGTATGTAGGAGGAATCACAGCCGGTATTTCTCCGCTTTCCGTTTTAAATTTCACGATGCTTTTGTACTGCGGCGCTGCCACAAGTATTACATATTTGGCATTTTCCATCACATTTTTATACTCATATTTAAAATGCGACAGAGAGTTTCTGTAGAAATCTTTGTCCAGAAAGCCGTTATTTACAAGGTCCTCAAAATCATTGCGGATTTCATCCAGGTGTCCGGCCTCAAATATTTTCATTTTAAAACCGGCATTTTCCATTTCCGAGCTTAAAACTTCACCAAGCATATTTTTCTCCTTTTCCATTCGTTTTGTAACTGACATTTTGACAAAAGACAGTTACGTAATTATAATTATATTATCATAGCAATATGTAACGGTCAATAGGGATAATGAGGGTTACAAATGGAAATGTTGTGTATTGATTTTATTAATAGCAGATGGTATATTACCCATGAATTATTTGCGGATCAGCTGAAGAATACCGGATGGCTTATGGAGCTGGCCGGGAAGTGGGATATTGCTTCACTTCCGGTTCCATCGGAGCGGCAGGTGGAGGAATTGATTGAAATGAGGGGTATTTTTGCCGTATTGCTTGAAAAGACCGCAGGGGGAGGCAACCTGACAGAGGCCGATATTAAGCATGTTAACAGCTATATGGCCGGTGCAGGCTTCAGCCGCCGGCTGGTGGAAGAGAATGACCTGTGCAGGCTCAGCCTCATACCCGAAAAGAGAAATTGGAATTGGTTTATGGCTGAGGTTGCGGCCTCATTTTCAGAGCTGTATACCAAAGAGCTGGCGGACCGGCTGAGAATGTGCGGCAATCCACAATGCGGCTGGTTTTTTATTGATGAAAGTAAAAGTAAAAATAAAAAATGGTGTGACGACACCTGCGCCAGTCTCATGAAAGTCAGGAGATTCAGGCAAAGACAAAAGGGCGAGCTGAAGGAGTAACTAATCCTGACTGCTTGCAAGCCTCCGGTATTCCCGCGGGGTGATGTCCGTAATGCTTTTATAGGCCCTGTTGAAGGTCCTCAATGTGTCAAACCCGCATTCAAAGGCTATTTCCGTGATTTGTTTGTCCGAAGAAGCCAGCAGGTGGTTTGCATAGCTGATCCTCAACTCATTGATATATTTGTCCAGCCTCACTCCGATATTGTTGGAAAACAGCCTGGATACGTAGTAGGGGCTGATATTCAGCTCCGAGGCAATGGAATTTAAACTTATGGGATTGAGATAATTCCGCTGTATGTGGCCCAGCAGGCGTTCGAGCAGATCACCTCCCGCTTCCTTCGATGTTTTTTTCAGGCCCAGTAAGGGCATTAGCCTGCTGATCATAATATAAAGATAGCCTGTGATTATTCCGGGGTTGTTATCAGAGTGAGCTTCCCTGTAAATCTGTTCAAATGAAGTAATTACTTCATCCGGTACCAGCGAAGCGCGGAGATGGGTCTCGGAAGCTTTACAGGCTGAAAAAATATTTTTGTACAATGGCAGCAGATCCATGTTGAAAATAATGATCAGATGCTCGTTGGAAGCGCAGGTCTTATAGCTGTGAATGGAATTGGGCGGAGCAAAGCTTATGTCCCCCTCATGCAAAAGCCTGGAAACGGAATTGATGGTAACCTCTATCTCGCCTTTTTTTACAAGCATCAGCTCGATTTCCTTATGAATATGGAGGGGGAAGGTCATGTCATTTCCCCTCCAGCAATATATATGGCTTGATTTGTTCTCGTAAAAAATCATCACGTCCACCTGCCGTATCCGCAAAAAAGTTTTTACATCACGTTCAATTACGGCTGAAATCCCAGCCTTCCGGCCTGCAATAACTGAGCTACTTATATAATACAATCTACCGCAATAATTGTCTATTTTTTTATGTTTAATTTCTTTTATTGCTACGCTGTTAATAGTAGTATTTTTTTAGAAAGCAAGTAAATTTTTCACTGCGTTCAGCATGGAAGGCTGCGGCGGTATTGCCGGAGTATGCCTGGATTTACGGCTGCTATGCGGTTCGAGGAGGTTGGAAAAATGTTAAAAAAAGCGTTGATAGTAAGGGGCGGCTGGGACGGACACCAGCCGGTGGAAGTTTCGCAGGTATTTGACGGGCTGCTGAAAAGCGAGGGCTTTGAAGTCGATATCTTTGAAGATCTGAATGTCTTCGAGAGCCTTGAAAATCTGAAAAAGTATTCGCTGATAATACCTGTGTACACAATGAGTGAAATAAAAAATGAATACGTGGACAATATCTGTGCGGCGGTTGAAAGCGGAATAGGGCTTGCGGGCTGCCACGGAGGTATGTGCGACGCTTTCAGGACCAATACGAAATGGCAATTTATGACCGGTTCCCAATGGGTGGAGCATCCCGGAAACGACGGCGTGGAATACGAGGTAAATATCATTAAAGCCGGCTCAAGTCCTATTGTGGAGGGAATAAATGATTTCAAGGTAAAAACGGAGCACTATTATCTGCATATCGATCCCGTGGTCAATGTGCTCGCTACCACTGCATTTCCGCTCGTACCAGGGCCTCACAGTGAGAATGGGCCGGTGCTTATGCCTGTGGCGTACACCAAGAAATGGGGAAAGGGCAGGATCTTTTACACCTCTCTTGGGCACCATGCGGATATTTTTGACATACCTGAAGCCGGAGAATTGATGAAGCGCGGATTTTTGTGGGCAAACAATTTAATATAAAATTAAAAATGGAGGGCAAAAGCTATGGAAAAGGTTAAAATCGGAATTATAGGCTGTGGAAATATCAGCGATATCTACCTGCAGAACCTGACTTCAACCTTTGTGAACACGCAGGTATGGGCTGTGAGTGATCTGGTGGAGGAGCGGGTTCTGGCGGCGCAGAAGAAATATGACATCCCAAAGGTATATACCATGGAGGAAATGCTCAGGGACCCGGAAATAAAAATCGTAATAAACCTGTCCACGCCCCGGTTCCACTTCGAAATATGCAAAAAGGCACTGGAGGCGGGCAAAAACGTATACGTGGAAAAGCCGCTTTCGCTGAAAGCGGAGCAGGGAATCGAGCTCAGGGAGCTGGCGGAAAAAAACAATTTACTGCTCGGCTGCGCCCCCGACACGTTTTTGGGGGCAGGCCTGCAAACCTGCAGAAAAGCCATAGACGACGGCCTGATCGGTGATGTCATAGGCGCCACAGCCTTTATGGTATGCCATGGGCACGAGAGCTGGCATCCGGATCCGGAATTCTATTACGATATAGGCGGCGGACCTATGTTTGACATGGGACCATATTATATTACAGCTCTCGTTTCCCTTATAGGCCCCGCGAAAACGGTGGCGGGCATGACTGCCGTCACATACAGGCAGAGGACCATAACAAGCGAGAAAAAGTACGGAAAAATCATTGACGTAAAGGTTCCCACCCATGTGGCGGGCACCATAGAATTCAAAAACGGGGCTATTGCCACCATGATCACCAGCTTTGACGTCTGGGGGAGCACACTTCCGAGGATAGAAATATACGGCTCGGGAGGAACGCTTATAGTGCCGGATCCCAATACCTTCGGCGGAGATGTTAAAATACGGACCTATTTCAGCGATGAGTTCAAGGAGCTTCCGCTTACGCATATATATTCGGAAAACAGCAGAGGCCTGGGAGTGGCTGACATGGCTGACGCCATAAACAGCGGCAGGACCAATATTGCCAGCGGTGAACTCGGCTGCCATGTGCTGGAAATAATGCAGGCCTTCCACGACAGTTCAGATAAGCGGACTTTTGTGGACCTGAAAACAGAGTGCAGCAGACCGCAGCCGCTGAGAACAGGCCTCATAAAAGGGTACGTACGGTAGGACTGATTATACTTGAAATTTCACATATATTGAATTTTTTATTTTGCCGGCTTTCTTTATTTTAATATTACGGTATAATTGAATCTATAACGGGGATGATGGTATCCCCGTTTTCAAAATACGCGGAAAATGAGAAAATATAATTGAAGGGGCTGCTGCAAAAGCAATATGTACGGCATATGGCAGCCCCGTGGAGATGAAATGGCAAAAAACAACACCATAGATGTGATCAAAAAGCATAATCTGAGGCTTACAAAATCCCTGGGGCAGAACTTTTTAAACGATGACAGCGTTGTTAGAAGGATCGTGGATGCGGCTGAAATCGATAATACGGTCCTGGTACTCGAGATCGGACCGGGAATCGGCAGTATGACCAGAGAACTGGCCCAGCGGGCGGCGGGAGTGGTCGCCGTTGAAATAGACAAACATCTCATACCGGCCCTGCATGACAATCTGAGCGAGTTTCAGAATATCGACATAATAAATGAGGATGTGATGAAAGCCGATATAGAGGCCATCATAACCAGCTTTAAAGAAAAATACAATGCTGGAAGTGTTAAAGTGGTGGCAAACCTTCCGTACTATATAACCACTCCCATCATAATGAAGTTTCTGGAGGAAATCGGCGGAATAGACAGCATGGTGTTCATGGTGCAAAAGGAAGTGGCTCTGCGGATGGTCTCGGGGCCCGGGACAAAGGATTACGGAGCTCTGTCTGTGGCAGTGCAGTTTTATTCCAGCCCGAGGATGATGTTTGATGTTGCGCCCCATTGCTTTATTCCCCAGCCGGAGGTGCATTCCACCGTTATACGGCTGGATATTCTGGATGAACCGCCTGTAAAGGTAAACGACAGGCAGATGTATTTCAAACTGGTGAAGGCCTCCTTCGGACAACGGAGAAAAACCCTTGTGAATGCCCTGTCCAATTCGGGATTTTTCCGGAAGGACAAGGAGCAGATCAAACAGATCCTCAGGCAAATGGGACTGAAGGAGAATATCAGAGGGGAAATATTGTCGGTGCAGCAGTTCGGAGAGCTGTCAAATCTATTGTCATAAAATATCATGATAAAAAAACACCTTTTGGCTAATGATATGATATGTTCCTCCTTGTGGTAGACAGTTTAAATAATTAAAACTGTGTATTGCAAGAGGAGCATTTATCTTATTTAAGCGGAAGGTGTTTTTTATAGTATACGATTTATATATTTTTTGAGCATCCTGTGTTGGGTTCTGATCTCGTCTGAGTTGAAATAATACACTTAAAATTGAACAATAACGGATTTTCTTGCCTTAAACAATGGAAATTTTGTCGAAAAAGTGATGATCACTATGTAAGTGTTGATATGACTGAGTTTTAATGTATACGTAACAAAATTATTATTATGTTACATAAGCCTCTTCTACGATATTATACAATAAAATTCTTCCTTTTTCTACAAAAATTTTTTTAATTTGTAAATATTAAAATTGTACAAGAGAATACAGCTCATCCTTCTGATCCTGATTTATGCCGATATACCTTAAAGTAATGCTTTGGGAGCTATGGTTGAAGGTATCCATAATCAATCCCACATTGTATTTGGACATATTATAGGTCCAATAACCCCAGGTTTTACGCAGGCTGTGAGTGCCAAAATTTTCAACATTGCAAACTTTAGCGGCTTCTTTTAATACTCTGTATGCCTGAACTCGCCCTATATATCCGCCTTTTTGGCTTGAAAACAAATAAGAGTCGTAGCCGGGTCCTGAATATTTCAGATAGGAGTTGATATTTTTGCGGAGAGCATCATTTAATTTGATTTTTTTCAATTTTCCTGTTTTCATCTCTTTCAGTGTCAAATAATCGCGGTATTCTCCGTTCTTATTAAAAATATCCTTTACTTTGACTGAAAGAATATCGCTTATCCGTAAGCCCGTATTGAGGCCGAATTTGAATAAAAGCCCGTATTTAGGGTCTTTGCCGTTTAAAAAATAATAAATTTGCTTGATTTTTGTTTTATCCCTTATTGGTTCTACAGTCATGGACAGTCCTCCGTTTATTAAATAAAAATGATTTTATTGTATGAAACAGGTGAGGTGCTTGTTTTAATTAAATAATGTAACGATTATATCATATATATATTAAATTATTACATTACTTATTTTACATAATCTGAATTTATTTTAATTATAATTTTTTAAAATCTGCTAATTACATGCATTTTATCAAAAATAATAATGTAACAAAATAATAATTTTGTTACATTAACAAAGTAATGGGAGTTAATGGAAGGTATTAAGGGGATGTGAACAATAAAATGCGGGAAGTACTTGTGGCTGACGAGGCGGTTTTTATAAGACAATTTTGAAAAAATATGCTTGTAAAAACGGTTACAAGGTAATCGGAAAGAGTTGAAAACGGATTTATTTCAAATAATGCTATGGGGTGATAATTTTGTCGGATAACAAAGACATGGAACCAATGCTGGAACTGTTTATATATGAAACCTCCCAACTTATTGAACAACTGGAGCAGCTGATTTTGGACAGTGAGAAAAACAATGGCTTAAAACAGTATATAGATGAAATTTTCCGTATTATGCATACAATCAAGGGCTCGTCGGCTATGATGCTTTTAAATAACATCTCCTTGCTTGCACATTCGGTTGAAGACGTATTTTTCTTTCTCAGAGAAAATAGGACTAAAAAAGTAAAGTATTCACAGCTTACGGATATTATTCTTGAGGTAATAGATTTTATCGGAAGCGAAGTAATAAAAATAAAGGACAATAAATCCTCCGATGGAGACCCTTCAAAGCTTATCGGTGTTATTACGGAATTTCTGTGTGACTTGAAGGGGCAGACCCGGGATATGGAGGACAAAGCCACTGATTCCGGTTATACGGCAAGTCCGGATATGGGACCGGAAAATACAAATGACAACAGGTACAAGGCTGTTATTTTTTTTGAAGAGGGCTGCGAAATGGAGAATATAAGAGCCTTTGCAGTTGTGCATAACATGGAGCGCATCGCAAGGGACATAAGTTATTTTCCGGAAGGGATAATTGACGGGGATGAATCCATTGAAATGATCCGCAAAAACGGGTTTGAGATGTATTTCACCTGTGATTTGCCTGAAAATGAGATCAGAGGACTGCTTGAAGAGACAATATTTTTAAAGGAGCTCATTATTGAACGGAATGTCAAGAGCGAAGGCGAGGAGGCTTTTATACATTCAAAGGATGAAATTGACCTTGACAGGGTTCCTGAAGAGTTCCCTGAAAAAATTCAAAATAAAACCGCTCCAATAGAGAATTCCTCCAATTTGTTAAAACAAAATTTTATCAGTGTCAATATTCAAAAAATGAATAAATTGATGGATTTAATGGGAGAACTGGTCATATCCGAGGCCATGGTCACACAAAATCCGGATCTGAGAGGTCTTGAGCTGGAGAATTTTAAAAAGTCCGCCCGGCAGTTGAAAAAAATAACAGGGGAACTCCAGGATATTGTAATGTCCATGCGCATGGTGCCGCTTTCGACTACTTTTCAAAAAATGAATAGAACCGTTAGGGATATGTGCAGGAAATTAAATAAGGAAGTGCATTTTGAGATCATCGGAGAAGAAACGGAAGTAGACAAAAATATTATTGAGCATATTTCAGATCCCCTGATACATCTGATACGCAATGCGGTGGATCACGGGCTTGAAGCAGTGGAAGAGAGAAGGCTCAAGGGCAAACCCGACCAGGGAAAAATAACACTTGAAGCCAGAAACGCAGGCGGGGATGTCTGGATTGTATTAAAAGATGACGGCAGAGGTCTGGATAAGGAAAAGATTCTGAAAAAGGCCATGGATAATAATATACTTCATAAATCCGTAAATGAGCTTTCCGACAATGAAATTTACTCTTTTATACTCTTACCCGGGTTTTCTACAAAGGATGATGTTACGGAGTTTTCCGGGCGCGGCGTTGGAATGGACGTCGTGACGAAAAATATAGAAAAGATCCGCGGGAACGTATTGATTGACAGTGTCCAGGGCTCCGGCACCACAGTATCAATTAAGATCCCCCTGACGCTGGCTATAGTGGATGGAATGATAATAAAAGTGGGTAATGCAAGCTACACCATTCCTACCACTTCCATAAGGGAATCTATAAGAGCCGGTGAAAACAGTATCATTAAAGATCCTGACGGAAATGAAATGATAATGATCAGAGGCCAATGCTATCCGATTCTGAGATTGCATGAGTTTTTCAACATCAATTCGGCGGTAGAACACCTGGACAATGGAATAGTTATAATGGTTGAAAATGAGGCACAATGTGTCTGCCTTTTTGCGGATGCACTTATAGAAGAGCAGCAGGTGGTTGTAAAAGCACTGCCTCAGTACATAAAAAAAGTACGCGGTATTTCCGGCTGCACATTGTTGGGAGACGGAAGCATCAGCCTGATAGTAGACATATCAAGTCTAATTAATTCCAAACAATGAAAGGAGAAAATGAGATGGCTTCAATGTTAGAGGAAAGTATAGCCATAGAAGAAGAGGATACACAAAAGGGAAGGTTTCTCACATTTGCATTGGGAAAGGAGGATTATGGGATTGAAATAAAGTATGTGACGGAAATTATCGGCATTCAGGCCATAACTCAGATACCTGAGCTGCCGGACTACCTGAAAGGTATTATTAACCTGAGGGGTAAAATAATACCGGTTATGGATGTCAGGCTGAGATTCAGGAAAATACCCATGGAATATACTGACAGAACGTGCATTATAGTTATTGACATCAATGAGATATCAGTAGGTCTTATAGTGGATACCGTCTCGGAAGTCATTTCTATTGAGGACGGCAACATTGTACCTCCTCCAAGCATAAAGACGGGATTTAGCAATAAATACGTTAAAGGGATCGGCAAAACCGGAAATGAAGTAAAGCTGCTTCTGGACTGTGAAAAAATTCTGAGTGAGGAAGAGACGGAATTGCTGGGTAATATCGTACAGGCTTAACGGTAGTTTTGCTGACATAGCATTTATTTTATGTATATGTAAATAAGACAGGGAAATATAAAACTAATAATAATTGCAATTAGGAGGTCGTTCTATGAAGTGGTTTTATAACATGAAGATAGCAGCGAAGCTGATCACTGGGTTTATTATTGTGGCATTGATCGCAGGAATCGTGGGTGTAGTAGGGATTATAAACATTCAGTCCATCAATACCACCGACACCGAGTTATACGAGGTAAATACAGTACCTATCAGCGAACTGGCAACGGTTATCGAAAAGTATCAAAGGATACGGGTAAGCCTGAGAGACTTAATTATAGACAAAGACACCGCGGCGTTAAATAATGATTTAACAAAAATAAAAGAGTTCCAGGACGATATGCAGGCTCCTCTGAAAAGCTTTGGAGAGACAATAGTCAGCAGTGATGTAAGAAAAGAATACGACATCTTGGAGAAGGCTATAAACGAAGAACTTGTGCCTTATTTGGAGGATATCAGAAATTTGGTGGAGTCAAATAAGAATGAGGAAGCGCATGAGCTGACAAAAACCAGAGGGGATGAAATCAATACAAAAATCCAGGACAGCTTTGACGCACTCTTTAAGATTAAGGTGGAGCAGGCGGGAGAAAAGTCTGCCAGCAACAGCAGCAGTGCGGGTACCGCCATTATTATGATGCTTGTTTGCATATTTATTGGAATGGTACTGGCAATCGGGTTGGGCCTGTTCATATCAAATACTATCAGCCGGCCGGTCAAAAAGATGGTAGATGCTGCCGACAAGCTGGCAGTAGGGGATATTGACGTACATGTGGCAGCAGATACAAAGGATGAGATAGGAAGCCTGATGCTGTCATTTTCTAAAATGGTTGAAAATATCCGCAACCAGGCCTTTGTAGTTGAAAAAATAGCGGCAGGAGACCTGACTGTGGATATAACGGCCAGATCAGACAAGGACTTGCTTGGGAAAAAGCTTGGTGAAATGATAGATACCAATAATGAAATTCTGAGGAATATAAACACTGCCTCCGAACAGGTTGCAACAGGGGCGGGGCAGGTGGCCTCATCGAGCCAGATGCTGTCGCAGGGCTCCACAGAACAGGCAAGTGCGGTTGAGGAAATAACCTCGTCAATGACTCAGGTGGCTGCCCAGACCAAACAAAATGCCGTAAATGCCGGCCAGGCAAATGAACTGGCCACCTCCGCAAAAGAAAATGCGGTTCAGGGCAATATACAGATGCAGGAAATGGTCAATGCCATGGCTGAAATCAATGATTCATCGGCCAATATATCCAAGATTATAAAAGTAATTGACGAGATCGCATTCCAGACAAACATTCTTGCTCTGAATGCCGCAGTAGAAGCTGCAAGAGCCGGACAACACGGCAAGGGCTTCGCAGTTGTGGCCGAAGAGGTCCGGAATCTGGCGGCCAGAAGCGCAAATGCCGCAAAAGAGACAACAGAAATGATTGAAGGCTCCATAAAGAAAGTGGAAATAGGTACGAAGATTGCCAATGAGACGGCCAACGCCCTGGATAAAATTGTAACGGGCGTAACTAAGGCTGCCGAGCTGGTGGGAGATATCGCCACAGCTTCAAACGAGCAGGCAAGCGGAATTTCACAAATCAACGCGGCTATCGAGCAGGTGGCCCAGGTCGTCCAGACAAATTCCGCTACTGCCGAAGAATGTGCCGCCGCAAGTGAAGAGTTGTCGGGACAGGCTGATTTGCTTAAAGAGTCGGTAATGAAGTTTAAATTGAAAAAAGTAAAATCGTCTTATTCAAGCAATGAAACTATTTCACCTGATATGATGCGTATGATAGAAGGAATCATAGAAAAGAAAAAGAGTTCCAATTTTGAGAATTCGTCCAACGGGGAAGAGGAAGCCGCTGCGGTTTCCATAAAACCCAGAATAACACTGGACGACAATGAATACGGCAAGTATTAATCAGTTGCCGGTCTGCCGGAAGAGGCTGCCGCTTCTCACGACGGACCGGCAATCAACAGGTGATATGGCAATATGAAACCAATAACGGAAAAAGAATTTTTTGATTTAGTTGAATTTGTAAAAAAAACATGCGGAGTAAATCTTCATCAGAAGAAAACACTTGTGACCGGACGGCTTCAAAATTATCTCTCCGAAAATAATTTTGACAGTTTTGCAGATTATTTGGATCATGTCATATCTGATAAGACGGGAAAGGCTGCGGCGGTATTAATAAACAAGCTGACAACCAATCATACATTTTTTATGAGAGAACCGCGGCACTTTGAAATATTTAAATATGAAGTGCTTCCATTTCTGGAAAAGAGCCAGCAGGATAAAAAAGATTTAAGTATATGGAGCGCCGGTTGTTCTACCGGTGAAGAGCCCTATACCCTTGCCATGATCATAGCGGATTATTTCGGCGCAAACAAGTTTTCGTGGGATACCAGGCTGCTTGCCACAGATATTTCTACCCAGGCCCTTGACACTGCAATTAACGGCATTTACAGGAAGGAAAACGCAGATTTATTGCCTGAGAAATGGAAAAAACATTATTTCAAGGAAACTCCAGACGGGAATTATAAGATTTCAGAAAAGATAGGCAGTGAAATAATTTTCAGAAAGTTTAACCTGATGACTGAACAATTCCCGTTTAAGAAAAGGTTTAATGTTATATTTTGCAGAAATGTAATGATATATTTTGACTCGGAGACCAAACGAAAGCTTGTAGATAAGTTTTACGAATATACCGAGGAAGGAGGATATTTGTTTATCGGGCATTCCGAATCTCTTGACAGGGATAAAACGCGATACAGATATGTTATGCCGGCTGTATTCCGCAAATAAAGCATAAGATAGTCTTAATTTTTTTTACTCATCATATACTTTAATGTCAGTGTATTAAACAAAAGGAGAATCTTTGAGATGAGTAATGATTATCAAAGACTGTTTTATATTTTTAAAAATATGGACAACGATCCCGGAAATCCGTCGGGCTATATTAAAATTGAAATAAACGGGGACTCCGCGAAGATGCAGACATCCTTGAACGGCTTGTACGGCAGGCAGGATGCCGAATATGAACTGTACGGCATTGCCAGGGACGAAAAAGGGCTCCGGTATACTTCCATTTGCCATATAGATCATGTAAACGGCAGGGCGGATATAAAAGTAAATGAAGACAGGCACAGTATAGGGTCTGACGGCTTGAACCTTGACGAGATCAACATATTCGCGGTAATTGCCGGAGGCGCCCATAGGGGAAGTCCGGTCAGATGCCCTCTGGTTGCATATAAAAAGGAAGAGCTCCAGTGGAAAAGAGATTTTGAACGCAGCCTGGACGGCTCCCTGCCCGTCGGTAAAACAACGGCGGACAGCCGCGATTCCAGGACGGCGGATTTGAAAGATATCTCAGAAAATGCCTTTGAGAATATTCCTGAGCATGTGCCGGGGATTGCGGCGGAAGAGGAGGAGCAAAGAGCTCCGGAAGCTGCGGAAGAAAGAGCAGAATATGGTGAGGACTCAGCGGATGTTTCAGATGCAGCTGATACAGCCGATACGGCAGACATGCGGGAAGAAGAGGGCTTTGAGACAGAGTCCGGAGTCATATGGCCTGCGGCAGACCAACCGGAAAGCCGGGGGCGGGATAATGATATTTCCGGATCAGAAAGTCCTGAAAACAGTTTGTGGCCGAAGCTTGACCATGATATTAAGGATGATCTGGCAAGTAAATTTGAATCAACCCTGACAAGCATTTACAATAATGACGGCGGAGTATACAGGGACTCGGGCTTTGCCTTCGAAGAAAAAGCTGCTTCAGGGGATGGTATTGAGGACCTGGCAGGGATGGATTTCAAGGAAATGTCTTCAACCGATCAGGACGATGAAAGACTGAAGACTGAGCTTGACATGCAGAGCCTAAGAGAGGAGCTGGATAAGAGCTTCGAGACCTGCAGCCCCTTCAAAATGAAAAGCAGGCGGTTTAAATGGTGGAAAATAAACAGTCCCGGATATCTCAACAATATCTTATTCAGAAATAACGTAAAAACATACCTTTTGTTCAATCCCAAAGTGATGCTGGCACAGTACAAGTACAGGTACATAATCTTTGGAATCAGAAATGACAGGAATTCCGGCAGAGAGCGGCTTGTATGCGGTGTTCCCGGTATATACAACATAGATGAAAATCCCTTCGGAAACATAGGAAGCTGGGCCCAGCTGGAAGGCTATAAACCCAAATATGGCGCTTTCGGGTACTGGATAATATTGATTGATCCGAGAACGGGAAAATTAATAAAAATAAAGTAGGATTCTGACGCTTTATCTGTTTGCGGTATAGTATAATGGGAATATAATAAACTATATTGCGAGGAGGGATAGCGATGGCAATTCAGTGGAGAGAAAGTTATGCCATAGGCATAAAGGAAATCGACGATCAGCACAAGCAGCTTTTTGACGCCATAGACAAGCTTTTTACAGCCTGTTCAAACGGAAAGGGCAAGGAGGAAGTGGGAAACACTCTTGATTTTCTTGAGGATTATACAAAGGTACATTTTAATGACGAACAGCAGATGCATATAAAATATAATTATCCGGAGAAAAGCAATCACAGGAATGTCCATGAAAACTTTTTGAAAACCTTCGGGACACTGAAAAAGCAATTTGATGAAGAAGGCGCAAGCGTACTGTTCGTATCGACGGTAAATAAGACGGTTCTGGACTGGCTTATAAAGCATATCGGAAGTATGGACAAGGCTTTTGCTACATATGTCAAGGGGCTGCAAAAATAATTTATTTGCCGAATTATAGTATAATATAGTATAATTAAGGCAATAAAGGAATGTCTTTGCACAGGTCATTCCTCGGCGGTAATAAAGGAGCTGATTTGCCTTGACTTCTAAAAATAAGGTCGTTATCCGTATAGCCGGCAAGGATTACACTCTTGTGGGAGTGGAGTCCGATGAATACATCCAGAAGGTTGGCTTGTACATCGATAAAAAAATGAATGAGATACTCATTCGCAACAACCGGCTGAGCACTTCGCTGGCAGCGGTGCTGACGGCAATAAACGTGGCGGACGATTTTTTTAAAACCCGTGAAAACGAGGTTCTTGTCAAAAACGAAAAGGATACCCTGCAGGAAGAGCTCGAAAAACTCAGAAGCGAAAATTTGCAGTTGAAGGATGAGAATAACAAGCTGAATGTAAAAAATACTTCATTGCAGGTTGAACTGGCAAAAAGAGAAGCTGAGCTCGGAGAGGTCAGAAATTCCGTCGGCAAGAGCAATAGACCTGTCACTCAAAAAACTTTAAGCGGATATGATATGTAAAAAGTGCCTTGGTACAATGTACCAAGGCACTTTGAAATTTTATTTCATAAAATTTCTGCAGCTATACTGAGGTTCCCTTGAAATTTGACTGCGTCAAATTTCTCATATTGGAGCTTATAAAATTTCCGCAGTTATACTGAGTTCCCTTAAAATTTGACTGCGTCAAATTTCTCATATTGGAGCTTATAAAATTTCTGCAGCTATACTGAGTTCCCTTAAAATTTGACTGCGTCAGATTTCTCACATTGGAGTTTATCAAATTTCCTAAGTGATTTTTGCACAATTTTTCAGGGGTAAATTATAATCATTCAATTTCATAGAATTGTTTGATAAATGCAACGGGACTTAAAATGTTTATCCAACGATATGGGTTCAAAGCGAGTAAATCCTCATCTCCGGTTATAATAAAATTGGCATTTCATAATTGCTGCCTCTGACTTCCTCGGCTTCTTTTGTAATCTCATCTACTGAAATAGGATACTTTTCAGCCCGTTCATTTACAGTATCAAGAAAATCGAGCAGCTTGCCATTGATTTCATCATTCATTTTCTTATATATCAATTTTTTTCGTCCGGGGTAAGACTATCAATAAGTTCCATTACCTTTTGAACATTACTTTTCATATGCCAGCACCGCCTTTCGCCATTTGTTAATAGTATACCATAAAGCGGGAAATCTAGCGATAAAGAGCAGCGGTAATCCCCTCTAAAAGCGGTACTCAGCCAAGGCGTATTCGATTTTTCAGAGCAAAGACCTTACCGAATCCCTTTCTACAATAGTGCTCAGGACCGCAATGTTTTCCGAGGGCTTGTCCGGGCGTGAGATCCTTTTCATCAGAGTTGCAATGGCGACCTCGCAGGCGTATTCGATATGCAGGTCCAGAGATGTCAGAGCCGGTATGGACAAAGGGGCCATATCGGTATTTCCGCTGCCCATTACGGATATATCCTGCGGAACGTTGATCTTATGCGAATAGAGGAGCTGGATCAGCTCTATGGCGGTGAAATCAAAATCGCAGATAAATGCGGAAGGCAGCTTTTTCTGCAATATCATTTCTTCCAGACGCTCAGGATACTGCTTGCCGGTATCCACAAAAAAATCATGGTTGACAGGAATCTCCCGTTCCTCCAGAGCGGAAGTGATCCCGACCAATCTTTCCTTGTTCCTGTAAAAAGTGAAGTTTCCCAGAAAACCAATGTCCCGGTGTCCCTTCTCCAGCAAATATTCAGTCTGGCGGTAGCCTGAATGGATAAAGCTGAACCAGACGCTGTCATAATCATACGCGGGGGAATATCCCGTATAGAATATCAGATTCGGTATTTTGCCATGAATAAATGAAGCATAGTCCAGCCGGAATCTTCCCAGCATGACCACGCCGTCAAACTTGGCGCCCTTGGATAATTTATAGGGTAGAATGCTGCGGAGTTGGGAATTCTGGTCGATAAATTCAAAATGATAATCCGCTTCAACCTTCCGGAGCGCTTTTTCCATGCCCTGTACCATGAGGCTGAAATTGCTGTTGTCCTTTTTATATGGCTCGCGGTGCAGCACAAGGATTCTGGGAGAAAGGCTGATCTGGGACTTCGTATAGCCCATTTCCCTGGCTTTTTCCAGTATTTGTACCCGGAGATCGTCACTGACGCCGTCCTTTCCTGACAGCGCCCTGCTGACGGAAACTGAAGAAATGTTAAGTTCTCTGGCGATGTGGGAAATGGTGATCCTGTCAGTTTTCATAATACCTCCGGATAATTTTTATCAGTCTTTTCATGGTTAATATTATATTAGAAAGCGGAAGAAAGAACAACTTAATTTTAATTAAATTATTACTAATTTTTTACGTAATGTTTATTAATATGGGAAAAATTACTTGCCGTTAGAAGTGACTTTTAGCATAAACTTTTGGCCAAAATGGGCAAAAGAAAAATCCTTTAATCTATTGACAACAGTGGATTCGGCGATTATAATATAGACCAATAACCGAGAAAATATATAAGAATACTAAGATATAAAAATAGCGTAGAAAAACTTTAAAATATATATAAATTTAATTAAATCATGCGTAAGAAAATTAATTTATCTGAAAGCCTGATTTGAAAGGAAGGTCATGTATGCTGGAATTCACATCAAAATTAACGGACAGCGCCACAGGCGCAGAGCGCAGTGCAGAAACCGGTAAGCCGCACGCGCCTGAGACGGCGATGGCAGGTGAGATAAAACTTTCTGTAAAAGACCTGGTGCTCAGCTATGAAAACAAGAGCAGCGGCGAGATCACAAATGCGGTAAACCAGGTCAGCCTGGATATCAAGGCGGGAGAGTTTGTTACAATTGTGGGTTTGAGCGGCTGTGGCAAGTCAACTTTTCTCAGTGCCGTAGCAGGTCTCCTGAAGGCAAAGTCAGGTTCCATATCCGTAGACGGCAGAAAGGTGAACGGCCCCGGACCCGACAGGGCGGTGGTTTTCCAGAGACCTTCGCTTCTGCCCTGGAGGTCGGTAATAAAAAATGTTATTTACGGCCTGGAGCTGCGGGGTGTAAAAAAGGAAGAGGCTGTCCGCCGGGCAGGAAAATATGTGGAAATGGTCAATCTCACCGGGTTTGAAAATTATTTTCCGTATCAATTGTCTGGAGGTATGCAGCAAAGAGTAAATCTGGCCAGGGCGCTGGTCTACGAACCGGAGGTTCTGCTTCTGGACGAACCCTTTGCCGCACTTGACGCCATTACGCGTGAAATGATGCAGAACGAGCTTCTGGACATATGGGAAAAGACAAAGAAAACAGTACTTATGGTCACTCACCAGATTGACGAAGCGGTCCTCTTGTCGGACAGGGTCATTGTCTTTTCAGCCCGGCCGGCGCAGATACTGGATGAGGTCAGGATAAACCTGCCAAGGCCCAGGACGCCGGAGGTCAGAAGCAACAGCGAGTACGATTATCTTGTTGACCGGATATGGCGCCTTATCAACCAATCCGCGGGAAAGAAGGTGGATATAGAATATGCCATCTGACAGCGTTTCTAAAAATAAAGTCATCAAAAAAAGAAAAGCAAAAGAAGTCTTTCACAACACTCTGCTGAGCGGAGGAGTGATCGTCATACTGCTTCTGGGCTGGGAGATTTTCAGCAGGCTGGGCCTGGTAAATCCCCAATTTACCAGTTCCCCGTCACGGGTATTTGGTTCCGCGGTGGAACTCATAAAGGACGGCACTCTTGTGAAACATATACTGGCCAGCGGGGAGATATTCATAATGGGATATTTGCTGGCCGCAGGCATTGGAATTCCGGTGGGAATCCTGCTGGGCTGGTTCAAGAAGGCAAGAATAGCCTTCGGCCCTTTGATAGCCGCCATGTACACCACGCCTCGTATTGCCCTGATGCCACTTTTTATAATATGGTTCGGTATTGGGCCGGGTTCAAAGATTGCACTGGTATTTCTGAGTGCGGTATTCCCTTTGATTGTGAATATGCAGGTAGCCATTGCCAATGTCAGCGATGACCTGACCACAGTTGCCAGAGCATATGGAGCCTCAGAAAGGCAGATTTTCTGGACCATTGCCCTTCCTGAGTCGGTACCTTTTCTGATGACTGGATTGAGACTGGCCACAGGCCGTGCGCTTTTGGGCGTTATCGGAGCGGAGGTTTTCGGAGGTTCCGAGGGAATAGGATACCTGATCGAGTTTGCAGGCGCCACCTTCCAGACGGACAAGATTTTTGTGGGGGTACTTGTAATTGCCCTTATAGGAATTATCATGGACAGAACCCTGCTCATACTCAACGAGCATTTTGACAAATGGCGCGGGAATGACGCGTAACTTGAGCAATAAACGATTTTCAAAATTCCAAATTCAAACTGAAAATAACCTTAACAGGTTCAATCAAATAAAGGAGAGATCAAAATGTCGGAAACAGTAGCTTTTGCCGGAGTGGATGTGGGTTCTCTCGGCACAAAAACAGTAATAATGTCGGAAGGGAAGATAGTGGGTTCCAGTATCATCCGAACGGGGATCAACACTGAGGAAAACGGACTCCATGGGCTGAACACCGCCCTGGAAAATGCGGGCTTGCAGCGCGAAGATCTGAAGTATATTGTGGGTACGGGATATGGAAGGATTTCCGCTCCCTATGCCAATAAAACCGTCACCGAGATCACCTGCCATGCAAAAGGCGCCCATTACCTGCATCCTGACACCAGGACCATCATAGACATGGGCGGCCAGGATTGTAAGGCCATCCGGCTGGATGAAGACGGAAATGTGACGGATTTTGCCATGAATGATAAATGTGCCGCAGGTACCGGCCGGTTTCTGGAGGTTATGGCAAATGTATTCAAGGTGTCGCTGGAGGAATTGGGGCCGCTTTCCCTGAAGGCCACCACCGTTCTGCCGGTGAGCAGTACCTGTACCGTATTTGCCGAATCTGAAACCGTTTCGCTGCTGGCCAGAGGTGAAAAGCCGGAGAACATCATAGTGGGTATCCACCACGCCATCGCCAACAGAGTTGGGGGTATGTTCTCACGGGTGGGTATCGCCAGCGACGTTTTCTTCTCAGGGGGAGTGGCTAAAAATGTGGGAATGAGGAAAGCGCTGGAGGAAACTCTGAACGTTACCATTGTTCAGCCTGAAAACGACCCGCAGCTGGTAGGAGCCATCGGAGCGGCAGTGATTGCACAAAATTCCTGGAAGAGAGGCAAATGATATGGGTTTACAAACGCTGGACATTATCAGAAAACGGCTGGAGGAAAGGCCGGAAGAGATTGCAAAGGCACGGCGGGAAGGGAAAAAAGTCGTGGGTTGGCAGGGATACAATCTGCCGGAGGAGGTCATCTATGCCCTTGGACTTATTCCGGTCCGCATCGGCGCCGGAGGAGACGACAGGCTGGTGGAGATCGGAGCCAGATATATTTCGACAAAAAACTGTGTCTTCGTCCGCGAAACCGTAGGGCTTTTCGCAGAAAACAAGGACCCTTACGTACAGAATACGGATCTGCTGGCTTTTGACGCCACATGCCTTCAGACTTACCGCACGGCGGAGATCATTCAGTATTATTTCCAAAAGGAAGTACTTATTCTGGGCGTTCCCAGAAACTTTTACTGGCCGGAGGCGCAAAAATATTTTGTCAAGGAGCTGGAGTATTTTGTACAAAAGCTGGAGGAATTCGCCGGAAGAAAAATAGATGAGAAAGTGCTCGGTGAAACTATCGAGCTTTATAACCGGACCCGGGAAGCCATAGTTGCCATTTATGATTACCAGGCGTCCAAAGAGGAGCTGATATCCTGGGAAGAGACGCATGATATCATTCACGCAGGCTATTTCCTGGACAGAAAGGAATACCTGTCCCTTCTGGAAGCCGTTCTGGCGGAGCTGAAGGAAAAAGAGGGAGAGATCCGCATCGAACCGCTGGAGGACGAGGCGCGCATATTCATTTCGGGCAGCGTCATACCTCCGGGGGACAGCAAGCTGATACAGATCATAAACCAGGTGGGCGGAAGAGTAGTGGGAGACGACCTCTGGTCGGGACTGATACCCTATCTGGACGTAAAAATAAAAGAGAACAGCGTGGCCGGGATCGCACTTGCATATATTAACCGCACTCCTCACGGCGCGCTGCCCTACCTGGAGCTGGAGACGGACAAACGGCTCAAACGGCTCAAAGAGATGATAGGCAACTATAAAGCCCAGGGTGTAATCTATCATACGCTGCGCTACTGCGATCCGTATACCTTTAAAGCCAAGGAGACCAAGGATATTCTGGCGGCGGAGGGAATTCCCCTGCTGGAGATCCATACGGAGTATGCGGGTTCTGATTATGAAGCCATCCGTACCAGAGTGGAGGCTTTTGTGGAAATGATCAGGAACAAAAATCTATAGGACTTGAGGAGGGAATGATATGAGCAGTTCCAACCAATTATTCAGATATCCGGAGGAAGTCAAGGAAAACTTTCTGAAAACGGATGATATCATATTCCGTGACGGCACCAGGGCAACGGCGGAAGAGGTGTGGGAATACCTGACCGTGACCGGTCCTCAGAAATATCCCAATGTCTATGACAACAGCGACTATTTCGGAAGAAAATTGTCAGGAGACGTGACGCTTCCGGTTTCACTTAAAAATAATTACCTTCTGATGACCATGGACGACAGAATGACCAAAGCAAAAAAGAACGGAGTTCCCGTGGTCTTCGTCCAGGGAGGTCAGAGCGTAGATCCTTACTATGCGGCGGGCGCCATTGCATTGCGTCCGGCCAGTACCGGAATATGGGCCAGAAGGAAGCAGAGCGGATTGAACCTGAGCCAGGAAGAGGTGGCCAATGCCAACGACAAGGAGAAGGCATACAGGGCCATAAGCTTTGAGGCCTGCAATACCGCAGGGTATGAGCATATACAGGAGGGGAATGTGCCTGTAGATATGGTGGCTCCCTTTTCCTGTCTGAGATGCTCGGATGTTTCCTACGGTCTGGAAGCCCACCGTCATGGAGCCAGGAAGGATGTAAAGCTGTTTCTGGCCGATTATCCGCTGGGCGCGCAGAAGGATAAGGAGTGGGCCGTGGAGTATTTCGCGGAGAACATTCGCAAGCTCATTAAGTCAATTGATGAACTGACCGGCAGGGAGACCACTGCGGAGGACCTGCTCAATGAGATCAAACTGCACAATGAGGGCCGCCGGCTGGCAATGGAAATTGCAGATTTATGGTGGTCCACGGATGTTCCTCCCACAAACGGAAAAGACCGCCGGGACCTGTTCCAACTGGGCGGCATGGAGCAGCACGGCGACCCCCAGGCCAGCCTGAGCCTTTTGAAAGAGACCAGGAGATATATGGAGGACCGTGTGAAAAAAGGAATCAAAGGGGAGGGCGTGCCGGATAATCCGGCGAGGATATTTGTGTGCGGTTCCTGCGTATTCCCAAATGAATACCGGACAGAGCAGGCAGGCGGTATTATAGTAGGCAATGACAACCATTGGAGCGATATCACCACACTGGTGGAAGAGACGGGAGATCCTTTTTACAACCTCTCCAAAGCCATTCTCTCATATCCGTATGAGCAGTCCATCTATGAACGGGCCAGTTGGACGGTGGAGCAAATCAAAAAGTCAAAAGCCGACGGTGTCCTGTTCCTGTACAACTGGGGCTGCAATACCCAATCTGCGGTAGCCAGAGCGCTGGTGGACGAAATCAAGAAACAGTCAGGAGTGCCTACGCTGATCATTGAGCACGAATTTGGAAGCACCCAGTCGGAGCAGCTGCAGAACCGGGTCAATGCTTTTGTGGAAATGCTGGCATAACTGTTGAAATAAATCAAACTGACAAAAGTCAATCACTAATGAAAGGAAAGTGACAATATGAAAAGTATAAAAACCAGAATAGTACTTTTAGCATTAGCAGGCTTGTTTATTATATCCCTGCTTGCAGCCTGCGGCAGCCAGACCTCACAGCAGTCGGCGCAGACCTCTCAGGCACAGGAAACCAATGGGGAGGCGTCACAGACATCGGCACAGCCATCCGTGCAGCCGGTAAAATTAAGGCTGGCAGACCTGGGAGCCAACACGGCAAACCTGTTTGTCCAATTGGGAAAGGAGAAAGGGATATTCACAAAATATGGAGTGGACCTGGAAATAGTCAGTTTCCTGAAAGGCGGACCTGAAGCCATTTCCGCCGCAGCAAGCGGACAGGTGGATCTGGGTTCCATAGGAACTCCCATTCTCACGGGAATTTCCAAGAGTGTTCCCATTAAAGTAGTTGGTTCACCGCCGCAGGCAAAGATGGACTTTGTGCTGGTGGCCAGAAATGATATTAAATCGGTTGAGGACCTGAAGGGCAAAAACGTGGGCGTAAGCTCAATCGGAGGAGGCCAGCAGCAGGCGCTGCAAGTCATCCTCAAAGCCAAGGGCATGAAGGAAGATGATGTAAAAGTAATTGCCGCAGGTTCCGGAACAGGACTCTATCAGGCCATCCAATCCGGCCAGCTGGCAGGTGCGGTGATGTCGGAGCCCTATGTCTCCAAAACGGAACTGGACGGGATCGGACATACGCTTGAAGAGGCTGTAAACTACTATGGTGAATACCAGCACAGCTATATATTCGCCACTGATAAATACATTGAGTCAAATCCCGAAACCATTGAAAATTTCTTTAAGGCTTACAAGGAATCCGTGGCATATGCAAAAGACCACCCTGACGAATTGATAGCGCTGGGAAAAGAAAAGCTGGGACTGGATGAAAATCTGCTGAAGGTAATTGTTGACAAGGATATCGCACGCTGGGATTTGGATTGCAAGACAGATCTGACAGGTCTGGCAAATGCGGTGAAAATCCTGAAAGACCTGGGGAATATCGACAAGGATTCTCCGCTGACACCTGAACAGTATGTGGACAAAAGATTTGTAAAGTAAAGGGGGAGAGAGTATGAGTTATAAAGATATCAAGTGGTCCAGAGAAACAGATGTAGTTGTGGTGGGGATAGGTGCGGCAGGCGCGATTTCCGCTATCAATGCCAGTGATAGCGGCGCCCAAGTACTGGTGCTTGAAAAGATGAGTAATCCCGGCGGATCCTCCATCCTGGCGGGAGGAGCCATGAAGGCGGTCAATGATCTGGATAAGGCAATCAGCTATTTGACCAACACCCAGGGCGGAAGAGTGGAAGAAAAGCTGATCAGCACTTTTGCCCAGGGAATGTTTGAACTGCCGGAATACATCAAGAAACTGGCGGAAACCAACGGGGCGACAGTCTCGGTCAGACCGCCCAATGCCGCCCCGGGAGTTTACCCTTTTCCCGGAGCCGACACCTTTTTCACAGTTTTTATACAGGAAATCCCCGGCTTCAAAAGATACGAATTCAGTAAAACAGGCAGCAACCTCAACGGCCAGCGTCTTATCAAGCTGTTAATGGATAACATCGAAAAAAGGGAAATCCCCGTTTTATTCAATTCGCCGGTACAGTCGCTGGTTGTGAATGATGAAGGAGTAGTGGCAGGAGTTGAAGCCCTGATCGACGGAAAGAAAAGTTATATCAAGGCCAAAAAAGCAGTTGTTCTGGCGTCAGGGGGCTTTGAATTCAACGAAAAGCTGAAGAAAGAGTATTTTGAAGCTATTCCCGTATACTCCATGGGAAATCCGGGCAACACAGGAGACGGCGTGCTGATGGCCCAGAAGGCGGGAGCGGCGCTGTGGCATATGTGGCACTTCCACGGCTCTTATGGTTTCAAGTTCCCGGATTATGAACCGGCCATACGCATAGCTCCCGGCGGAGCCAGGAACGACGACAGGAAAGTGGCCTGGATACTGGTTGACAAGCTCGGAAAGAGATTCATGAATGAATACCATCCGGCGCCCCAGGATACCATGCACCGTCCGCTGGAGTACTTCGACCCTGATATCCCGGGCTATCCCAGAATTCCCGCGCTGATGATATTCGACGAGGACGGCAGGAAGATCGGGCGTATAGGTAATCCTCTGACAGCTTATGAAGCCCACAAATATGAGTGGAGCCCAGACAACAGCGCAGAAGTGGAGCGCGGCTGGATCAAAAAGTATGATACGCTGGAAGAACTGGCGGCTTCATATAAGCTGGATCCTGAAACATTGCAGGAAACTGTGGACCGCTGGAACAAAAATGTGGAAGACGGAAAGGATGCCGATTTCGGCAGGCCGTCCGGAACCAGCGTAAGCATTAAAAAAGCTCCTTTTTATGCAGTTGAGGTATGGCCCATCTGCACAAATACCCAGGGAGGTCCGGAGCATGATGAAAAGCAGCGCGTGCTGGATCCATACGGAAATCCAGTGCCCCATCTTTACTCGGTAGGTGAGCTGGGCTCATTTTTCGGACATCTGTACCTTCTGGGCGGAAACCTCAGCGAGTGCGTTGTAAGCGGGCGTATTGCAGGAAAGCATGCGGCTGCCGAAACCGGCATATAGACCGGAAAGAGCGGGTGCAAAAAGCATAAAATATAACAGGCCTTCTTGAAACCATTGCGGTTTGATTTTTCAATTATGAAATCCAGTCCGCAATTTTCAGGGGGCCTGTATTTTTATATGGAAAATTATTATAAAATATAAATTACCTTTCACAAAACAGAAAATTCAGTTAATATATCCAGTAGAGGTTTATATTCTCGGGCGGAGGAATAATGAGAGTAATATTTATATTTATAGATGGAATAGGTATCGGAAATAAAAACAGGGAGACCAACCCCATATATGCGGCGCCGGACCGGGTGCTGGCGGGACTTATGGATGAAGCGAGATTTCATGCAGATGCCTCATTGGGAGTGGCGGGGCTTCCCCAGAGCGCCACAGGGCAGACCGCAATTTTTACGGGAGTCAATGCTCCCGCCGTGCTGAACAGGCATATGAGCGGGCAACCTACCATTACGCTGAAGAAAATAATAAACAGCGTAAACCTATACGGCCAACTGAAGAAAATGGGGCTGTCGGTAACCTGCGCCAATGTGTACAGGGAAGAATACCTCAGAAATATGCTTGAGCCCAAGGACAGGAGGAACAGGCCCTCAGTGACTTCGGTAATGGGCATGGCGGAGAATGTGAGGTTCAGAACAGACAGAGACCTAGCCGCGGGCGCCGGGGTGTACCATGATATCACCGGCGAGAGACTAAGGGCGCTGGATTGCGGAACACAGGTAATCACGCCTGAGAAGGCCGCCATGAATCTGTACTCCTTGAGCCGGGAAAATGATTTTACGCTGTTTGAATATTTCATTACGGACATAGCGGGCCATAAATTTAATTTGGAAGAGGCCGTGGAAGTGGTAAAGGGCCTGGACATGTTTCTGGCCGGACTGCTGGATTTAATGGATTTTGAACAGGATGTGCTTATTATAACAAGTGACCATGGCAATCTGGAGGATATTTCGGTGCGCACCCACACAATGAACCAGGTCCCGGTTATTATTAAAGGGAAAAAGGCCGACGGTGTGAATATGGAGATCACTTCCTTGATTGATATAATGCCGTTTGTTTTGGAATTGTTCAGGAGGGAACAGGAAGCCAATGAATAAAAAGACAGAGCTTTTGGCGCCCGCAGGAAACTATGAGGCATTTCTGGCCGCTGTTGAAAACGGGGCCGATGCGGTTTACCTGGGCGGGAAAATGCTCAATGCCAGGCAGTCCGCCGGTAATTTTGACAATGAAGAGCTGGAAAGGGCTCTGGATTACGCACATGCAAGAGGGGTAAAAGTCCTTCTGACGCTGAATACCCTTGTGCTGGACGACGAGCTGCAGGAAGCGGTTGAATATGCGGCAAAGGTGTATGAAATGGGCGCTGACGCATTTATCGTCCAGGATATGGGCCTTGCGGCCAGGCTCAAAAAGGCAGTTCCGGGGATAGCGCTTCATGCAAGCACCCAGATGACGGCCTATGACCTCGAAGGGGTGAGAGCCCTTGAAAATATGGGCTTTGAAAGAGTTGTCCTGGCCAGGGAACTGGGGCTTGAGGAGATCGGGAACATATGCGGGCACACTTCTCTGGATATAGAGGTTTTCATTCATGGGGCGCTCTGCATAAGCTATTCGGGCCAGTGCCTGATGAGCAGCATGATCGGAGGGAGAAGCGGGAACCGGGGCAAATGTGCCCAGCCCTGCAGGCTTCCATATACTATCTCAAGGGACGGAAAAAATATAAAGAGCGGTTACCTCATGAGCCCCAAAGATATTTGCTATGTGGACCATCTGGCCGAGCTGGTCCGTGCGGGCGTCAGCTCCCTTAAAATAGAGGGCAGGATGAAAAGCCCGGAATATGTGGCTTCAGTGGTGGGCATATACCGGAAATACCTGGACGCTGCCCAAGAGTACGTCAGTAATGACGGAAATGAAGCCCAAAGGTATATTGGCAATCATGGCGACGACACAGAGAGGTACGTTGGCAATGGCAGGGACGAAGCCGAACGGCAGGCCGGCAACGACGGGGATGAAAATGAGAAATGCACTGGCGCGGGCAGAACCGAAAAAGGAAGGAATATTGCCCGGGATATGAAGGCTCAGACCCGGCCGGAAGTCTCCGGAGAGGATATGCACAGACTGCTGCAGAGCTTTAACAGAGGAGGATTTTCCAACGGGTATCTGAAGGGTAAAACAGGACCTGACATGATGTCCTATGATAAACCTAAAAACTGGGGAACCTATCTGGGAACAGTACTGGCCGGAGACAGGGGCACAAACTCCGTGAAGCTCCGCCTGGAAAATACCCTTGGAAATGGAGACGGTATTGAGATATGGTCGGGAGGAGCCTTTGAGGAAAGCCCCGGAGGCATCATTACCAAAATAGTCAGAGGCGGACAGCAGGTCAAGCGGGCCAATGGCGGAGATACCGTATGGGTCTCGGTCATAAAGGGAAGGGTAGAACAGGGCAGCAAAGTGTATAAGACCTCCGACAGGGAAATGCTTGAACAGGCGGCGGCCAGCTATACAAAGGCTACGAGGCGGCTGGACGTTGAGGCCGAGTTCACATTGAGGGCAGGACAGCCGCCTGTGCTCACACTGAGCCATTCCTTAGGCATGAGTGTTACGGTCAGCGGTGAAGTGCTGCCTGAAAAGGCTGTGAATAAGCCTCTCACTGAGGAACGCATTTCAGAGCAGCTGAAAAAGATGGGCTCCACCCCTTTTAATGTCACCGCCTTAAAAATAAATATGGATGGGGATATCCTGGTTCCCGTAAGCGAACTGAACAACATCCGCAGGAAAGCGGCCGGGCTTCTGGAGGATAAAATAATATTATCGGGAAAGAGAAAAATTGAGGGCGGAATTAATGGCAATATGCCGGACATGCGGAATAATTCAACACATACCCCGGGTGATTCTGCCAATCACAGCGGAGATTTGTTAAATTCAGACGGAAACCGTGGGTATGGCCGGCATGACAGCTCAAAAACAAAGCTTTCGGCCATATTTTACCGGCTGGACAAAGAGCTTGATTTGAGCAGGTTAAATGCAGATAGGCTGTATATACCCTTTGACCATATGCTGAACCCTGATATAGCCGGGTTTGCCTCCGGAGCCAGGGATATGGGAAAAGAGGTCTACGCGTATATTCCCGCAATAATCAGAGGCAGGCAAGCAGAATTGATTGAAAAGAACATCCATGAGGTCGCGGGACTGGCAGACGGCTTCCTGGCAGGAAATCCCGGTGTCGCGGAAATGCTGGGAAACAGGCTGGGGCAGCGTGTGAAAATAATGGGTGATTACACTCTGAATGTGCTGAACAGCGCTTCTTTGAATTTTCTCAAGGGAGCCGGCTACTGCGGCGCGGCCCTGTCCTACGAGCTCAACCTGGCACAGCTGGAAGCCATGGACCTGCCGGCCGGATTTGACACTGAGGCAGGCGTATACGGCAGGATACCTGTCATGACCAGCGAATACTGCCCGGTGGGAGCGAGCGTTGGAAATGCCGGGCCAGATAAATGCAAAAAGGTCTGTAAAAACGGGCTTTACCATTTGAAGGACAGAAAGAATGCGGCATTTCCTGTTTTATGCGACTGCGTGGATTGCAGGAGCACCATTTTTAATTCCGATGTGCTGTTTGTTCCGGAGCTCCTGAACCGCATGGCGGCGGCAGGATTGGAGTATCTGAGGCTGGGCTTTGTCGACGAGAGCCCGCAGGAAATATATGATATCCTTGATTTGCACAGGGACATAACCGCCAACGGAACCGTTCCGGATAATGATATAATTATAGAAAAAATAAAAGCGAAGGGTTTTACAAAGGGACACTTGCAAAGAGGTGTCTGAGAGAAAAATAGTTTTTACCACCAGGGAGGGGTTTAATATGCCGGTTGAGGTTTTTATTGAAATTTGCAGAGAAGATGCGGTGCTGCCCAAATACGCCAATCCGGGGGATGCGGGCATGGATGTATATGCTGCAGTGGAAGTTGTCATAGGGCCCGGGGAGACGGCGGTAGTGCCGACGGGATTGAAGCTTGCAATACCTGAGGGCTATGAGATCCAGGTCAGGCCCAGAAGCGGCCTGTCGCTCAAAACTCCTCTCAGGCTTCCGAATTCTCCGGGAACGATCGACAGCGGTTACAGGGATGAATTGGGCATAATAGTGAATAATATTTCTGACGGAAGTTCGCCGGACAATTCTGAAAAGCCCTATACCCTTGATGAAAAGGGAAATAAAAAGGGGACATATATCATAAGGAAGGGCGACAGGATAGCGCAGATAGTTTTGCAGGAAGTGCCGCGGATAGTGTTCACAAAGGTTGCGGCTGTTAAGGATATAGGCAATGACAGGGGCGGCGGATTCGGGTCCACCGGTGTAAAGGGTTGACGACGGTCTAAGCGGTTCAAACCGTCTGGGAGCTATTTGCCGGCAGCATAAAGTTTGGCCGGTGTGATGGGAGGGTGGTTTTATAAATATCAACGGAAATACTCAATCGATAAAGGACAGGCTGCTCAGCGAGCTTGAGGAGCTTTACAATAATAAATACGGTTCCAGGGATCTTGTGCCTGTGGAGCTTGCGGAAACAATAGCGAGGATTTCCTCCGAGATCAACCGTGAAATATCTGTTCTGCTCAACCGTAGAGGGATTGTGGTTGACATAAGCATAGGGGACAGCGGAACGGTGTCGCTGCCTCAGTTGGACGGCAGAAGAGGAAAAGCCAGGTTGTCGGCAATCAGATGTATCCATACACATCCGGGCGGAAACGGAATGCTGTCACAGGTAGACATAAGTACACTGCAAAAGCTGAGGCTGGATGCCATGCTGGCCATAGGGATAAATGAAGGACAGCCCGGGGAGATATACGCGGGCTGCCTGTCGGCGGAACAGGATGTGGATGTGTATGGACCGTTCACACTGGGAGAGCCGAGGCTCAATTACATTTATAAAATAATAGAGGAACTGGATGCCTCGGCGGGAGAGGATATCCATGAAAACGGGCAGGAGGCCGAAAAGGCCATACTGGTCGGCCTGGAAACCAGCCAAAGCAGATTGGACAGCGTTTCTTTGAAGGATTCCGAGGATTCCCTGGATGAACTGGAGGAGCTGGCAAAAACGGCCGGAGCCGTTGTGGCGGATAAAATACTCCAGCGGAAGCAGACTCAGGATTCCGCCTATTACGTGGGCAAGGGCAAAATAGAAGAGCTGTCCCTTTTGTGCCAGGCCAGGGATGTGCAGCTGCTCATATTCGACGACGAGCTCTCGGGCGCACAGATAAGAAATATTGAAGAGGAGACCGGAGTGCGCGTCATTGACAGGACCACTCTCATACTGGACATTTTCGCCGGGAGAGCCGTTTCAAAGGAGGGCAAGCTGCAAGTTGAACTGGCACAGCTCAAATACAAGCTTCCCAGACTCATTGGGCTTGGAAGCGAGCTGTCAAGACTTGGAGGAGGTATCGGAACCCGCGGCCCCGGCGAGAAAAAGCTGGAGGTGGACAGAAGGCATATCCGGAGGAGGATCACCGGCCTTGAGCGGGAGCTTGCGCAGTTGGAGAAAAGGCGCGGCTACATGCGCCACAGCAGGGCAAAGAACAAAGTGCCGGTTATAGCCATAGTAGGCTATACAAATGCGGGCAAGTCCACCCTGATGAACAGGCTCTGCGGTTCTTCGGTATTTGTGGAAGACAAGCTGTTCGCTACGCTTGACCCGTCAGCCAGAAAATTGATACTGGCCGACGGCAGGGAAGCCGTGCTCATCGATACGGTAGGATTTATAAGAAAGCTGCCCCATGACCTGATCGAGGCTTTCAAATCCACGCTTGAGGAGGCCGTGCATGCCGATATGCTTCTCCACGTGGTGGATGCGTCGAATGAACACGCCGCCATGCAGATAGGCGTTGTGGAGAGGCTGCTGGAAGAGCTGGGGGCAGCTTCAAAAAGCACTGTTCTTGTTCTGAACAAACAGGATATTGCCACGGGCGGCAGGAGGATCAATTCGGCGGGCTATTCCTCCGTATGTGAAATTTCGGCAGTCACAGGCTCTGGTATTGACCAGCTGCTGGAAAAGATCACTGAGGGCTTTAAGGAGCAGCTGAGGGAAATAAACCTGCTTATCCCTTATAATGAAGGCTGGGTGGCTCCGTATATCTATAAAAACGGGCAGATAATAGAGCAGGAGTACCAGGAGAGCGGAATAAAGGTACATGCTTTGGTGAAATTGGACAAAATCAGCAAACTTGAGGAATTTATTCTTGTATAAAATTACCGGGTAGAGTATTATATAGTTAATAGGATGTATTATTTTTTATGCACCTGGAAATAATAAGAAATGTCAAAATGGGAGAAGGTTTAATTAATATGTATCTAAAATAATTTAAAAATCTATCAGGGAAGGGGTTTTGATTATGCTTGTTAGAAACTGTGCAGGTGGTGTTGTCTTTTCCGGAGAGAAAGTATTTCTTCTCAAAAATGAGAAGGATGAGTGGGTGCTTCCAAAGGGGATAATTAAAAACGGTGATTATCCTGACGAGGTTGCGATTCGAAGAGTTAAAGAAGAAACAGGAATTAATGCCGAGATCGTTTCAACAGCGGGCAATACCAATTACGAATTTTTCTCTGTCACACGTCAAAGACCGGTTTGCAATAAAATCACATGGTATGTCATGAAATCCCTTGATGAAGAGTATGAAATAAATAAAGAAGAGAATTTTAGCGACGGCGGCTTTTTTACAATTGATGAAGCTCTGCAGAAAATCACTTACAGCCAGGACAAGTCGCTTATTAATCTTTCGTTTTCAAAATATAATAAAATGGCTTGAAGTGCCGTAAATTGCCTTTTTGAATACAAGGCTTTGCGGCCGGGGAAGAGGGTTTCCCCTATTTGGTTGACCATAATAAAGTGTGCTTATTGCAGCACTCTCCGGATGTCTGGAGAGTGCTGTTTTGGATATGAATAAAGTATCGGATTCTGACTGGGCGTATTGAATTTACTTTAAGTCTGCAAGCCTGTATAATACAATTATTGAAAAATTAATGCCAGCCCTCCCGGGGCAGGAAAAGGGCACAAGGCCGTATTTACGGCATGGAGGGTAGAATGTTACGGTCGTACAGGACAATACTGAATTTTGCCGCGGCGGAATACGAAGAAAAGAAATCCAGGTTTATAGCCAGTGCCAGGCCCGTGGACAACGAGGAAGAGGCAGTGGAATTTATTAACGGGCTCAGGGCAAAGTACTGGAATGCCACACATAATGTCTATGCATACAGCATAAATAACGATACATTGATCCAGCGGTACAGCGACGACGGGGAACCGTCCGGTACGGCGGGAATGCCCGTGCTGGAGGTAATAAAAAGAATGGGCGTCCAGAATGCGGTTGTGGTCGTTACCAGGTATTTCGGCGGTACTCTGCTGGGGGCGGCAGGACTTATCCGCGCATACGGCAAAAGTGCGGCATTGGGACTTGAGGCCGCGGAGATAGTGACCAGAAAGCTTTGTGTAAACGTGAATATTATTATAGAGTACACACTGTTTGGAAAGCTGCAAAATATGCTTATGACAAATAATATTATTATAAAGGACATACAATACGGGCAGGATGTGGAACTGTGCGTGCTTGCGGAGGATGGCGGAGAGGAAAGGCTTGCGGAGGATATTACGGAAAGTTCCAATGGCAGGGCGTTAATAGATATGGGCGAGAAAACATATATAACCTTGAACGGCGAGGGCAAGCTTATACTTTAGACAAGTTTTATTTTTACGGTGTATGCTGTCCGCAAATTGCCGAAGGTTGATTATTTGGGCAATTACTATTATAATGTTATAGTGGATTTTACAGCTTAAAAAGACATTTATGTTTATTATAGCAAAGAATTAAGATTTCGCACGGGAGGTATTTATGTCAGGTCATTCAAAATGGGCGAATATAAAGCACAAAAAGGGAAAATCAGATGCCCAGAAGGGTAAAATATTTACCAAGCTGGGAAGGGAAATCGTGATAGCGGTTAAGCAGGGCGGCTCTGACCCTGAGGCAAACTCAAGATTGAAGGATGTCATTGCAAAATGCAAGGCTGCCAACATGCCTAATGATAATATAACAAGAAGCGTAAAGAAAGCATCCGGCGACGGAGATGCTTCAAACTATGAAGAAATCACATATGAAGGCTACGGCCCCGGCGGAGTTGCCGTCATATGCGAATGCACCACGGACAACAGGAACAGGACAGCGGGAGATCTGAGGCATTATTTTGATAAATTCGGAGGAAACCTCGGGCAGAGCGGCTGCGTATCCTTTATGTTCAATAAGAAGGGCGTCATTGTCATTGAAAACAACGGAAAGATCAATGAGGACAATCTGATGATGGAAGCGCTGGAAGCCGGAGCGGAGGACTTTGAAGCCGAAGACGACTGCTTTGAGATACTCACCGATCCCGCAGATTTTTCGGCGGTGAGAGAAGCGCTTGAAAAGAAAGGCTATGAATTCCTTGAAGCGGAAGTGTCAATGATACCTACTACTATGACAAAGCTCACCGATCCGGAACAGATCAAGTTTATTGATAAGCTGATCGAAAGCCTTGAGGACCTGGATGATGTGGCAAATGTATACCATAACTGGGAACAGGATGAGGAAGAAGAGGAAGAGTAGGTCCGGAATTCAGAACATAGGAATCAGAGATAAAATAAAGATAAATAAAAAAGGTAAATGTCCGTCGGAACACTAGTTTCAGCATTCTGGCGGACATTTTATGTCCGGACGGCTATTTTTTTATTATAATATTTAGGGTTATTTTGTGAATTTAATCACTGTTCCGCTGCCCTGGGAAGCCTTCTCGACGATCTCCAGCCGGCCTTCATCCATGAATTTTTCAATAACGGAAACAGCTATGCCCAATTCGGTTGAAATTACCCCCACTGTGGAGCGGGGATGCATTTCAAGGTAATTTTTAATTCTTTTAAAATCCAGATCGGTTTTTTGACTGCATTTAAAACAGAGTCCATCGCTTGTTAGATATTCAAATTGTTCGGAACATTGTACGCATTGCTTCATAAATACTGACCTCAATAATCTCTAAATTATAGCTCTTTAATCATAGATTTAACAAATTTAATTACAGCTTCTGATACTTTATCTCATCAACATTGGTTTTGCACTTGGCCGGGCCCTGCAAAGCCGCGGCAATCAGTCGTCGGAGCTTAACCTGGTGTTTTTTGCCTTTACTCCGGGGATTTTGTTCAAACCGTTTTCCAGATTTAAAATTTCTTCCTCAGAACCTATCAGATTGAGGATAATGAGACCTTCATCGGAACAAAAATCCGCCCCGGCGTCGTGAATTCCCAATCTTGTCCTGATGATACATCCGGATTCCGTAAAGATCCTCTGCATTTCAGAGACATTTTCAATTCTTTTGCTGGTTAAAACAGACATTATGTTGTAGCAAGACATATCGGCTCCTCCTTAAAAGTATAACATTAGTTTTAATATATACCCACAAAATTAAATAAATATTTTTAATATTATGCCTTTAATCCCCATATTCCGGTTCGGGAGTTGTGGGATTTTCAGGATTCCTGACCTCAAGCACATCCAGTATGAACATGAAAATGGGTATTCCTATTATAAGGCCCCAGATTCCAAGAATGTGTTCGGAGACTATCAGCACCACAAAGGTATAAAAAACAGGCAGCTTTGTCTTCTGGGACATGAGCTTCGGATTGAGGATATAGCTTTCCAGGGCGTGCAGTATGGCTATTAAAATAAGGATATAGATGATCATTCTGAAACCGCCTATATTGAAAGCTATTATCGACAAAGGAACCAGGGAGACGACCACTCCGGCCACCGGTATCAGTCCCAGCACAAATATCATGAATCCAAGCCCCAGTACCTGAGGAAACTGTAGGATGTAGAGCATTATCACTGAAAGGGCGCAGTTGATAAAGGAAATGGTTACCTGGGTCTGGATTACCTTACCGAAGGACTGCAGAAATTTATTTCCGAAAAAAGCCATTTCCTCGTAAACGACCTTTATCTTGCTGCTTTTGAAATATGAGGTAAACCTGACTATTCTGGTTTTTTCAAGGATGAAAAACAGGCTTAAAATGACTGCGATAAACAGGTCGATACCCCATTTGCCTATACTGGAAATAGATTTGATAAGAGAATCGTAGTTGTTGCTTATATAGGTTGAAACTTTGAATTCTTTCAACAGGGAAATAATATAGTTTAAGGTCTCATTGTCATAGGTTCCGTTTAAAAATACTATGGCGTCCTGTATGATCGAATTGACCTCGGATACGATTTTTGGAATATATTTATAGAGGGCATATACCGCAAAGGTCAGAATAAACAGATAAACACCGATTATTATTATTTTAAGAACTCTGGAATTGATTATTTTTGCCTTTTTGAAAACAAAGCTCTGGGCGGTATAGCCCAAATAGGCAAAAATGAAGGTAAGCAAAAACATATTTGCCATTCCGCGCAGCAGGTATATTGCAATGCCGAATGCGAGGAGTATCAGTATGCGCCGGGGCATCTGCCTCGAAAATATCAATCTAAAATCTGTCATAGAAAACCGTATCCTTTTATATTATTTAGAAAATACATGCATCTTACCAATTTAAAATATATGTAAATAGGCCAATTTTATGTACTTACCTGATTTAATTATATAGAAGTATATGAAAGTAATAAAGCATTATTTTAAAAAATCCTTGATAACAGGGACATTTTTAAGCTTCAGAGGCTTTTTTAGATTAAAATAAAAGGACACCGTCCAAAACGGCATCCTTTTATTTTTGGCTCGTTCTCTAAGGAACGTTCACCTCAATTATTTCTTGGTATTTGTATAAGCTTCAAATACCTTCTGAGTGATTGTTCCACCGATTTTGCCGGCTTCTCTGGAGGTTAAGTCTCCGTTGTAGCCCTGCTTCAGGTTAACGCCAACCTGAGAAGCTATTTCATACTTCATATTCTCGAATGTTGATTTGTTTCTTGCCATAATCGTATTCCTCCTTTTAAGTTTAACCATTTAAGTTTTCACCATCATTCACTACACTTATAGTGGGTTTGTTGGTGTACTAATATAATCTGCATTATTAAAAAAAATATTACGGAAATTTATGTCTTATAAGGTAACCTTAACTTGGGGGATAATCCGGGGTATACCCCGGAGTACTTACCTTGCGGCTTATTGTCCATTCTCTCTTGCCGGTGCTTCCGATTCTCTGAAAAGCAGGCTGATGCTATACAGACCGGCAATACCCACTATAATAAATATTGCTCTTGCTATCATAGAGGTAGCGCCGAAAATCGAGCCGACCAGATCATACCTGAATAAACCTATAGAAAGCCAGTTCAAAGCTCCGATGATAACAATTATCAAGGCTGCTCTATCCAAAGATGTTTTCATGGTCATAACTTCCTTTCCTTAGTTTTTGTGATTTTGTAAAATTTTGCTTTTATTTTCTATCTGCATATATTGCATAGCTATATTATTAATAATGTTAAGCTTTTTTATTCAGCATAAAATAACCGCACCTCCTTTTTACGGGAAATGCGGTGTATTTAAATAACCGGCTGTTTTCACAGACAGTTAGTCCTGATATATGATAAGTCAGATATTCTTACGTAAAAGGAAAATATATTTTCTGTAAACCATTATCAGGTCAATATTATTAATTTTAAAACAAGCAACAATTGAAAATTTATATTAAGTCAATTACTATCGGCCGAAACCGCTAAAAATAGCTTTTCATTGATTTATCCCTAAAGGAATGGCAATATTAGTTTATTACCAAATGTACTCTATAAAAATGGTTTCTTACTTTGCCATTCCCAAAGGAATAACAATACACAAAACTATGAGTTTTAGTTTATTTCATTGTTATTCCTTAGTATAATATGAAAAAGAAAAAATATGTGTGATACTAAAAATTAACTATTCCATAAGGTTGAAAGAAATTTTAAAAAAATATACCGGTTGTAAAATTAACTGTTGCAGGGAGGAAAACATGAGACATGTTGAAGTGCCGAATTTACCGGCGGGAGAGGTAAAGGCGGTGATTATTGACGGCAGGGCTCCTGAGGAGATTAAAAACAGTCTTTTGAAACGGGGTGTTTCGGTTATTCCAACACTGGCACATCCGGGGGTCTATGCTGCGGTTTCATTTCACCCCGACATAATGCTGCTCCATATCCGTGGCAATATAATGGTCTATGCGCCCGGTACGCCCAGACAGCTGCTGGATTCATTGTCCTGTCTGGGATTTGAAATGATCAGGGGATATACTCTCCCGGGAAATAAATACCCCTTCACAATTCCATATAATGTGGCCATGGTGGGAAATTTCGCATTTCATAATACTAAATATACCGATCCTGTTGTGAAAGAGCTGCTGCTGGAAAACGGGTACGAGCTGATCCACACAAACCAGGGTTATGCAAAATGCCTGACCTGTGTGGTAAATGAAAACAGTCTGATAACCTCCGACAGGGATATCCATAAAAGGGCTCTCCGGGCGGATATCGACTCGCTGCTGATAGAGCCTGATACCTCAATAAAGCTGGAACCCTTTGATATGGGGTTTATCGGCGGAGCAACGGGACTGTTGTCGAAAAACAGGCTTGGGGTGACGGGAGATTTGCGTTTTCATAAAAATTCCAGTGAAATATTGAGTTTTTTAAGTTTAAAAGGCGTGGACGTGGTTATGCTTTATGGTGAAAAGCTTATTGACCTGGGAACAATAATCCCTATACTGGAGGATTGAAATTTTGTTTTCTGAAATAATCTTTATGGTGTAGTACCTATAAAAAATGCGGTGCATATAATGTAGCATAACTTGAAGGAAGGATTGCACACAGCGTTTTACCAAAGTCAATTACCGGTCCCTTGCACAAGGAGTAATAGTAATTGACTTAGCATATACTACACACGAAGGGAAGTGAAGTTGATGCAGTATCAATATCTCTCCATAGGGATAACAGATAGCGCAGAAGACGTAATAAGGCAGATGGACAAAGAACTTCAACATTTAAAAGAAAAAAACATAGATTATTCCATAAAAGAGGTTGATTTTGAAGGCGCAACTTCGATAATGTGTAATTTGGAAGGAGAGACACTGTTTTCAAAAAAATCCAATCAGTATGAATTACTGAAATACCATGTGTCAAACGCACTTGCCGACTTAATTATAGAACAGTACGAGGATAAACTGCTGAACAGGATAATCAACAGCAACTACGGATATTTTAATTCGGCTGAAAAGAAGGATATATTGCAGATCTCACAAAAAATAATCAGAAATGACGAAAAAGTCTTTTTTAACACGTTATTTCAGATAAGACGGAGAAACCTGATCATTAAAAAGCTCATGGAATACTTTGAAGGTTCAAGCAGCATAATTCTGGACGGATTTGTAAATTTCAGGCTCAGGGATTATATAAAGGAGCTGGAAGATATTATTGACAACGCCGTGGATGATTTCCTCATAGAAAGGGAATACAAGGAATTTATAAGACTGTTGAGATATTTTGTTGAAATCCAGGAATCAAAGTTTAATTTTGTACATGTGGTGATGCAGTATGACGATAATTATATACTGCTGGACGAAAAAAAGAGGGAGATAACCAATGACTGCATACAGGAGTTTATATCGGAGCTTCCCGAAGCGGAGATAAACCATGATGATCTGCTTGTAAGCTCGCTTATAACCCTGGCTCCCAAAAGCATAATTATCCACAACTGGGAGAGGTTCAAGAACCAGAAGCTGCTGGATACCATAAAGAATGTATTTTCCGGCAAAGTGGTGCTATGCGGCGGGTGTAACGTGTGTGAGTGTAGCCTGGCGAAATCCGACACTAAAGAATGAAAAACTTCAAGTCATATAAAAAAGCCCAAAATCCTGAATCAGAGAACTTTGGGCTTTTTTATTTTATTCCTGGCCGGCAGGTTCCTGATTTACAGCCTCCGGCTCTATGGGTTCCTGGCTGATATTATCATCATTTATATGGATTTTAAAAGCCTTGACCAGTTGATCCAGATTGCCGGCCATGGCGCTGATCTGTTCCGCGCCGGCGGAGATCGATTCGATGGTGGAGGTCTGCTCTTCCACCTCAGCCAGCACTTCCTGCGCGTTGGCGCTGGTGGTCTGGGTAGTCTGGGCTATGGTGCCGATCAGCCCGGTCATTTCATGGGAATGCGCAACTTCATCATCGGTGATGGCTGTGATTTCCCCTATATTTGCCACGATTTGCTCTACTGCGTTGATGATGCCTATAAAGGTCTCATCGGTTTCATTTACAACGCGGACGCCGTTTTCAACGGCATTCCGGCCGTCTTCTATGGAGGCCACCGCCTTTTCGATTTCCGCTACCATTTCACGTACCAGGTCGGAGATGCTTTTTGCCTCATTGTTGGACTCCTCGGAAAGCTTTCTGATCTGATCGGCCACAACGCTGAAGCTCTTTCCGTGTTCTCCGGCCCTGGCGGCTTCTATGGCCGCGTTAAGAGCCAGCAGGTTGGTCTGGCCCGCAATAGAATTGATGGTGGTGATAATGCCTCCCACGCGGCCGGACAATTCATTCAGAAGGTTCAGGACATCTGCGGTTTCCCTGGTGCTTTCGTTGATGGTATCCATTGCCCTGACCGTGGAGTCCACGCTGTCACGGCCCCGCCGGGCTGTTTCAAGAGCAAAATCTGCGTTTTCGCCTGTGGAAGCCGCCTTGCTTTGCGCCAGTTGGACCCGTTCCGACAACTGTGACAGTACCCGGGAAACATCCATTATCGAGCTGCTCTGCTGCTGGGCGCCGCCGGCCACATCGCTGACATTTTCGCTGATCTGCTGGGAGGAGGTGTTGATCTGGGAGGCCGAGGCGGCTGTTTCCTCAGAAGCGGCAGCCAATTCCAGGGAGCCGCCCCGGACCTTCCTGACTATCTCCGATTGCTGCTGGATCATATAATTAAAGGAAATGCCCAGATCGCCCAGTTCATCCCTGTTTTTCAGCCTGGAGCGCACGGTCAGATCCCCGTGGCCCGCCTGTTCCATCAGGGAACGCAGCTTCCGTATGGGATTGATGATGCTGAAGCTGGACATGAGATAGGCCAGCGCAAGAGCCACGAGAATAGAGATCACGGTCAAAAGGATAGTGCTGGTCCGGATACTGCGGGCAGTTGACATGTAGTCCGAATAATTGACCGTTACCGCAAGCACCCAGTTTCTTACCGGCTGAAATACTACATACTTGTAAACGCCGTCATAGGTGGCAAAGCCCTTTCCCGATTTGCCGCCCTTCATTTTTCCAACCAAAGCTTTAAAATCCGCGTTTTTATTGTCGGAGAGGTTTTCTTTCAGGATTTTTTCCGCAACCGGATGATAGATCAGCAGGCCGTCACGGTCCAGCATATAGGCATATCCGGAGTTCCCCACCTTTATTTGCGCCGCATACTGGGTCATCCTGTTGAAATCAATGCCTGCGATCAGGACGCCGACCACATGCTCGGAGTCTCTGACCGGCGTGGATATCATGAGCACATGCTTCCCCGTGTCTTCGGAAACGCTGATCTGGCTCACTGCGGGGATGCCTTTCAAGGCTTTTTGAAAATAATCCTGATCTCCGAGATTGGCATTTGAGGCTCCGGCTCCTGTGGAGGTGAGAACTTTGCCGGTGGCGTCCACCAGCATGACCATTTCGACGGCATCTCCGTTGGTTTTTTTAATGCTTGTGAGAAACACGGCTGCGTCAACGGTAGAAAAATTACCGTTGGCAAGCGGGTTTATCAAAGCGGTGCTCAGACTGGCGATCTGAAGGCTTTTCATAACGGAATCCAGTTCGGCTTCGATACGCTGCGCGGTCTGGCCGGTAGTTTGGGTCAGTTCCTGATCCACGTCCTGCTGCAGAGCTTCGGCAGACATGTGATACGAGATCAGACCCAGCAGAGTCATAGGAATTGAAATAAAAAGGAAAAACATTAAAAGTAATTTGAACTTCAGACCTATTTTCATAATAAATCCCCCTGGTTAATACTATATCTATTTATCTATTTATAAATTTTATTGTTTTTGGAATTTTACAGAGCATTTCCCAATATTATAGCATATAACGGTAAAATTTGAACATTAGACTCCAGCACAAACATTTAAAAAACCCGTGAAAAAAATAAAAGTCTTCTAGTCTTATAAAAAATAGTAAAATATTACTATAACAATTTTTGTAATATATATTGACAAAAAGATTGTATATAAATACAATATATCGTGTAATCACAATATGATGTACTTGACAATAGTTTAAACACTTTATGTTGGCTCAAGGGTCAGCATAGGGAATTATAAATATACAAAAGATAAAAAAATACGAATTACAGCGGAAAAAGCCTTAAATTACAAAAGATTAAAAATGTCCGGGAAAAAGAAAAGAGAGTCGTTTGGCTCTCTTTTTCCCTTTGGAGATATTATTTATAAATTCTGAAAATTATGTAAATAATTTTGAATATGGAATGGGACACCCTGCATAAAGAGAAATTTTGTGCCGGAGATTATTCCCATTTTTAGGCAATGATTGGAGGATGGCCTTGAAAGCAATTGGATTTGTGGGACCGAGCGGGACAGGTAAGAGTCACAGAGCATCATGGGTCGCCAGGGAGTATGGCACGGATTTTATAATTGACGACGGCTTGCTCATTAAAGGCAACCAGATTATAGCAGGTGTTTCTGCCAAAAGAGAAAGCACGAAGATCGCATCTATCAAAAGAGCCCTGTTTACCGATAAAAAGCACGCTGAAGATGTTATTAACGCTTTGCATAAATATGATACTCAAATACTACTGATAATAGGAACCTCGGACGGTATGGTGGAAACCATAGCGGAGAGGCTTGGAATAGGACCGATTTCCGATAAGGTATATATAACCGATGTAGCCAGCGAGTACGAGATCAAGCAGGCCCTGTCCACCAGACGCGAACAGGGAAAGCATGTAATTCCAGTGCCGACATTTGAAATAAAAAAGGACTTTTCGGGATATTTTCTGGATCCGCTTCAGATATTCAGAAGAAAAGGAAAGGGAAGCTACCAGCTCATAGGAGAAAAATCGGTGGTACGCCCTACCTTCAGCTATATGGGCAACTATACCATATCTGATTATACGATTTACCAGATAGTGGAGTACGTGACCTCAAATATCGAGGGCGTGTCCAAAATATCAAGATTCCGTGCGGAAAACAGGACCGACGGGATATACATCGAGATGGACCTGGTGCTGGTCTATGGCAGTATGATAAAGCAGCTGCTGCGGGAGGTCCAGGAAAAAGTATCGGAACAGATAAAGCATCTGACGGCGCTCAATATAAAAAGAATGAATGTAGTGGCTAAAAGCCTGGTGGTGGAAAGCAAGAAGTAATGTAAATATTTAAAACTGTTAAATAACAGGATAATTTGTATTAAAATAGAGCGTTCGCCGCCGCGCCCACAAAACCGGCCTGCCCGATTTGTCAATAATAAACTCGTCTTCGAAAAAATAAACTGGAGCCGTTGAAAAATTCAGAACTGGTACTTGAACAATGGGTTAGCATACGCTAACTTATTTCTTGGGACAGTTATAAATTCAATTACAGTTAAATTTGCAGTTTAATATAGATGAGGAGACGATTTTTGTGAGAAACAGGTTATTATCGGGTATTGCAATCGGTATCTTGGGGCTGTTGATTTCTCTTATACCGGTCTGCATATTCCCGACTTGCTCAAAAGTCATTGAAACCGCTGCGGGCGGCACAGTGCCCATGAGATGCTTCTGGTCCGGGCGGGCTGAGCTGGGGATCGGTGTGTTAATCCTGTGCGGCGGAGTATTGCTGCTTCTTTCCGGGTCGGCGCCCATGCGGATGGGGATCAGTATGATGACGGCTTTGACCGGGATTCTGGGTATTTTAGTTCCTTCCCTGCTCATAGGCGGCTGTGAGATGAACATGATGGCCTGCCGGATGACCACATTTCCTGCGGTAACGGTAGTAAGCGGCCTGACTGTGGCAGCGGCGGCAGCCAACATCCTGTATTTGCGGGCACAAGGCAAAAAGGCGGCGGAGACCGGCCTATGAACAAAAAACCTTTGACCGTTTCCGTTATTGCCGCCAATAATCTGAAACGCAAGCCCTTCCGGAGCAGCTGCCTTATTTTCCTGGTGGCGCTTTTTGCCTTTATACTCTTTGGAGGGACCATCCTGGCAAAGAGTCTGGAAGGCGGTTTGGAGGGGCTGTCCAAAAGACTGGGTGCAGATATTCTCGTGGTGCCCTACGGCTATGAGGCGGATATTCAAAACGCGCTTCTCCGGGGAGAGCCCAGTACATTTTACTTTGACGGGAAAGTCGTTGACAGGGTCGCCGCTGTGGAAGGGGTGGGCCTTATATCCCCGCAGCTCTATATTGCGACGCTGAATGCGTCGTGCTGCACATATCCCATCCAGCTCATAGGCTTTGATCCTGAAACGGATTTTATCATCCAGCCTTGGTTATCAGATACATTGGACCGCCCTCTTGCAGACGGCGAAATTCTGGTGGGGGGCAACATAGCCGCTAAAGCCGGGCAAAGGCTCAAGTTTTATGACCGGAATTTTTCGGTGGCCGCGCGGCTTGAAAAGACAGGGATGGGATTTGATACCTCCGTTTTTATGAATTTATCAACGGCGAAAAAGCTTGCAAAGGAATCTGAGCGGATACAGTCCCATCCGGCGGCAAAGGATGATACGCTCATTTCCTCCGCCATGGTCAAGATTGAGAACGGGTATGATACAAAAAATGTTGCCAACGCCATCCTTCAGGCTTATGCAAAGGAGGGCGTTGCCGTTGTAGTTTCCAAAAACATGCTAAATGACATTTCTGCAGGCTTAAATGGGCTTTCCCTGTATATTTACATCCTTGCCGGAATTTTGTGGCTTCTGGCTATTATTGTGCTGGCTGTCGTATTTTCAGTTTCGTTAAATGAGCGGCAAAAGGAATTCGGCATATTCAGGATTCTGGGCGCTCCCCGGAGCAAGCTTGTGAAACTGCTGCTGTGTGAATCAATTTATATCGGCATTTTGGGGGCGGTGGCCGGAATCATAGCGGCTGCTCTTGTGGTGTTCCCGTTCAGCACCTACATCAGTTCCATGATGAAATTGCCCTATTTGCAGCCATCCTTCGGAGACGTTCTGATTTTTGGTATTTTAAGCTTTTTGATATCTCTGTCGGTTGGCCCTGCAGCTTCAATTTCTGTTGCCGTTAAAATCGGAAAATCCGAGACCTACACTACCATGAGGGAGAATGAATAATGCTGTTGGAAATAAATGAACTGAAAAAGGAATATAAACGCGGAGAAAGGCAGTTTACAGCACTGGATAATATAAATCTGTCCGTATCACGCGGTGATTTCGTGAGCATTATCGGACGTTCAGGGAGCGGTAAAAGTACACTGCTGAATATAATCGCCGGGCTTTTGAAACCCACTTCCGGCAGTATCGGCTTTGACGGAACAAAGCTGGATACTTTGAAGGATAAGGAAATGTCGGAATTCAGAAATTCCCGTCTGGGATATGTACCCCAGGGAACCAGCGCCCTTTCAAATCTGACGGTTTTTGACAATGTGCGCCTGCCTTTTTACCTGGCAAAGAGACAGGGCGATGCAGCGGGGCGGGCAGAATTCCTCCTGGATGAGGTCGGTCTGTCCCACCTGGCCCATATGTTTCCGCCACAGCTGTCCGGAGGCGAACTGCGACGGGTTTTTATTGCACGGTCTTTAATGAATTCACCGGATATTCTGATTGCGGATGAGCCCACAGCGGATCTGGATATAGAAACCACAAGGGAAATCATGGGGCTGTTTTCCCGCATAAATAAAAACGGCACCACCATTCTGGTCGTAACCCATGAACTGGACACCCTGGAATTTGGAAACAGGGTGGTGACAATGTCTTCGGGTAAACTGGCCGAAAGCTGTCAGTCGGAGAGCCGGTCTGGTTTATCCGGCCGCTACTCCGAAATATGATGGAGGCCCTGATCAAAAATGCGTTTTACATGCTCATCATCAAGCGAATAGAAGACGACCTTTCCGTCCTTTCTGAATTTGACCAGCCTTGCCTGTTTTAAAACTCTAAGCTGGTGGGAGATGGCAGATTGTGTCATATTAAGAAGCACTGCAATATCACATACGCACATTTCAGAAGCAAATAAAGCATAAAGAATCTTTATCCTGGTGGTATCGCCGAAAGTCTTGAAAAGCTCCGCCAGATCATAAAGAGTCTCTTCATTTGGAATGTTTTCCTTAACCTTGTCGACAATATCACTGTGAATTGTAATACAATCACATTTAATTATATCCTGGCCATTATCTTCCTGATAATTACGGTTCATCTCATCCCTCCTGAAAATGTGTCCGGTATTTTAAATATTTATTATATGGTTTAATACTTTAACTGTCAATTGCTTTATCAGAGTTTTTCCGCATTCATAACCCGCATAGCATTGAGTATGGCAATGACTGCGACGCCAACGTCGGCAAACACCGCTTCCCACATGGTGGCGATTCCGCCTGCTCCCAGGAAAAGGACAACACCCTTCACTGCAAGTGCGAAAATAATATTCTGCCACACGATCACCCGGGTCCTTCTGGCGATCTTTATGGCGCTGACCAGCTTGGTGGGCTCATCTGTCATCAATACTATGTCTGCGGCTTCAATGGCGGCATCTGAACCAAGTCCGCCCATGGCGACACCGATATCTGCTCTCGCAAGTACAGGGGCATCATTGATACCGTCGCCCACAAATACCAGTTTCCCCTTAGGAGACTTCTTTTTATCCAGTTCCTCCAGCTTTTCAACCTTTTGATGGGGGAGAAGCTCAGCATGGACCTCGTCCAGCCCAAGGGACCCGCCGACCTTTGTACCTGCAGTTTTGCTGTCTCCGGTGAGCATGACCAGCTTTTTAATTCCCATATCTTTTAATGCCTTCATCGCCTTTGGCGCATCTTCCTTGATCTCATCGGAGATAATAATAAGACCTGCGTATTTCCCGTCAACAGCAACATGAACGGCGGTTCCTTCATCACTTGTCTCATCGCAGGCTATGGCTTCCTTTTCCATCAGCTTGGAATTTCCTGCAAGAATCACATGTCCCCGCACTTTAGCCTTGATCCCGTGACCTGAAATCTCCTCGTAGTCCTCGATCTCATTTTTATTGACTTCCTTGCTGTATTCTTTGGTATATTCTTTGAGAATGGACAAGGCTATGGGGTGATTTGAATAGCTTTCTGCATAGGCCGCGGCTTCCAGTAAGGTAATATCTGCCGCAGCGGCATAGTCCGTAATTTTTGTTACTTTAAATACGCCCTTTGTAAGGGTGCCGGTTTTGTCAAAAACAACGGTATCAACTGAGTTTAAAGCCTCAAGATAATTGCTTCCCTTGACCAGAATGCCATTTTTGGAAGCTCCGCCGATTCCCCCGAAGAAGCCCAGAGGAATGGAAATAACCAGCGCGCAGGGGCAGGAAATAACCAGAAATACCAGCGCCCTGTAAATCCAATCGGAAAAGGTGGCCCCCGGGATTACCAACGGAGGGATTACTGCCAGTGCAAGGGCTGCGAATACGACGACAGGGGTATAATATCTTGCAAACTTGGTAATGAAGTTCTCTGTGGGAGCCTTCTTGCTGCTTGCATTCTGGACCAGATCAAGAATCTTGGCTACGGTGGATTCACCGAATTCCTTTGTGACCTCCACAGTCAACAGGCCATTCTTATTAATAAAGCCTGATAATACAACGTCGCCTGCTTCCACCTCCCGGGGGACAGATTCCCCGGTCAGGGCAGAGGTATCCATCATTGATTTGCCTTCGGTAACCTTGCCGTCCAGAGGAACTCTTTCACCGGGCTTTATGATGATAATATCGCCGATATTTATTTCTTCAGGAGATACGGTCTTTTCTTCATCGCCTACTTTAAGATTGGCATAGTCGGGCCGTATATCCATCAACGCCTTTATGGACCTTCTGGAACGGTTTACAGCGATATACTGAAATAGTTCTCCTACCTGATAGAAAAGCATAACCGCCACACCTTCCGGGAAGTTCCGGGTAGCAAAGGCGCCGATGGTAGCCACACTCATCAAAAAGTTCTCATCAAATATCTGGCCTTTCAATATATTCTTTACCGCTTTTAACACAACTTCGCCGCCTACCAGCAGATAACTTACCAGAAATATGGAAAGCTCCGCCCAGAAAGGAAGGCTGAATATCACTCCTGCCGCGAAAAGAAGCGCTCCTATCCCAAGCCTTATGATTTCTGCCTTCTTTCCGCTTTTTTCATCTTCTTTTCCGGTAACGCTTTTATCCTCCTCAGCTATGTTTATGCCGGATTCTATGCGCTTTGCAATTTTCGAGGCTTCTTCGACGATTCTTTTTTCGTCGTGTTTGCTATGGAATTCAATGACCAGCTTTTTGGAAATAAAATCGACGGCGGCAGATTTTACCCCGGAAATATTTCCGACCTCCCTTTCAATCTTAGCGGCACAGTTGGAGCAGTCCAGCCCATTTAATATCAGAGTTTTCTTTGTACCAGGGGAAATAATCTTTTCCTTCACGGTAACATCGGGTTCCAGTTTTTTAATAATATTTGTGGCATCCTGGATTATTTCATCCACTTTAGCTGATAATTCAGTTTCGATAGTCAAGGTCTTAGTCATGAAATTCATAGAGGCGGTGTTTACCGAATCCAGATCGTTGACCCTTTGTTCAATCTTTGCCGCGCAGTTTGCACAGTCCAAGCCTTCAAGCAACAACTCCCTTTTAATTATTGCAGCCATTAAAACCCCTTCTTTCTCTAAAATATGCGGTAAATCCTGGTCAAATATATTTTTTAATTAGTGATTTTGAGCAATATATCTTTCTTAAAAACAAACATATGAATATGTGTTCATACATATTATATGATTTGACTTTTAAAATGTCAACATGATTATATGAATATATTTTCAGATGTTGATGCTGATCCGGATTCACAGAAATCACTCCCCCGGAATATGTCCATAGTATTGCTTTTATTAAAAATATTTATTAATATGGATTTAACTGAAGCTGACTGAAATGATATTAAAAATAGAGCACAAATCACAGGTATGCATGCACCATAATCATTTTCATTAAGGCAAGATGGAGAATATGCGGAAGCCTCAGCTTCTAAAGGAGGTATCTTCATCGTTTTTTCAATTTTATGGGGATGGCTGGTAGATCATATTGTGCAGATTAAATATGATACGGCTTAGATGTGGCAGGAAAAATATATCACAAACAGAAATGAGCATTATCTGCTTATTTTATTAATATGGGGAGGTGTCCCGGTGGGGAAGAAAGAGATCAATATAGGACTTGTAGGCTACAAATTTATGGGTAAAGCCCATAGTAACGCTTTACAGAGATTGGGCATGTTTTTTAATCCCGGTGCCAGTGTGCATATGAAGGCGGTATGCGGGAGAGAAGAGCAGTGGGTCAGAGAAGCTGCGGAAAGGTTCGGCTGGGAGAGCTATGAAACTTCATGGGAGCGTCTCATAGACAGGGAGGATATAGACACCATAGATATCACCGCACCCAGCAATGCCCACAAAGAGATTGCCATAGCCGCCGCTCAAAAGGGAAAGAATGTTTTTTGCGAGAAGCCTCTGGCCTTGAATCTCAAAGATGCCAGGCAGATGCTTGAGGCGGCCAAGAAGAGCGGGGTAAAGCATCAGATCGGATTCAACTACCGTTTTGCGCCGGCAGTATTATTGGCTAAAAAGATTATTGACGAGGGCAAGCTGGGACAGATATACCATTTCAGGGCAAAATACCTGCAGGATTGGATTATGGATCCCAATTTTCCTCTGGTATGGAGGCTGGACAAAAATGTCGCCGGTTCGGGTTCCCACGGGGATCTCGGAGCGCATCTGATCGATATTGCACGTTTCCTGGCAGGGGAATTTAAAAGCGTTACAGGCTTGGAAAAGACCTTTATAAAGGAAAGGCCTGTGGTTGAAAAAATGACCGGGCTCTCCGGCAAAGCCCAGGAAACTTCCGTGAAAGGAAAAGTCACAGTCGACGATGCCACCGTGTTTCTGGCGGAGTTTGAAAATGGCGCAATTGGGACTTTTGAAGCCACAAGATTTGCCGCCGGGCATAAAAATGACATGTCTTTTGAAATAAACGGCAGCAAGGGCAGCCTGAAATTTGAGTTTGAACGCATGAATGAGCTTCAGTACTATAATACCGGCGATCCCGAGGGACTCCAGGGCTTCAGGCTGATCCAGGCAAGCGAGGAGATCCATCCGTATATGTCCGCCTGGTGGCCCGCAGGACATGTAATAGGGTATGAGCATACCTTTGTGCATGAATTCTATGAGTTTGTGGAGGCTATCGCAAAGAACGGCAAAACCTCGCCGGATTTCTACGACGGGATGAAATGCTCCCAGGTGTTGGAGGCTGTGGAGCTGTCAATAGCCCAGCGCCAATGGGTTGAGGTGGATAAGCTGTAACAGCATTTATATAACTTATCTGCGAATTATTTACGGTTTATCATATTATATATAGATTTATATTATAGTATGGATAATTGCTTTTTTAAAACAGATCGGGCTTTTCTGGATCTGTTTTTTTATGGATAAATATTTGTGCTGATGGACAGAGTTCATAAGGAAACAACTTCAGCAGCAAAATTCAGGTTTTATTCTGCCCTGCCAAAGGCCCCTACATTCTATTTGCAGCCAACTTGTATGGTATACCGGCTTTTACCGTACTTGTTTTAGCCGTGCTTGAAGTATATACTACATCCATAAAATAAATTAATTATCACAAAGGAAGGTAATTCAATGAATATCCATAAAATAAAATTGAATAACAGTATCTTCAGCCGCCTTGTTATAACCTTTCTGATAATTATGATTCCCATTTATATCCTTGCGTTTTATATTTATAATTGGGGTCTGTACACGGTCAAAAGTGAGATATCAAAGTCTACGGTTGCTCAGGTATCCTTTTACCTGGAAAGCCTGGAAAAGGAAGTTGAAAGAATTAAAATCCTTCAGTATGATTGCCTGAACGACGAGTATCTCAATAAACTTGCCATCAGATGGGAGATCATGGACACCTATGAAACCACGGAAAGCATAAGGCAACTTCAACAAAGGCTGGTTACCATAAAAAACAGCAGTATTTATATAAAAAATGTCAGCGCCCATATTCTCCCATGCGGCAGAACTATTTCTTCAAATACGGGGTTGGATGAAATCAATATGGAAAAATACCGGGAAATCAGAGTACCGGCCGGAACAAAAGGGGCTCAGATCATAAGCTACAAGCGCGGGCTCTACTTAAGCACCGTTCAGAAGAGCAATTTATCAAACAACAACAATAACAATCCATTATATTTAATTGAAATAGAGTTGAATCAGGAGGCTTTTAAACAGGCCCTGGACCAATTTAATACTTACAGGGGCGGCGGCTCCGTTCTGATCAGCCTTATAAACAATGGGATCATCACCAACAGGGCAAATGGCGGTGAAGCCATATCAACCGATAGTATCACAGCAAACTTAGACAGGACGAAAGACAGCGGAACAGAATATGCTAAAGTTGATCGGAAGGGCTACTATATAGTTCATGCAAAATCCACATATTTAAATATGATCTTATTAAAATATATTCCCCAGGAATATGTTCTGAAGCCAATTAAAAATTTTAATATCTGGGTCTGGGTATTTTCAATTGCCGTTGTTATCATAATATTTATTTATTCTCTTTCGACCTATAAGTTTATGCACAAACCCTTGCGACAGTTGGTCAAATCTTTCAACAAAGTGGAAAATGGCGATTTGCAGGTTTCGATCAATCACGATTCAAGTAATGAATTCGGCTACTTGTACAAGGGATTCAACCATATGGTCAGTAATTTGAATACATTGATAAATCAGGTATATAATCAAAAAATACTGATGCAGCGGGCCGAACTGAAACACTTGCAATCCCAGATCAATCCGCATTTTTTGTACAACAGTTTCTTTATGATTAATACCATGGCTGCAATCGGTGATGAAAATCTGATTCCGTTTACCAAGTATCTAGGTGAATATTTCCGTTTTGTTACCAGAAGCTCTTCGGATTATATCCCGCTGCGGGATGAGATTTATCATGCAAGAGTTTATACTGAAATACAGCGTATGCGGTTTTCAAAAAGAATTGAGATCAGGTTTGCCGAATGCCCTGAAAAATATAACTATTTAAATGTACCCAGGCTTATCATACAACCGATTATAGAAAATTCATTTGAACACGGCATTGAGAGAAAGAAAAACAGCGGTATTATATCTGTTGATTTTGAAGAAAATGAAAATGGACTGGACATTATTATTGAGGACAATGGCAATGATATGACGGATAATGAACTTGCCGGGCTGCAAGAGGCATTAAAAACCGATGGAGATACGGAAACCACAGGAATGATCAACATACACCGGCGCATTAAATTGATTTTCGGGGAAAAGAGCGGATTAAGGATATCCAGAAGTGAATTGGGGGGCCTTAAGGTGATTTTAAAAATCATAATACCGGAGGGAAAAGCCAATGTATAGATTGCTGATCGTAGATGATGAGGAAATAATTGTTAACGGGTTGTATGAAATATTCAACAGCAGAAAGGAACTTGATTTGGATGTCTATAGAGCTTATTCGGGTGAAGAGGCAATCGAATGGCTGAACAGGACAAGAATCGACATAGTGCTTACCGACATCAGAATGCCTGAAATAGACGGGTTACAGCTTTTGGAACTCATTCATAAAAGCTGGCCCCAGTGCAGAGTTATTTTTCTTACAGGCTACAACGAATTTGAATATGTATATAAAGCCATCCAGCATAATGGAGTCAGTTATATACTGAAAACCGAAGATTCCGAAAAAGTGATTAATACGGTTGAAAGCGCCATTAAAGAGATTCAGAAGGGGATAAACCTGGAAGATCTGGTCCACAAGGCCAAAGAACAGATAAATATGGCTTTGGACCTTTTTCAGAAAGACTACTTTATCCATTTGCTGCGTGAAGATCCCGCCATAAGTATAAATAAATCGCAATTTGAACAGCTTGGGATTGCAATGCATCCCGATTACCCATTAGTGCTGCTGGTTGGGCATGTTGACAATATTCCATCTGGCTTATCCTATTGGGATAAGATCCAGAATTTGTATTCCGTAAGGCTCTTGATGTCTAAATATTTAAGCGCTTATGTGACAAGTGTAAATGTAATGGATGAAAGTTATAGATCGGTGCTGTTTATTCAACCAAATGAAATATTGACGGTTGATCAAACCAGGAAGGAAACCTCTGCCTATTATAATAAGGCTGTTTCGTTTTTAAAAGGAACACTTGAGGCGATTCAAACCTCATGCAGGGAATCTCTGAATCTATCTATCAGCTTTGCCATGAGCGGAGAGCCGTGCAAATGGGAAGATGTATCCAAAAAGTATTATTCTCTGAATCAATTGCTGAATTATAGAATCGGTACAGGTATTGAAATGCTCCTTATTGACAATGAAATTAAAAACAATATTTTGACTACCGGCTTAGACTATGGGATAAGCCAACTGGAGGCTGACCCGGAACCGCTGGAAATACTGCTTAGGAAAAGAAATCTTGATTCCATTGAACAATATCTTGAGTCGGGACAAAGCGACAGGTTATTTGAGTTATTATCCGGTCTGATGGAGCCTTTAAAAACAATAAGGAGCAAAAACAGCAGTTTGGCTATCGAAGCGTATTACAAAGTGGCATTGTGCCTGCAGACATATATCAACCGCTGGAAGCTCGTTGATAAAATTGCTTTCCGTATCGGACAGAATAAGCTCATGCGCATTGATATGCATGAATCCTGGGCGGAGGCAGCTCAGTATTTATATGACATTACCGGAATTATTTTCGAACTGCAAAGCGAAGAGCAAAAAAAGAGAGCCGATAATTCCATTGATTATATCCGGCAATTCATAGAAGCACATTTAAGCGAGGATCTGTCGCTTGTCAGGCTGGCCGAACAGGTCTATTTGAATCCCTCGTATTTATCCCGGCTGTACAAGCAGATCACAGGCGCAAATCTCTCCGATTTTATTGATAATGCCCGCATTAAAAGAGCAAAGGAGCTCTTGAAAAGGGAAAATGTCAAAATACATGAAGTAGCCAGGGCCGTGGGATACGAAACAGCGGCATCTTTTACACGTTTCTTTAAAAAAATCTCAGGTTGTTCACCTCAAGAATATCACGATACCGCACTGACAGGTAAACAAATGACAACAAAGTAAAAAAAGGATAAGGCATTATAAAATCCGTAAAAAATCTCGTAAATAAATGATAACGAAGTAAAAACATGTTCATAGCAATTACAGTTCTGTCTTCCTTATAATGTAGATGAGGCCTCAAAATTTAAATGTACTTAGAGGAGGAAATCATAATGAAGTTTAATTATTTGAAAAAAGCCGTGTCATTGGCCATGGCTCTTTCATTGACAGTTACACTTTTTTCAGCCTGCGGCAGCCAGGGCTCATCAGATAATTCAGCACAGGGCGCAACATCAAATTCAACTGCTGGATCTTCAGCTGTGGCAGTTAACAAAGACCCACTTGGAAAATATGAACCTGCAATTGATATCTCTTTTGTACGTGGTATAGACGATGATCTCGCGGCAAATATACTGCCTAAAACCCCCGGAGAAACAATTGAAGATAACCGGTGGACTAAACTTTACAAAGATGAACTGGGCATTAACATAAAATACGCGTGGACTGTTAAAGGCAATGAAACATCCGATGCATTTACACAAAAAATTAATGTGACATTGGCTTCGGGCGATATTCCTGACGTAGTTCTCGTCAATCCGTCTCAGCTGAAACAACTTGTTGATTCAGACATGGTTGAAGATATGACCCAATATTATAATGACTATGGATCTGATTTACTAAAAAAAAATCTGACCGAGGAGGGAACGGGAAATATTGATTCTGTGACCTTTGACGGCAAAATGATGGCTATGCCTGAAACAGTTGCCCTTAACGAAGGTGCCCAGTACCTTTGGATAAGAAACGACTGGCTGAAGAAACTGAATTTAGAGCCTCCGAAGACAATGGATGATGTTTTGAAGATTTCGGAAGCATTTACAACAAAAGATCCTGATGGAAACGGTAAGGATGATACATACGGACTTCCTATTACAAAGGATCTGTATAGCGGATGTATGGGAACTGAAGGTTTCTTTGCAGGATATCATGCATATCCCAATATGTGGGTAGAGGACAGCTCGGGTAAATTGGTATGGGGCAGTACACTGCCGGAAACAAAGGCTGCTCTTCAAAAACTGGCCGATATGTATAAAGCCGGAGAACTTGACAGGGAATTCGGAGTCAAGGATGGGGGTAAGGTGGCCGAAACCATAGCAGCAGGAAAGGTAGGCCTGAATTATGGAGCTCAGTGGAATCCGATGTATCCTTTAATCAGCAATTATAATAATGACAAAAATGCTGATTGGACAGGATATCCTCTTGTTTCCGCAGACAGTCAAAAGGTTATGGTCCCGCTGAAATTCAACCAAACCAGGATATTTGCAGTTAAAAAAGGATTTGCACATCCGGAAGCACTTGTGAAGTTGTTTAATATGCACCTTGAGAAAAACTGGGGCAAGGCATCAGATTTTAATAAATACTATATGCCTAAAGAAAACGGTGGCGCCGGGGTATGGAAATTCTCTCCTGTGTGCCCGTTCCCTCCGTTTAAAAACCCTGATGCATTTTTGACTATAGATGAAGCAAGAAAAAATAATGATTTCAGTAAACTGACTGACGAACCAAAGAGTATCGAGGCAAACATAGAAGCTTATGAAAAAGGCGATACATCACAATGGGGATGGGAGAAAATTTACGGAAAAGATGGGGTTTTCCGCAACATGCTACAGTACAGGGAAAACGATCAGCTTCTCAGTGAAAAATTTACAGGCTCACCAACCGGGACAATGACTGAAAAGAAGACTACGCTTGATAAGATGGAGAAAGAGGTATTTGTAAAAATTATCATGGGCGCCACTCCTATCGGTGAATTTGACAAGTTTGTATCTGATTGGAATAAACTAGGTGGAACTGATATGACTAAAGAAGTTAACGATTGGTATGATTCGGTAAAAGGTAAATAGTATTCACCAGAAATTGAGAAGGAAAGGACTCCTGCTGGTGCGGTATCCTTTCCTTCTCGTTTTCCGGGATATTGGACAGATAAGCTTTCATTAACATCTTTCTATTGATTAGGAGGCATTAATTTGAAAAATTTGAACATAAAAAAACAATTTCCACTGCACCTGATGATTCTTCCAGGGTTTATTCTATTACTGCTGTTCAGCTATCTGCCGATGGCCGGTATTGTTATTTCTTTTCAGAAATTTATCCCTGCAAGGGGGTTATTCGGACATCAGAAGTGGATAGGACTTGATAATTTCAAATATGTCCTGGAATTGCCAAACTTTTATAGTGTCATCTGGAATACAATTTCCATAGCGGTTATGAAAATTGTCTTAGGACTTGTCATTCCTATTATTTTTGCAATATTAATCAATGAAGTCACAAATTCAGCCTTAAAAAGAAGTGTCCAGACTCTCATATATCTTCCGCATTTTTTATCCTGGGTCGTTCTGGGAGGTATATTAATTGATATATTGTCACCTTCAGACGGAATAGTAAATGGTTTGATAAAATCACTCGGATTTCAGCCTATCTTTTTTTTAGGTGACAATAAATGGTTTCCGGCTACGATGGTATTGACTGAAACCTGGAAGGAATTCGGGTATGGGACAATTATATACCTGGCGGCAATAACCGGTATTGATCCCAGCCTGTATGAGGCTGCGCGTATTGACGGAGCCAACAGATGGAAGCAGACATTAAACATCACTCTTCCGGGTATGAAAATGGTTATAGTACTACTTATGGTATTAAGCCTTGGAAATCTTTTGAATGCCGGTTTTGACCAGATATTCAATTTATATAGTCCACCTGTTTATCAAAGCGGGGACATAATTGATACTTTTGTATATAGAATTGGTTTACTTGATGCGCAGTATGGTGTTGCAACAGCAGTCGGACTATTCAAATCTCTTGTTTCGTTCACACTGATTTCCGTATCCTATTTTTTTGCATATAAATTTGCAGATTACAGAATTTTTTAAAGGGGGAATTTAAATGAAACACAGAGGTTTAAAGAAAATCAGCCTGTTCACAATTATAAACAGCGTATTTCTTATTCTGGCGGCAATATTATGTATTATACCGCTTATTCATATCGCAGCAATATCATTTAGTTCCAGTGCGGCTGCCGCAGCAGGAAAGGTGGTATTATGGCCGGTCGATATATCATTGAATTCATATGCATATGTTGCCAGAAGGCCGGCGTTCTGGCAATCAATGCTGGTATCGGTAGAAAGGATAGCTTTAGGAGGTTTTATAAACCTTTTTCTTACAATATTGTGCGCTTATCCGCTGTCAAAAGAAAAAACAGAATTCAGATTCCGCACATTTTATGCGTGGGCATTTTTTGTAACCATGCTGTTCAGCGGCGGATTAATTCCATGGTATATAGTAATCAAGCAATTTGGATTGCTTGATAAAATATGGGCGTTGGTGCTGCCGGGTGCAGTACCTGTTTTCAGTGTAATATTGCTGTTGAATTTTTTCAGGGAGGTGCCTAAGGAACTAAGCGAGGCTGCATTTATAGATGGAGCCGGACACTGGACTACTCTTTGGAAACTATATGTACCGGTATCTACGCCGGCACTGGCCACTATAACATTATTTTCGCTTGTAGGCCATTGGAACAGCTGGTTCGATGGACTTATACTTATGAATAAAGCAGAGCATTATCCGCTGCAAAGCTATATACAGACAATAGTTGTACAAAGATCCTATAGTATGTTATCCAGGCAAGAGATCTCGGAGCTTGCTACTATATCGGACAGGACATTAAGGTCATCACAGATTTTCCTGGGTACTCTTCCGATTCTTTTGGTATACCCATTCCTTCAGAAATATTTTGTAAAGGGTATTGTTCTTGGCGGTGTAAAGGGTTGATTGCAGAATAAGGAGTGAACTTTTATATGATAAAAATGATTTTAAACGCAGATGTTAAAAAAGGAAGAATAAATAAAAATATTTACGGGCATTTTTCAGAACACCTTGGGAGATGCATATATGAGGGGATATGGGTGGGAGAGGATTCGGCCATTCCAAATATAAACGGTTTTCGTGCTGATGTTGTGGAAGCATTAAAAAAACTGAAGATTCCCGTTTTAAGATGGCCGGGGGGCTGTTTTGCAGATGAATATCACTGGCAGGACGGCATCGGTCCCAAAACAGACAGACCATATATGGTAAACACCCATTGGGGTGGAGTGGCTGAAAATAATCATTTTGGAACCCATGAGTTTATGGAGTTTTGTGATATGATCGGTGCCGAACCCTATATATGTGGAAATGTGGGGAGCGGGACAGTGCGGGAGATGCAGCAATGGGTGGAGTACATGACCTTTGACGGCAAGTCTCCCATGTCCGACCTTAGAAGAAGCAACGGAAGGCAAGAGCCCTGGGAGCTTAAATATTTCGGTATAGGAAATGAAAACTGGGGCTGCGGCGGAAACATGCGGGCTGAGTATTATGCGGACCAATACCGCAGATATGCCACATACGTAAGAAATTTTGGCGGGAATAAAATTTATAAAATTGCCGGAGGGGCATCTGTAGATGACTACCATTGGACGGAAGTACTGATGAGAGAAGCCGGAAAACAGATGAATGGACTGAGCCTTCACTATTACACCCGGGTTTCAAAGGATTGGACAGTAAAGGGCTCGGCAACAGAATTCGGAGAGGAGCAATGGTTTTCCGTAATGCAGAATGCCTGGTATATGGAGGAACTTGTATCCAAACATTCCGGTATAATGGACCGGTATGACCCGGAGAAAAAAGTAGGGCTGATTGTGGATGAGTGGGGTACCTGGTTCAGCGTGGAGCCCGGAACCAATCCCGGGTTCCTGTATCAGCAAAATACACTGAGGGATGCGCTGGTGGCAGGTATCCACCTGAATCTGTTCAACAACCATTGTGACAGGGTGCAAATGGCAAATATAGCCCAAATGGTTAATGTGCTTCAGGCTGTTATTCTGACCGAAGGGGAAAAAATGCTTTTGACTCCGACGTATCACATTTTCGATCTGTACAAGGTCCATCAGGATGGGGAGCTTTTACCGGTTGACTTTGAAAGTCCGGACTACACATATAACGGAGAAAAGATACCACAGCTAAGTGTTTCTTCCTCCCTGGACAGGAATGAAAAAATACATGTGTCAATTTGTAATGCAGATCCTGAAAAAGCTGCTGAAATCCATATGGACATACGGGGCAGGTCTCTGCAAAAAATCACTGGCAATATCCTGACAGCTAAAGCCATGAACGCAGGAAATACCTTTGAGGCTGCAAATAATGTTAAACCGGAAGTTTACGAGGATGTGAAGCTGGAAAATAATCATGTTTTGTTCAGGCTTCCATCAAAATCGGTGCTTGTGTTGGAATTGGAATAAAATCAATAAAGAGGAGCCTATGGAGGATAAATGTTTTAAATGCAGCCGTGACATACATGTCACAGAAGAGGAAATAGATCAGGAAATCAAAAGAGTGGTTGATTCTGGCGTGCCACTGGCAAAGTGGGACCAATACGAAAAAAGATTGGGGATATGCAATAGCTGTGAGCGGCTGGCATATGGGACTACATGCATGTGCTGCGGGTGTATTGTCAGGGTGAGAGCAATGAATGCCTTGCGCATTTGTCCCCATTCTTCAGGAAGCAAATGGTGACTTGATAATCAGATGGTCAGAAATAGGAGGTTGATAAGATGGTGAAGGTACAGAATCCAATCATATGGTCGGATTTCCCCGATCCCGATGTCTTACGCATTGGCGACACCTATTACATGGTTAGTACTACAATGTTCATGATGCCTGGGGGACCGATCTTGAAGTCAAAAGATATGTGTCATTGGGAATTGGTTTCATATATTTTTAATACTATTGAGGACAACGACATATATCAGCTGAAAAACGGCAAAAATGCCTATGGCAGAGGTCAGTGGGCCACCAGCCTGAAATACCGGCAGGGAAAATATTATGCCTGCTTTGTCTGCCATGACATGAAGAAGACTTACATCTATTACACGGATGATATAGAAAAAAGCGGCTGGGACAGATATGTATTGGAGGGTGTATATCATGATATGTCCTTTCTGTTTGATGACGGCAGGGCATACTTGATTTATAACGGTGGAGAGATAAGAATCGTTGAATTGAAGGATGATTTATCAGGAGTGAAAGAAGGGGGGATAAATCAGCTTCTTTTCAATACACCGGGCGAAAATATCAAATTGCGGTGTGAAGGCTGCAGGGCATATAAAATAAATGGCTATTACTATTTGATATTCATTGAGTGGCCAAGTGACGGCCACGCCAGAAGGCGTGTGGTATGCTACCGTTCAAAAAATCTGCTGCAGCAATACGAGAGAAAGATTCTTCTGGATGATGATATGGGATATCAGGGGCAGGGGATCGCACAGGGAATTATTATTGATACACCGGAGGGGGAATGGTATTCTATTCTGTTCCAGGATCATGGAGCCGTTGGCAGGGTCCCATATCTGATACCTGTGAGCTGGGAAAATGACTGGCCGGTGATCGGTATAGACGGAAGGGTTCCCGAAACCTTTGAAGCCCCATTTGAACCCTATGCCGCAAAACCACTGATAATCAGCGACAGCTTTGAACACAGTGAAGACAGGCTTGAACTGCAATGGGAATGGAATCACAACCCGGAAGAAGATTGCTGGTCTTTTACAGAGCGGCCGGGGTATTTGAGGCTTCGTACTAAGTCTTTAGAAAAGGATATATTGGCAGCGAGAAATACATTAACCCAGAGAACCGGCGGTCCCGGATGTACTTTTACAGTAAAGCTGGAAACTGAAGGGATGAAAACCGGAGATCATGCGGGGCTGACGGCATTGCAGGGCAATTATGGTATTGTTGGAGTATGGGTTGACGAAACAGGCTCAAGAAGGATATATGTTTCAAAAAAAGGTGCCGGTGGACAACAGGCGGAAGAAGAGAATATCTTCCTCCACAGTACAAGCGTATTTTTTAAGATAGAGTTTGATTTTGAAAACGGCAAAGACATAGCAAAATTTTATTTCTCCGGAGATGGCGATGAATGGATAAAGATTGGAAGCAATCTGAAAATGCTTTATACACTGGATCTTTTTATAGGATACCGGATCGGAATATTTTATTATTCGCAGAAGGAATCCGGAGGGTTTGCGGATTTCAGCAATTTCGTATATACGGCAGGCTAATAAAGGGTTTACAATTAGTTGGTTGAATAATAATATTTAACTATACATTTTAATCTGATTAGGAGACCGGAATATATGACATACTATTGCAAAAAGATCGATCACGACATTGGTTTGGATGGAAATACGGATAAGCAGGAATGGCAGGCGGTTGAAGCGGTGGAGCTTGTGGAAACGGTAACGGGAAACCGGCCGGTGCTTCCCACCGGGGCAAGGCTGCTGTGGAACGATAATTTTCTCTATATAGGCTTTACCTGCCAAGACGATTACATAAATGCATCTTTGACCCGGTACAACGACATGCTGTATGAGGAAGAGGTGGTTGAGGTATTTATCGACCCGACGGGAGAAAACCACCGCATACCCGGCGGCGGGAGAAGCTACATAGAGATAGAAGTAAATCCTTTAAATGCGCTGCTGCACTATATGATATATAAAAATTCCGGCTCCGTGAGCGCATTTGGAAAGATCGGCAGCAGCATAAAGACTGCGGTGCTCCGGAATGGCTCAAATGAAAACTGGAGCGTTGAGATAGCGGTTCCTTTTGCCGAATTCGTCACTGCCGGAAGCGCCAAGCCCCAAAAGGGTGATAAGTGGCTCATGAACCTGTACAGGATCGACAGGCCCAAAAACGGGCAGGATGAGTACACCGCCTGGAATCCCACCGGCGAAATAAACTTTCACCGCCCGGAGTGCTTCGGAGAGCTGGTTTTTGAGTGAATCTTAGCAGGAAACCGGGACCGGAAGGATTATCCTAAGTGCATTGTCCTGAACTGGTTTGGATGGACTCCGTAATATTTTTTAAAAATGGTGCTGAAATATTGCGGATTGTCATAGCCCACTAATTCTGCTATTTCCAGTATTTTTGCAGTTGAATTTTTGAGCAGTTCCTTTGCCGCATCCATACGGGTTTGGGTGATATATTCGGTTATACTTTTTCCGGTCTCCTGTTTGAAGATCAATCCCACATAATTTGGAGACATATACACGCTGCCTGCAATTTTAGAGACATTGATGTCCTCTGAATAGTGTTTTTCGATTATATCCTTGACCTTATTTATGATATTGGTATTCTTTTGGATATACTTGGAGGAAAAATGTTCGGTAACCTTTATAATCAAATTTTGCAGATATTCTTTTAGTTCATATATTGTGGACATGGAATAAATCTGGTTGATTGTCTCCGTCCGGGACCCGACTAAACCTGAAATATTATCATCCAGCTCAGAAGAGGACCTGGAAATAATAAAGACCAGTTCAACGCATAAGCTTTGAACATAAGATATTGAGGCATTATTGGAACTAAGGATATTATCAAAAATATTGTCCAGTATTTTTATGGCAAGCTCTTTGTTGCCTAATTTAATACAATTTGACAGCTCGGCTTCAACAATGGAAGTGTCTGCGTTCTCGGGTATTTTATAGGCAGAGTCCACATCGGTCATGCAGTTGATGTCATCAATATTCAAAATCGAATTCTGACCTGTATAAAATTTAAACTGTAAAGCAGACAGGGAGTCCTTGTAGGATAAATTCAGCTGGATCAGATTTTTTACGCATCTGCCGATACCTATGGATATGGAGGTATCAAGAAACTTGTTTATATACGAAATAATCTCATCGCAAATTTCAGGACATTTGTTTATATCCTGGGACATTTGATTAAATATAACTATAAATGTATTTTCATCGGAGCAAAAACTTATTCCGGTTTTATAGTTATCCAATATTTCAGTAATTATATTGGATATGGAGAAACTCAGCAATTGCTTGTTTTCCTCTGAGGAGTCCCAGATGTCAAGGTCTGTTTTATCGATCTGGCAAGTGGCTGCAGTATACAGATTGCCAGCCTTAAAGGGCAGATCAAAATAACTGATTTTATTAAAAATTTCCTCCTCGCTTTTATATATTCCTCTTATGAGGTTTCTCAGAAATTTTTCTCTGGCAAAGGAACTGTTTTCGCGCAATTGTTCTCTGAGCTCATGAATTTTAGTCTGAGTATTTCTTTCCAGATTTATATGATTTACGGTTTTTAAAACCGTAGCCTCCAGTTCATCCAATTTAATGGGTTTAAGTATATATCCTTCGGCATCCACATCCAGAGCCGTTTTGGCATAGTTAAAATCCTGAATCCCGCTGATCAGTAAAACTTTAGTCTGGCTGCCTTCTTCTTTCAGCTTCATGGCAACTTCAAGCCCGTCCAGTATGGGCATTCTTATATCTGTGAGCAGGATGTCAGGCCTGAGGTCTTTGCACATATCATAGGCTTCCTGGCCGTTGACGGCACTGGCAATTACATCTATGCCGTAATTATTCCATGGGATTATATTCATTAAACTGTCTCTTACAAGGTATTCGTCATCGGCAACAATCATTTTATACATTTGTTATTCCTCCTCATGAATGAAAGTTCTTATCCGGGTCCAGGCTGTTGGTTGCAGGGAATTTGATCGTTACTGTCAGACCGGGACCTTGGTTTTTCATAAAATAAATGCCGTAATCAGCGCCAAAGGTATACTTGATTCTTTCATTTACATTTCTTATCCCATAGGATTTACCCGGTTTGGATTCTTCAAGCAAAGCATTCAACTCGTCGATATCGGCTCCAACTCCGTCATCTATAACAGATATGACTATAAGATTTTCCGCCTTTTCCGCTTTTATAATTATATTACCTTTTTTTCCGCTTTTCTCAATTCCATGGATTATGGCATTTTCCACTATTGGCTGCAGAATTAATTTGATGGTTGAATAGTTCCTCACTTCCGGTGAAATATCAAAGCTAAAATCCAGCTTGTCCTTGAATCTGATCTTTTGTATTGATAAGTAGCTGTTTACCTGGCTTAGCTCATCAGAAATAGTAATAATGCTCTTACCCTTGCTCAAACTGTATCTGAAAAAATCCGACAAGGAAGTGACCATTTTGCTTATGTCCGGGACGTTATTCCTGATAGCCAGCCAGTTGACCGAATCCAGCGTGTTATAAAGAAAATGGGGATTTATTTGGGCCTGCAATGATTTAAGCTCGGCCTCGGTTTTATTTAATTCGCTTATATAAAGTTTTTCGATTAGCTCCTTTATTTTTTTTATCATTAAATTGTAGGTGTCTATCAAGGAGGAAAATTCGTCATTTCTCCTGTAATCAAGGGTGTTGTCAAAATTGCCGTTTTGAACATAGATCATGGACTTGGCAAGCCTTCTGATGGGATAGGCGATATTCTCCGACAAGAACAGCGACATCAGTATTCCTATGATGATGAAGACAAAAAGTCCTATATACATAACCGCTTTAAAGGTATCCAAAACACCATAAAGCTCTTTGCGCGGAGAAATGTTTATTATTGACCATCCTATGGATTCTATTTTCTTATATGCTATAAAATATGCTTCATTGTCAATGGAACTGTTAAAAGAACCATATTCCTTATTTAGCAAATCAGAAGTAAAGGATGGAATAATGTCGTTGATATTTTTGCCCAGAACCTGGTTATTTGAACAAATATTGATATTGTGGTTGTTGTCTATAACGTAAGTAATACTGTCCGGCGTCGGTTTTATATTGTCCAGGATGGCATTAAAATCATCAAGGCCTATATCTACGGTCAGCAGCCCTGCGTATGAAATATTGATATCTTTCAGGGCATATAGCTTTTTGGCTACAAGTATGGTGTTTTTGGTTCCGGAATCATCCTTTATTTTATTCAGTCCAACCACACTGTATTTGAAGCGGTAGGGGAGGGACAGATACCATTGCCGGGTATCTATCTTTCCCAGGTCAAAGACCTTGTCGGAAAAGCTGTATGAATTGTATTCCGGCTTATCCCGCATATATATTTTAGGAGTTATATTGGTTTTGTTTATATTGGAAAAATCATAATTTTCCAATACCTTATTCAGGATTGACAGCTCATTTATGATATCCGCACTTGATTTAGGAAATATTTGTGCTTTGATTGAGTCGGGAGTATCAGATAAAATATATGTCAAATTGGGGTTCAGGTAAATATATGAGGACAAGTCGTCAATTGTTTGAAACTCCTTGATTATATTTGCTTCTACAGTATTCATATCGTTTTCAAGGGAGGAATTTATTCTCTGTGTAATAATCTTGGATGAAATATTATAGGCTGTCATGGTAATTAAACCCGTTGGCAGCAGCACCAACAGGAGAAAATATATGAGGAGTCTGGTGCGGATACTTACGTTATACAGCCCTTTAAGCAGAAATTTTGATTTCAGTGTGTTTATAATCATAATTTTAATTCCCCGCGCAGATATGATATTATAGTAAATAGCGGACTAGTATTTATTATTATATAGAAAAAATTTTGTACAATCAATTTAATATCAATTAACAAATAATCACAATAAAATTTTTAAGGAAACAAGGACCATGATGAAAAAATTCAGGAGAGCTATTTCAGTATTAATATTTTGTTCGGTTGTATTTACTGTAGCTGCCCTATTTGTTTTAAACAGCCCGGAAGGCTTTTTTAATAGCCAATCAAAGCAAAAGGTTATAAAACCGGTCCCGAAAGTTACTTTTGCTTATCCGTCCAATGCATCTGCCCAGGTCATGGAAGAACTGATAAATTCGTTTAACAAGGAAAATGATAATAAAATAGTCGTTGAGATCCAAAAGATAGCTGATGATAAATATAATGAAACCCTTAATATGTTAATGGCATCGGAGAAGGGCCCGGATGTTTTTTTTATAGACAGCCAATGGGTCGGTACTTATATAAAATATAACTGGTTGGCGGATCTATCAAAATCTGTTGATGCGGATTTTTTAAAAAGGTTTTCCGGTAACAGGCCTCAGTTTTCTAAAGCCCAAAATGATGAAGGAAAGCTTTACAGCATTCCCTCCGGTGTCATAACTGAAAGACTTCTATATAACAAATCGCTGTTCAGAGAAGTGGGGCTGGATCCGGAAGCTCCCCCGGAAACTATTGAAGAATTTATTGACTATTCCAGAAAGATTGCAAATTATAGTTTGAGCAACAAAAAATATGCCTTTGCCATACCGGCAGCTGAAGAAAACTCAGGCTTTATAGAGGCCATCGAAGCAGCCGGCACATATAGCGGGCTATATTATTATGATTTTAAAGAGGGAGAATATAACCTGAGTAGATACTCGCCGTGGCTGGAATGCATACTGCAGTTAAAGGAGGAAAACTGCCTGCTTCCCGGGATGACGGAATTAAGGCAAAGCAATATCATTACACAGTTTATGGAGGGTAATCTGGCTATGATGTACGCTTCCAGCTCGGAAATAGGAGCCCTTAGAACAAATCCCGGCATTGAGATGGGTATTGCCATGCCTATAGCTTATGACAGGCAGCATATAGGCAAAGGTGCGATTATCATACGTGACACAAATATGTATGCAGTCAATTCCGCAACAAAGGATATGGCTGAAGCCATAAATCTATGGAAATATATTTATTCTGAAAAGTCTATCGGAGAGCTTTACAGGAGCTGCAACCTCATCCCCGATATGGATAATATCCGTGATAATGCCGCTTACACCCCTGAACTCGGTATATATACACAATTCATTCCCGGTACGGCGGATTCCTATTATCAGGCCACTCCTGAAGGGGTGGACGAATGGTCAAGATTTAAAACATACTCTTCCATATTGAATGGAGAGAGAACGGTACAGGAGGCATTACAAAAGGAAACCTCATATCTTAATGAGCAGTTGAATTCACTTCCGCTGGGCATGTACATTCCTCAGGACAAGAGAAAAATCACGGAATTTGATCCGATGAATCCATTGAAAAGTACACTAAATCGTTGATAATTTTATTCAAACGGTTTTCATATTTAACTATAATATAAGCATGCAAATAAATTGACATAATACATTTATTTTAATTCATGCTTAGAAGGGGAGTTTTATATGCAAAATACGGTTGTCGCTTCAACGATTGCCTCAAAACCAGGAAAGGGTCACGGTTTTTTTCATGAACTCAATAAAAATAAGTCGCTGTTTTTATTGATGCTGCCGACCTTTTTATTTCTACTGATCAACAATTATATACCAATGCTGGGAACCATAATTGCATTTAAAGATCTGGATTATGCAAAAGGTATTTTAAAGAGTGACTGGATTGGTTTTAAAAACTTTGAATTCCTGTTTAAATCAGACGCCGCATTCAGAATAACAAGGAATACTCTCGGATACAATGCGCTATTCATATTTTTGGGCCTGGTAATCGGCGTGACATTTGCTATAGCGTTGAACGAGATAAAACAAAAAATTCTCTCCAAGGCATATCAAACCATAGTTTTTCTCCCATATTTTTTATCTATGATTGTTGTGGCTTATTTAGTGTATGCCATGCTAAAACCGGAAAATGGATTTGTAAACAAATTTGTACTGCCGGCATTGGGGTTGGAGGCTGTTGACTGGTATGGCGCTCCAAACGCCTGGATCATTATTCTTCCCGTTGTTTGGGTCTGGAAGAACATAGGATATGGAGTTGTGCTTTATCTTGCCGGCCTGACCGGTATTGATGAGGAATTATATGAGGCCGCGGCAATTGACGGCGCAAAACGCTGGCAGCAGATCAAAAGTATTACGATACCGCTTCTGACGCCGCTTATGACAATAACGACGTTAATATCCATAGGAAGTATATTCAGAGCGGATTTCGGATTGTTTTACCAGGTGACGCAGGATGCGGGAATGCTTTATCAAACCACGGACGTAATTGATACGTATGTGTACAGGGGTCTGCTGGTCAGCAATGACATAGGAATGGCTTCCGCTGCTGGTTTATACCAATCGGTAATAGGTTTTATAATAGTATCTCTGGCAAACTGGTCCGTTGGAAAAATAAGTCCTGAAAATAAACTTTATTAGAAAGGGGGAGGATACAATGAGCGATGCTGTTCAAAGCAAAAACAGCCTTAATACGGGTTCCAGACCGGGTAATGTAATAATAAATATTTTTTTCGCCATATATTCCATAATTTGTCTGGTTCCCATCGTGCTGGTCATAATGATATCGATTACGGACGAAAAAACTCTGGAACAGGTTGGATACAGCCTTTTTCCTCAAAAATTATCAATTTCAGCCTATGAATTTATTTTCCGGGATCCTTCTCAGATAATAAGGGCTTATGGAATAACGATATTTGTTACCGTGGCAGGGACCGTACTCAGTATGATTATGACTGCCATGTATGCGTATCCCATTTCCAGAAAAGACTTTAAATACAAAAACTTTTTTTCGTTTTATGTATATTTCACCATGCTTTTCAGCGGAGGCCTGGTGCCATGGTATATATTGTACAGCAGATATTTACATTTGAAGGACACCGTATGGGTGCTGATAATACCTTACCTGATCAATGCATTTAATCTTCTGGTAATGAGAACTTATTTTTCAAATAACATACCCAGCTCTATTATTGAATCTGCAAAAATGGACGGCGCTTCCGAGATCAGAATTTTTGTCCGGATCGTGGTTCCGCTGGCAAAGCCGGTATTTGCAACCATAGGCTTGTTCTCCACATTGACTTATTGGAATGACTGGTGGCTTAGCCTGATTTTTATCGTAGATGATAAAAAAGTAAATCTCCAATATCTGATGAACAGAATTTTAAGAACAATTCAGTACATCAGCCAGAATAAAACGCAGATGAGCGGTTCTGTTACGGATACGCTGCCTACGGAGGCAGTGAGAATGGCAATGTGTGTTATTGGGATGGGTCCTATATTATTTGCATACCCTTTCTTTCAGAAATATTTTATTAAGGGACTGACAGTAGGTGCAATTAAAGGCTAATTCCGGTGTAAGAGCGTACGGCTTATAACTGGTTAGTATAAATAAAACAATATTTAATGGAGGATGAAAAAATGAGTAAACGATTTGTGGGAAAATTTCCTGGGTTATTATGCATTATGCTAGTATTGATATTAACCTTATCGTTATTTGCAGGCTGTGGCTCAGGCAGCCCGGACGGAAGTAACGCTTCCGGTTCAAATGCGGCAACCGGAACTTCGTCTGAACAGAAGCTTTCGCCATATGAGATTAAAGCATATATACCGAATCCACCGCAGAAGGATTTGGAATTAGTTACGGCAGAATTAAATAAGCAGCTCCAGCAAAAGATCAACGCTACCATCAAGGTTAATATGTACGGATTTGATTCCTATCAGGATAAGGTTAACCTTGCAATAGCATCAGGTGAACCCTTTGACGTTTGCTTTACAGCTAACTGGATGCAGTACAGTCAAAATGTGGCGAAGAATGCATTTACCGAGATAACCGATGAAATGCTTGACAAGTACGCTCCGCAAACCAAAGCAAATACCGGCCGTTTCCTTGATTTTTGCAAGGTTGGCGATAAAATGTACGCAATTCCCACAGAAAAAGAATTTGCTGCTTATTATGGATTGGTGGCAAAAAAAGAGCTGGTTGATAAATATAATTTGGATTTGACAAAAATTAAAACCATGGCAGATATCGAACCTATGTTGAAAACGGTAAAAGACGGCGAACCGGATATTTACCCATTCTATGTATATAAAAACGGTACACCGGTAGGACTGCTTTTAAATATGTTTGAAATGATAGACGGTTCAAATCTTCCGGGTGTATTGAGAAGAAATACGGATTACAAGGTATACAACCAGTACGAAGAACCTGAGTACAAGGAAGCGTTGAAAGTGGCGCGGGACTGGTTCCAGAAAGGCTATATAAACAAAAATGCAGCTACAATCACAGACACTTCTCCTGATGAAAAAGGCGGGAAATTCTTATTTGAACTGCAGGTACTTAAACCGGGAAAAGATAATGAACTTGCACAGTCATATGGTTATCCGCTGACACAGACAGCATTTCCCTCGGATGTAAAACCGTATACTTCCTGCAATGAGGTGCAGAATTCAATGATGGCCATTTCAAGAACCTCCGAGGACAAGGAACGGGCTCTGATGTTTATAGATTTGCTGCACAATGACAGTCAATTGATAAATACATTTGCATTTGGTATTGAAAACAAACATTATGTTAAAAAGAGCGACAATGTCATTGACTTCGCAGACGGTTTAAATGCCACATCCACAGGATATTCCATGATCGGCATGCAGTGGACGCTTGGAAATCAGCTTATTGAATATACATGGACAAACGAAGATCCGGATAAGGCGCAAAAGCTGAAAGAATTTAATAATGATGCCATTGAATCAAAAATTTCCGGGTTTTCCTTTAACAGCGAACCTGTTAAAACAGAACAGGCTGCCATATCCAATGTTGTCAAACAGTATGTTCAATCCCTGGAATCAGGCTCTGTTGATGTAGACAGCGTATATCCCAAGTTTATATCCGCTTTAAAAGCGGCTGGAGTTGATAAACTGATTGCCGAAAAACAGAAGCAGATTGATGAATGGGCGGCAGCCAACGGCAAAAAATAGCATGTACCTGTATATTTGATCCGAAAGAAGTGCAGTGAGAATCATGGTCATTGCACTTCTTTTATACTTGAAGCTGTGTAATTAATAAAAAAATCAGTAAATATGGAATCCAGCAGGAGGGAATTTTAATGACAATACACAGAGAGACAGAAAAGAATTTTAATAACCCTATTTTACCGGGGTTTTATCCGGATCCGTCAATATGCCGCGTTGAGCAGGATTATTATCTGATTAATTCCAGCTTTGCCTATTTCCCCGGAATTCCTATATTCCACAGCAAGGATCTTGTCAACTGGAGGCAGATAGGACATGTACTGGATAGGGGATCCCAGCTCAATCTGGATGATCTCCGGCAGTCAGAGGGAATATTTGCTCCTACTATCAGATATCATAACGGTATTTTTTATGTAATATGCACCAATGTGGGAAAAGAGGGAAACTTTATTGTCACTTCACTGCATCCGGAAGGCCCCTGGTCGGAGATTCACTGGCTTCATGATGCACCGGGGATAGATCCGTCTCTGTTTTTTGATGACAACGGAAAAGCCTATGTAACCGGAACCAGCGAAGTACCTGAAGGAGGACGGTATTCCGGTGACAATGAAATATGGATGCGGGAATTGGATATGGAAAATATGGCTTTAACCGGCCCGAGATACGGATTGTGGAGAGGCGCTCTCAAAAATGCAGTGTGGCCGGAAGGGCCTCATTTATACAAAATCAATGGAGTTTATTACCTCATGGTAGCGGAAGGAGGTACGGACTACCACCATTCTGTCACAATCGCAAGAAGTGACAAATTGACGGGTCCATACCAAGGCAATCCAGGCAATCCCATACTGACGCACAGACACCTGGGGAGGCATTATCCCATAGTAAACGCCGGCCATGCGGATCTGGTGGAGACACAAAACGGGGAATGGTGGATGGTATGTCTGGGTTCACGGCCTTATGGGGGATATTACAGGAATCTGGGGAGAGAAACCTTTCTGGTGCCTGTTGAGTGGGAAGACGGATGGCCTGTAGTAAGCCCCGGAACAGGAAAAATAGAGTTATGCTACACTAAACCCGGGCTTCCGGCAGGCGAGGAAGTAATATTGCCCGGGCGTGATGAGTTCACCTCTTCAGAATTAGACTTTGTCTGGAATATGCTGCGCACGCCCAGGGAGAAGTTCTGGAGCCTGTCCGACAGGCCGGGATATCTGAGATTGAAGCTTAGACCCGCTAAAATGGGAGACCGGCTAAACCCAAGTTTTATTGGCCGGCGCCAGCAGCATATTAATTTTTCCGCTTTGACACTGATGGAATTCAACCCTGCTATGGAGGGGGAAGCCGCTGGTATTTCGCTTATACAGAGTAATGACTACAATTTCCGTTTCGAGCATACTTTGTGTGGTGGGAAGAAAGTAATACGGCTTGTGCGGTGCTTCGGCGGAAAAGAGACAATTATTAATTCCACTGAATTCGAAGGAGGGCGAATATTCCTTAAAGTATCCGCTGCCGGACAGGATTATAGCTTCTACTACGGTTCGTATGAAAATGATATGAAAGCGCTGGCTGAAAATGTGGATGGAAGATTGCTGAGCACAGATTTGGCGGGCGGTTTTGTCGGAACCTATATTGGAATGTTTGCCGGCAGCAATGGTAAAGCCAGTGAAAACTGTGCCGATTTCGACTGGTTTGATTACGTCGGAGACCCCAAAGCCCAGCCCTTGATATGAAAAAATGTCATGTGCTGAACAGCTTGTAAAACTGGTAGAATCTTTGGGCGCCTTCAGCGTTTTTCAGGCCTTCATAGGCCTGGCTGATCAGCAGATAGATGTCGGGATTGTTCAGCTCGGAGGAAAGGGCTCTTTGCGCATACTCCAGAGCTTTTTCATAATCTCCCATGTCAAGGGCGGACCTTGAGCTGCCTATGAGGCCTTCGATACTCTTATCAGGTATGTCGTTGATCAAGGGACTGGTCTCAAGCTCCTTCAGCACCGATCTGATTTTATCGGCCGAAAAAGGCTTCTGAACATATGCCACAGCTCCCAGATTCGTGCAGTCTACGGCGTTTTTCACCGTTGCGTAGGCTGTGATTATTATTACTGGAGTCTTTATACCGCGCTCCCTGATTCTTTTCAGCACTTCGGTGCCCCGGATTTCAGGGAGCTTTATATCCAGAAACGCCAGATCGAAGCTATGCTCCAGAAACATTTCCAGAGCCTGCTTCCCGTCACCTGCCGTCATCACCTCATAGCCTTCCAGCTCAAGGCACTTGGTCAAGATCATCCTGATATTTTTTGTGTCATCCACAACCAATACTTTTTTTATTTTATTCTCCATTAGTTCTCCATTTCCGGATACACCGGAACTCATGGTTCCTGTATCTCTTCCGGCCCGTTTCCCGCAATATTCAGGGTAAACGTAAAGCTGCTGCCCATATCCAGCCTGCTCTCGCACCATATTTCACCGTGGTGGGCTTCAATGATCTCTTTTACCACCGCCAGCCCCAGGCCGGTGCCTCTTACTTCAATGTCCGCGTCTTTCACCTGCACGAATTTTTCAAATATTTTACCGGTATATTCTTTGGGTATGCCCATTCCGGTGTCTCTGACCGTGACATACACCATATTTGACCGCTTCCCGCCGGCAACAACTATTTCATCGCCGGCATTGGTGTATTTCAATGCGTTTGATATGAGGTTGTTCAGTACCCAGGTTATTTTTTCAAAATCGGCGGTAACATGGGGGAGATTTTCATCACACTGAAAATACAGGTTTTTGTCCTGCTGCTTCGCCAGTTGATAAAATGGCCTAACAGAACATTCTATAATATCATCGATGGCGTATTCCTTAAACTTGTACAGAGCTTTTCCCGATTCGATCCTTGTCAGCTCCAGCAGGTCGTTGACAAGCTTGGTAAGCCTGTCTCCATCCTCACGGATCGCCTGTATGAACTGTTTCTGATCCTCATTCAGCTGCCCCATGCCCTCGTCTGTCAGAATATCCGTACCCATCATTATGGAGGTCAGCGGAGTCTTAAATTCATGGGATATGGTGGCGATAAAGTCCGTCCGTATTTTTTCCAGCTCCTTTAGCTGGGTGACATTCTGAAAAACCGCTATCATGCCCGAAAGATTGGCATTGTTGTCTTTGACGGCGGCTACGACCACATTGAAATAATAGTCCTCATCATCGGTTTTTATCAGAAAGATTTTTTGCTGTGTTTCATCACCGGATTTAAACGTACTGGAAATGAAATCAAAAATTTCGCCGTTTCTGACGCCTTCCAGGAAATGCTTGTTGATAAAATAGTCTTCGCTGACATTAAAAATCTTTTCAAAGGCGTCGTTCAGCAGGATTATGCGGTAATCCGGATCCAGCACTATCAGCGGATCGGAAATGCTTTTTACAATTGCCAGAGATTTGTTCTTTTCCACAAGCAGTTGGCCCAAAGTACTCTGCTCATACTGCTGCAGGCGTTTTGTCATATTATTGAATTCCAACGCCAGCCCGCCGATTTCATCCCGTGTGCCAATATCGGCCTGCTGGTCCAGATCTCCGGCTTTGACCAGCTTCATGGTCTGGGTCAGCTGAGTTATGGGCGTTAAAAAGCGGTTTGTTAAAAATCTGGAAACCGCGAAGCCCCCGATTATTGCAAATATGGATATGCCCAAAACCAGATACATGGAATTGCTGGCGTGTTCCGTGGCCATGTCCTTGCCTTTGAACATGGCTTTTTCATTTATAAGGCTCAGATGCTTCAATTGGTTCTTAATATTTATGAGGTCGGGCATCATCTTTGTATTATAGAACTGGTTGGCTTTTTCTGGACCCTGGCGGCTGAGAGTTTCCTCCAGATCAAAAAATAATTTTGCATAGTTGTCGTAGGAGGATTTGATTTCTTTCACAAGTTCGCTTTCTCCATTTTCCGTCACATTGTTGGCGTCAATGTTGTACCATTTCAGAAATTCTTCGTTGTTGCCGGTAAAAAGTTCTTTGCCGTTTTGCGTGTCCACATTGATATAAATAAGCATGGCGCTGTCCAGCCTTTCGATGGCCTCCATCATCTCAGTGGCCGCGTTGATGCTTTTATAGTTGGCGCTCATAAGGCCGTCTATGGACCTGCTCAAATTATACAGATTTACGGAGGCCGTTATTCCCACTATGGCGATTAATACTACAAGGCCCAGATACAGTATTGAAATCTTTCCTTTTAATGTCCTGATCATATAAATAACCTCCATGGCGCCGTTCCCCAGATGCCGGTGATCAGCTGAGGAATCGGAATTCAGGCATGTCCGTCCGCACTTGAATTTTATTCTTTTAGTATATGATTGAAGGCATTTTTTATCAACATTCAAGACTACCGTATTGTGAAAATAAAGAGGGATAAAACTATGAGCCGCGGTGATAAATCGGTTTAAAAGCTTTTAACGGTATGAGCAAAATTCCCAACGGAAATACTCCAGGCTTTAGTTTTGCAAGCCCCCGGAATTATAATCTTACATGGAAGTCACTGGTGCGGCAGAGGCGAACGGAATAAGACAGGCTTTTATAATTGATTTAAAGCCGGAAATGAGATGGGGTCATGAAGGATATACTATCAACAATAGGCTCATGCACTATTGCCATATTGCTTATTTATATAATAAAGAAAATAGACGGCTATATCCCGGAAAGAGGGAAAGAAAATAAAAATTATAAAATAGACAGGGACGATGACGATGAACTTTAAATAATTTTTTATACCTATAGTATTTTGAAGCTATATTTAAATCATGTCCGGCAGAGTAAGATAGATTCGCTGAAAAGCCTGTAATAGGGTTGGTAATGATTTATGCGCAATGTCTCTGAGCTTTGGATAAACACCATTAAGAGATATAATCTAATTTGTTTTAAATAATCACCGGAAACAGGTTTACAGGGCCGAGTATGGATATGGTCCCGGACAATGGAGACATGGAGGATAGAATGTTACAGTGGATAAAAAAGGTTTTGATAGGTAAGCCTCTTAAAAATGAGGCTATCAGTGATGAAAAGTATAAAGTTTTCTGGGGGCTTCCCATATTGGCCAGCGATTCCATATCGTCGGTAGGCTATGCAGGAGAAGAGATTCTCATTGCCCTGATACCGGCCATAGGCGCGCTGTCCTTTATGTATCTGACATATATTTCGATTGCCATAATAGCGCTGCTTGTTATACTGACATTTTCTTACAGCCAGACTATATCGGCATATTCAAACGGCGGCGGGGCATATGTGGTCGCCTCCGACAATCTGGGGCACGCAGCTGGAGTCACGGCGGGTACGGCGCTGGCAATAGATTACATCCTGACGGTGGCAGTCAGCATTTCTTCGGGCGTCGCACAGCTGACTTCCGCATTTGGCTGGCTGGAGCCATACAGTGTGCCAATATGCCTTCTTGTCCTCCTATTTATCATGATAGGCAATTTGCGCGGGATAAAGGAATCAGCAAGGATATTCAGCATTCCCACGTACTTATTTATTTTTGGTTCGTTGGTAATGATTGTCGTAGGGATAATAAGGTTTAAATTCGGAATGTACCATCCAATGGAACCTGCTCAGCAGCTGAAGGCAAATGGGGCGGTTACGGTTTTCCTGATATTGAAGGCGTTTTCAAACGGCTGTACCGCGCTGACAGGTGTCGAGGCCGTGAGCAATGCCGTGCCGAATTTTCAGAAGCCCGAATCAAAGCATGCCAGGAAAACCCTCTGGCTGCTGTCGCTTCTGGTACTGCTGATTTTCGGGGGAATATCTGTTCTGGCGAACATGTACCATGTTGTTCCGCTTGAAGGCAAAACGGTTTTGAATCAGATTGCATTTTATATATTCGGAAATAATTTTATGTTCTATTTCTATACCGCAACCTCAATACTGATACTGGTTTTAGCAGCGAATACGGCTTATTCCGGCTTCCCGCTGCTCATGTCCATCATGGGAAGAGACGGATACGTGCCCAGACAGTTCAGCATGAGAGGCGACAGGCTCAGCTTTTCAAACGGTATCATAATACTTTCCGCCATAGCGGGAATACTGATCGTAGTCTTCAGGGGAAATGTGTCCTTACTGCTTCCCCTGTATGCCATAGGGGCCTTTACATCCTTTACGCTGTCACAGTTCGGAATGGTGATGAGATGGAGAAGGATCAAGGGGAAATGGTGGAAGGCCAAAGCCGCCGTCAACGGCTTCGGTACTCTTGCCACTGCTGTGGCCGTGCTGATAATCGCCTTTGAAAAATTCACGTCTGGAGCGTGGATCGTCATAATTATAACTCCGGTCATGGTCTTTATGTCCATGCGCATCAAAAGGCATTATCTGGCTCTTGCAAAACAGCTGGATATTAAAAACTCCGACCTGAAGGGTTTCAGCATACAAAAGAACTGCTACAGAAACCATGTGATAGTCCCGCTTGAAAGCATAAACCAATCAAGCCTGAGGGCACTGAGATTTGCAAAAACCATCTCGGACAATGTCGTGGCTTTTAATATTTCCACAGATGAAGAGCACGCCAATAAAATCAAGGAGAAGTATGCCCTGATCGATACGGATATACCTCTGATCGTAAAATATTCCCCGTTCAGAAAGGTGCTCTCCCCTTTGCTGAAATTTATAGAATCCACGGAGTACGGATATGAGAAGGGGGATATGATAACGGTCATACTGCCGCAGTTTTCGGTGAAGTCCTGGTGGCAGAAGATAATGCACAACAATACCACGTATTTTATTCAAAAGGAATTGTTAAAGCACAAGCACATAGTTGTTGCCACCATGCCGCTGCAGCTTAAGGACGACAGGGTGGTTCTGGGCAAATGATCCGCCCTGCAGCGCCGATTTTTCAGAGTTTTATATATCAGGACATTGTCAGCATATTCAGTTATGCCGGCCATGTCTTATTTTTTATTTGTAAATAAAAAATTATTAATTTTTGCAATAGTTAACCTGGAATTTACATTCATTTAATCAGAATTTACATTTGTTTAATTTGTATTTAAACTTCACCCAATAAAATACTAACTGTAAAAGAAAATTACAACATATTTAGGAGGGTCAATAAGAAAATGAGAAAACTTATGAAATCGATAGTTCTGTCAATGGCGTTAACTCTGAGCCTGACTACTGCATTGGTCGGCTGTGGCTCAAATACCGATACTTCAACCGATACTTCACCTTCAACCCAGGTGGAATCATCAGACAGCGGCAGCGAATCGTCACCGTCTTCAACAGAGAGCATTTCAGGTTCGGCTACAGCAGTAGGATCTTCAGCACTTCAACCCTTGGCTGAAAAAGCAGCTCAGATGTTTATGGAAAAGAATTCCGGAGCAAGCATACAGGTACAGGGCGGCGGAAGCGGAACCGGTCTTAGCCAGGTTTCCGAAGGCGGAGCAGATATAGGAAACTCAGACTTATATGCAGCTGAAAAGCTTGATGAAGCAAAAGCCAAGGAATTAGTAGATCATAAAGTTTGTGTTGTAGGCTTTGCAACAGTTGTAAACTCTAAAGTAACAGTAGATAACCTTACAAAACAGCAGTTAATCGACATATTCACCGGAAAAGTAACAAACTGGAAAGATGTCGGCGGATCTGACATGAAGATAGTTATTGTTAACAGACCAAGCTCCTCCGGTACAAGAGCAACCTTTAAGAAATACGCTCTGGACGGTGCTGAAGAAGCAGCAGGTCTGGCTCTGACAGAAGATAATTCCGGTACGGTCAGAAAGGCAATAGCCGACACTGACGGAGCTATATCATACCTTGCATTATCCTATGTAGACACTTCAGTTAAAGCTCTCAAATATGAAGGCGTTGAAGCTAAAGCAGAAAACATAACAGCAGGCACATATCCCATCTGGTCTTACGAGCACATGTATACCAAGGGCGAGCCTACCGGAGTAGTTAAAGCATTTGTTGATTTCATGATGAGCGATGATTTCAAGGCAACAATCACAGAACTTGGATATATCCCTAACAGTGATATGAAAGTATCAAGAGACAACTAGAAATCGCTTAGTTCTTTATAAAAGGAGTCTGGTTGTTTTATAACAGCCGGCTTCCTTTTATATATTATTTTTATTTGAGCTGGACAAATACTCCGATCAAGGATGATGTTATGTTAAAGAGTAAAAACAATAAATCAAGGTTTTATTATATCAAGCATGAGCTTGCAGGAAAGTCCGTGGTTACCTTCTTTGGGCTGTTTCTGATTGTGTTGACAATTTGTCTTGTTGCATTTATAGCTTCCAAAGGGCTGGCAACTTTTTTTAATAACCACTATTCGCCTATTGAGTTCTTATTTTCAACAGTGTGGAAACCCGAAAGAGGCGCGGCGGACGGTGGTCCTAAAATCGGAGCTCTAATATTTATCATAGGTTCGGTACTGGTCTCATTGCTGGCGCTTATTATGAGTACGCCATTCAGTGTGGCTATAGCTGTATTTATGACGGAAATATCACCGAGACTTGGCAAAAAGCTGCTGCAGCCTGCTATAGAAGTATTTGTGGGAATACCCTCGGTTGTATACGGATGGGTTGGCCTGAGCATACTGGTCCCCTGGGTGAGATCGAGTTTTGGGGGCCTGGGCTTCAGCCTGCTGGCCGGATCATTGGTTTTGTGCATAATGATATTTCCTACCATATCCAGTGTTTCAGCTGATGCCATACGGGCAATCCCAAGGGATTACTATGAAGCTTCACTGGCCCTGGGAGCCACCAGGTGGCAGACCATAAGAAAGGTCATCCTTCCTTCGGCTATGCCGGGAATACTGACAGGCGTAGTGCTGGGACTTGCGCGAGCCTTTGGTGAAGCCCTTGCGGTCCAGATGGTTCTGGGAAATACAATGAGGATCCCGCGTTCCCTGCTGGATTCCACAATAAATATGACAAGCATTATTACAATGGACATGGGAAATACGGCAATGGGAAGCGTCTGGAACAATGCGCTGTGGTCCATGGCATTTCTTCTTTTAATAATGTCATTTTTATTCATTGTATTGATCCACAGAATAGGAAGGAAGGGAAGCCATAAATGAGAATGAAATCAAAGACCGCAGATAAGATTGCAACAGTCGTATTCTATATAATCGCTTCGGCATGTGTTTTCCTTCTGCTGCTGTTTGTGGGATATATACTGTATCATGGCCGGGAAAGGCTGAATCTCCATTTTATATCGTCGGCTCCTACTTTTATGGAAGAGGGCGGCGGTATCGGGCCTCAGCTGTTCAATTCATTGTATCTGGTCGTTCTGTCCATGATCATCACCGTCCCAATAGGCCTGTCGGCTGGCGTGTACATGGCGGAATACGCAAAACCAGGACGTCTGACCAATATGATACGTTTCTGCATTGAGGCGCTGGCGTCCCTGCCCTCAATAGTAATAGGCCTGTTCGGCCTTCTCGTGTTTGTGAACATGACCGGTTGGGGATATACATTGATGTCTGGCGCTCTGGCCGTGTCGGTTTTAAATCTGCCTGTAATCACCAGAATAAGCGAAGACGCCATAAAAAATGTCCCAAGCACGGTAAAGGAAGCAAGTCTGGCTCTGGGAGCCACTCACTGGCAGACTATCTACAGGGTCATAATTCCCACAGCGCTGCCGGGTCTGGTCACAGGACTGATCATGACTTCGGGAAGAGTATTTGGAGAAGCTGCGGCATTGTTATATACGGCAGGAATGAGCAGCCCGAAGTTAAACTTCAACAATTTGAATCCGTTTCACGGCGGTTCACCCTTAAACCCTTTCAGACCGGCGGAAACACTGGCGGTCTATATATGGAAAGTAAATTCGGAAGGTCTGGCCCCGGATGCCAGGCAAATAGCAGATGGAGCCTCGGCAATACTCATTATATCAGTATTTGTATTTAACATCGTATCACGCTTTTTAGGAAGAGCACTCAGTGTAAAATTCTCAGGAACCAAAAATTAACATGAGGCTGGTGGTCTATGAATGAAGATAAAGTTTCCATCCGCAATAAAAATAAAAGAAATGAGAAAAATAGGGATCAAAAGCTTTAATTTAAAAAACATCAGGATCAGGACAAGGATTCTGGGCCTGTTCCTGGTAATAATCACGGCGGCAATCACCATTGCCACCGGCGTTACATACACCATTGGCAAAAGCAATCTTGAAAGCATGACATCAAACCAGCTGGACAATTCGGTCCATGCGCTGGTGAACCAGGTATCGCTTCTTGCCAACGCATACAGCTCAAAGGAATTTTCGGGAAAGCTGAATTACGTGCTGACATCTGAAACGGCAAACTATAAGCAAGCCGGCTATGACGCACAGCTGTACCTGCTGAAATCGGACGGGACAGTTGTGGACAGGGCAAATGTCAATGCGGAAACCAATAAGAAATCAAATCTGCCCGACAGCTTTGTAAAGCTTGCGCTGAAGAATAAAAAAGGAAATATGGGAATGAAGTTGGAGGGGAAGGATGTTACGGTGGCTTATGGCTATATCCTGGAAAAAGATTGGATATATGCCGTGGCAGTGACAAAGGCTTCCTACCTGAAGCTCATATACAAACAGCAGACGGCTTCCGTAGCCTCGGGGATAATATGTATTTTCCTGGCTCTGATATTGAGTATGCTGGGCACCCGCGGCATTGTGTCCTCCATAAAGGAATTGAACAATACAGTAACAGCCGCCGGAGCCGGAAAGCTTTCCATACGTTCCAGGGCAGCACACGGCGGCCCTGAAATAACAAACCTGTCAAGCAGTTTGAATTTAATGCTGTCCAATATCCAGAGGCTGCTGGGGGAAATCGGCATGTCAATTGAAGAGCTGACTGCCTCCAGTACAAAATTAAATGAAATTGCCCAAAAAACCGAAGACAGCACTTCATACGTCCATGGCCTGACCCGGAAAATGTCAGAGGATTCCGAGGAGCAGAACAAATTTGCGGTGCAGATGGTGGAATCCGCCGACCAGCTCATTAAAACCATTGAGGATGTGACGCGGAAGGTGAATAATACCGCAGATTTAAGCGAATTAATGATCGGCTCGGCACGTGAAGGCATGAAAACCCTCGGTGAGCTGAATGAATTCATGGATGAAATAGAAAAGGTTTCGGACAGGACCGTGGACTTTGTGAACATACTGGATACCAGATCGGAGGAAATCAGTAAGATTACAAATGCCATAAAAAATATTTCGGGACAGACCAGGCTGCTTTCCCTTAACGCTTCCATTGAAGCCGCCAGAGCCGGTGAATACGGGCAGGGCTTCATGGTGGTGGCACATGAGATACAGAGCCTTGCCAACAATTCGGCCCGGTCTGCGGTTGAGGTCGAGGAAATTGTAAAGGACATTCGCCTCAATACCGAAGCGGCTCTCAAGGTGGCCCAGAGGGGCAAGGATATTTCCCACCAGGGGATGAAGGTGGCCAATACCACCGACCAGGCCTTTAACGACATACTGGAGAAGGTTTCCCAGACCCATGGAAATGTCAGGGATATATCGGAGAAGGCACAAAGGATAACCGAGGATATAAAAATGTTTGAGGTGAATTCGGACAGGATATTGAATGTAATCAATCAGATGGCTGCAAGTTCACAGGAGGTTGCTGTTGAGGTCGAGAAGCACCACAGCATATCCAGTGACGTAATTATAAATGCGGAAAATGTTTTAAATGTAGCATCCAACTTTGGGCAGATAAAGAATTCCTTTACTACCGACTGAGGTGTTGAAATGAATGACAGACTTATATACATTGCAGATATGGATATTAATACAAAGCAGTTCCTGAAGCAAAATCTGGAAGCATGCAGTTATGATGTGAGAACCTTTGACAACGGTGAAAAGCTTGTCTGGGAATGCAGCAAAACCAAGCCGGATTTTATAATAATGGATATAAGGCTGCATGGGATAGACGGACTGGAAGTATGCCGTAAATTAAGGCAGGAGAGCCAGACCAGGAATGTTCCAATATTGTTTCTGACCGATAAAATTGAAGAATTTGACGTGGTTCTGGGCCTGGAGGTGGGCGCCGATGACTATATGGCGAAACCCTTCAGTATCAGAGAGCTGCAGTCCAGGATCAAGGCCGTACTGCGGAGGGCACAGCTTACGCGTCCCAAGGAAGCCGAGGAAATAAAACTCAATAGTTTAAAATTTGATATTCAGGGAAGGACCGTGTACAATGGGGAAACTTCCGTAAAATTTCCCATGAAGGAGTTTGAGCTACTGAAGTTTCTGGTGCTGAACACCGGGAAGGTGCTCTCGAGAGAGTACCTTCTGGAGCAGATATGGGGATCGAATTATTACAACGGGACCAGAACGGTGGATGTCCACATAAGAAATATCCGCCGGAAGCTGGATGAATTGGACAATGAGCATTCTTATATAGAGTGTATAAGAAGAGCAGGATATAGATTGAACGACAAGAAAGCGAGCAAGCTGGTGGTGTAGAATATCCGACGTATAAAATGATACAAACAAGCCCCATATATTGAATCCGGAGTTTATTTGTATCATTTATAAAGTCAATTACTGTTAAAACCCTACTTCAGGCGGAGGCGGCTTTCAAGCAATTATATCTGAAGGTCAACGCATGGGTTTTACACCAGACCGGCAAGACGCACGGCACTGGCCACTATAAAACACAGTATTATACCTGCGGCGGTGGGGATGGCAAAGGAGGCAAGAGTCCATTTGAGGCTCTGGGTCTCCTTTTTTATGGTCCACAGGGTGGTGCCGCAGGGGAAGTGCATCAGGGAAAACAGCATGACGCACACTCCGGTGAGCCAGGTCCAGCCGTGGGATATCAGGAGCTGCCTCAGATCCTCAAGGGAATCCAGCTGGAGCATGGACCCTGAGGACATATAGCTCATGATCAAAATGGGTATGACGATCTCATTGGCCGGCAGGCCCAGGATGAAGGCCATGATAATATAGCCGTCCAGCCCCAGAAGTCTGGCAAATGGGTCCAGAAATCCCGCGGCATATGTCAGAAGGCTGCTGCCTCCCACAGAGACATTGGCCATGAGCCATATGATAAGCCCGGCGGGTGCCGCTACGGCTATTGCGCGGCCCAGTACGAAAAGCGTCCTGTCCAGGATGGACCGGACTATTATACGGCCTATCTGGGGCTTTCTGTATGGGGGCAGCTCCAGCGTGAAAGAGGAGGGCAGGCCCTTAAGTATGGTTTTTGAAAGGATCCTGGATACCAGCAGGGTCATGAAAATACCAATAAGCACTACCGCCGTAAGGGCAAGGGTTGAGGCAACCGAACTGAAGGCCCCTCCCAGAGTTCCTCCTATAAAAATGGTGCCCACCGCGATAAGGGTCGGAAAGCGGCCGTTGCAGGGGACAAAGACATTTGTAATAGTGGCGATCAGCCTTTCTCTGGGAGAATCGATTATGCGGCATCCAACGATGCCTGCCGCATTGCAGCCGAAGCCCATGCACATGGTAAGAGCTTGCTTGCCGTGGGCGCAGGCCTTTTTGAAAAAATTATCGAGATTGAAGGCCACTCTGGGCAGATAACCCAGGTCCTCCAGCAGCGTAAACAGCGGGAAGAAAATCGCCATGGGGGGCAGCATTACAGAAATGACCCAGGCCAGAGTGCGGTAGACGCCGAGCACAAGTATACCGTGAAGCCAGGGGGCCAGCCCCGCCCACACAAAAAATTCCGTCAGTTTGGCCTCAATACCGAAAAGCAGGTTTGAAAGCATGGTCGAAGGCACATTTGCGCCGGCTATGGTCAGCCAGAATACCACCGCCAGCAGGGCTATCATTATGGGGATGCCGAAAATTCTTGACGTCAGTATCCTGTCGATTTTCCTGTCGCTCTGGTTGTATTTTTTATTCTCAAAAGTCACAGTGCTGCCGCTTATGCTTTCGGCTGTTTTTACAAGGGATGAGACCACCCGGTCCCGCAGCTGGTCTGGGTTTATATCATTATCGGACAGATATTTCCTGGCTTCGTCCAGCAGCCCGGTGAGTTCAGTGTCCTCCGACAGGTTAAAGCCCAGGTATCCGTTCAGGGAGTCCGTAAGCGCGGGATCTCCTTCCAGAAGCTTCAGGGCTACCCACCTGCAGTTTATTCCGCCGTTTATGAGCTCCAGGAGTCTTGGCTTTATAATATCCACAGCCTGCTCTATGAAACTGTCGTATTCCACCTGCAGCGGACTTGTGGCAATCCCGCCGTTGGCGACCTCATAGACCGAGTCCATCAGCTTATCCAGGCCCTTGCTGCTCCTGGCATTGGTGGGAACAACAGGGACGCCCAGCAGCTGTGACAGGCGTTCAAAATCAATGTTTATCTTCTTTCTCTTTGCTTCATCCATGAGGTTTACGCACACTACGACCCTGTCGGTGATCTCCAGTGTCTGGAGCACCAGATTGAGATTCCTTTCAAGGCATGTGGCGTCGGCTACCACAACGGCGGCATCCGGTCTGCCGAAGCATACGAAATCTCTCGCAACCTCTTCTTCGGGGGAATTTGCCATCAGAGAATATGTACCCGGGATATCCACCATCACAAAGCTGCTATTTTTGTGAATATATTTTCCCAGTGCATTGGTAACTGTTTTTCCTGGCCAGTTTCCGGTATGCTGGTTCAGACCGGTCAGGCTGTTGAAAACTGTGCTTTTTCCCACGTTGGGGTTTCCTGCAAGTGCGACGACTTTATCCTCAGGGGCGGTGCGTTCAATAAAAAAACTGTTTCTCAGTATTTCCGCGCCTGTGGATTGATTTGTAAGGCCCATAATAGAAATCCTCCCTTATTCAAATGCGCCCTGGTGTATTTGCGCTTTCCTGGTTTGGGTATGATGCTGTATCCATAAAGTCAATTACGGTTGAAGCCTTTGTTTTCAGGCGGCAAGCAATTGCTTTCAGTTAACGGAAACCATAATTTTGCTTGCTTCCTCGGAGCGCAGAGCTATGACCGCCCCGCGGATATAATATGCGGTAGGGTCTCCGGACGGACTTTTTTGCAGCGCTTCAACGGCTGTATCGGAGATAAGGCCCAGATCAAGCATCCTCCGTCTGACGGTTCCGTCTGATGTAAGCTTTCTGACTACTGCTTTCTGCCCTATGGGCAGTGTGTTCAAGGGAATATAATTTTCATTCATCTGCATGACCTCCCGCAAGTGATGTGTATATTCTGCATATAAAATTTTAAGCTGCGGCTAAAAATTTTGCTCTAGACTAATATATGAAAAAAATAAATTTTGTGTTACAATAAAATTCATGTTTAGGTGCTTTTACCGGCGATAGGAATTTCCGCGGTAAAAGATAATAGGGAATTCGGTGAAATTCCGAAGCAGCACCCACTACTGTGACCTGGACGAAATTCCTGTGAGATGACATCTCGCCACTGGTTATACCGGGAAGGCAAGGAAGAGTAGAAGGAAGGGAAGTCAGGAGACCTGCCTGAAGCATTTGGCCGCAATGTCGGCAGTATATCTTGGGGAATGAAGATAGGAGATAATTTTATTATTAGCCTATTTTCTCCTGTTAAAAATGGAGGGAATAACTATGTCAAAAAACGCAATCACAGGCTATCCCCGGGTGGGAAGCCAGAGGGAACTCAAATTCTGGACGGAGGACTATTTTAAAGGAAACATTTCCGCCCAGGTCCTTCAGGAAAATTCAAGGGAACTGAGAAAAAAACAATGGCTGTTGCAGAAACAAAGCGGTCTGGACTTTATACCGTCCAACGACTTTTCATTTTACGACGGGGTCCTGGACACGGCGTATCTTCTGAATGTAATTCCGCAGGAATACAGGGAGCTGGGCCTTGATGAGCTGGGTACATATTTTGCAATGGCCAGGGGTTACCAGGGAGATAAAGGCGATGTCAAAGCTCTGTCCATGCGCAAATGGTTCAATACCAATTACCACTATATCGTTCCGGTCCTGGAAGAGGGGACGGAGATACGGTTAAACGGTGAAAAGCCCTTTGAACAGTTCAAGGAAGCATTATCACTTGATATAAAAACAAGGCCTGTACTTATTGGGCCCTTCACATTTTTAAAGCTTGCCGATTACAGGGGAGGCGTCAACAGGGAAAAATTCATATACGTACTGATAAAGGCATATGCGGATATTTTTCACAGACTTTACGACCTGGGAGCGGAATGGGTGCAGTTGGATGAGCCTTCGCTCGTGACGGATATGGATAAGGATGATTTTGAATTGTTCAACTGCCTGTACTGCTATTTGCTTGAAAAGAAGGGCAAGCTTAAAATAGCGCTGCAAACCTATTTTGGTGATATCCGCGATGTGTACAAATATGTGACCAAGATGAAATTTGACGGTATAGGGCTGGACTTTGTAGAAGGCAAGAGCAGCGCCGAGCTGGTGCGGTTGTATGGATTTCCGGAGGATAAGCTTCTGTTTGCGGGAGTAGTAAACGGGAAAAATATCTGGCGGAATAACTATGGAGAGACACTGAAGTTATTGCAGGGACTGGGCAAATCCGTTGCCCATGAAAATATAGTCATATCCACCTCTTGCTCTCTGCTCCATGTTCCATACACTCTTGAAAATGAGGCCGGTATGGATGAGCAGTATAAAGCGCACTTTGCTTTTGCACAGGAAAAGCTTGGGGAATTGGAGGATTTAAAAAAGCTTTCTGAGGATCCGGAGTACACTTCAAATGATATATTTATTCGTAATGCAGAAAGCTTGAAGACCAGAAATCATTATGCGGATGCGGGGATAAAGGCGAAGATCTCGAGTTTAAAGGTCAGTGATTTTATGAGGACTCCTGATTTTGGAGAACGGGAAAAGCTGCAGAAGAAAAAGCTGAAGCTGCCTGTCCTGCCAACCACCACAATCGGCTCATTTCCTCAAACCGCCGATGTAAAGGCGCTCAGAGCAAAACTAAGAAAAAAGGAAATAACACAGCAGCAGTATGATGAGGAAATCAGGGCAAAAGTGGCCGACTGCATTTCCCAGCAGGAAGAAATAGGCCTGGATGTCCTGGTGCATGGAGAATTTGAGCGCAACGATATGGTGGAGCACTTTGGAGAACATCTGGAAGGCTGCCTGTTCACAAAGAAGGGCTGGGTACAGTCTTATGGCACCCGCTGTGTCAAGCCTCCGATCATATGGAGCGACATAAAAAGAAGGAAGCCCATTACGGTGGAATTGAGCAAATACGCCCAGAGCCTGACAAAGAAACCGGTAAAGGGCATGCTTACGGGTCCTGTTACCATTTTGAACTGGTCCTTCCCCAGAGAGGATATCTCAAGCAGGGAAATGGCATTTCAAATAGCCCTTCCCATCAAGGAAGAGGTGGCGGATCTTGAAGCGGCCGGTATCCGGATCATTCAGATAGATGAAGCGGCGCTTAAGGAAAAGCTGCCCATAAGGCGCTCCGATTGGGAGAATGACTATATGAACTGGGCCATATCCGCCTTTCGTCTGGTCCATTCCTCGGTCAGGCCCGAAACCCAGATTCACACCCATATGTGTTACAGCGAATTTGAAGATATCATAAAATATATCGACGGCATGGATGCCGACGTCATCTCCTTTGAAGCTTCGCGTTCAAATCTATCCATAATAGATGCGCTGAATAAAGCGGATTTCAAGACGGAGGTGGGCCCGGGCGTTTACGATATACATTCCCCGCGCATACCGGGTGAGAATGAAATTGTGGGCGCGCTGACCGCAATTCTGGAAAAGATCAAGCCCGAGAAGTTGTGGGTCAACCCTGACTGCGGCTTGAAGACCCGGGGTGAGAAGGAAACGGCCCAAAGCCTGAAAAACCTTGTATCAGCCGCCAGAAAAGTCAGAAAGACAATATGAATTTGAGTCACCGGGAAGTACTGAGGTACAGTGTACCTCAGTACTTCCCGGTGAAACGCGCAAAAGGTAAGGATATTTCTGAAACCGGAAAATTCCCTGCTGACGTGCTATAAATTGTACTTGCGGACCGGCAGGGATAGGAATTTCCGGCTATCGTTGAATAGTCTCAGGCTGTACGGCATACTTTAAGGATTTGTTGTCAAAGCTGAGAGTAAGCTTGGCCTCACCTGCTTCCACTTCAAGTGTCTTGCCGGGAGCTTTATTGATATATGTTTCGGCCGATAAGGAATGCACCAGGAATATTGTACCTTCCCCGGAGTCCACACACCAGAAATCATCGTTGTAATCCTCGAGAATCGATGTTTTTCCGGCAATGCCATCTTTAATATAAAAGCCGTCCGCAAAAGCTTTCCACGGTTTGCCGCCCCGGCTGCGCCCGGTTAATATAATCAGATTTTTGTCTTTGCCGGGCTGAACAACATTCAAAATGTCTTTGAAGGAATTTTCATATAATGCGGATACATTTATTTTACCATCAGCTTTGGTTTGCAAATATGCAAAGTCTGTTTTCCCGGAATCCCCAAAGAGCAGTGAAGTCCCGCAATAAGTGAATATTCTGCCCTTTTCCAGCGGGAAAACATTTATTAAGTCTGACAATTTGTTATAATCGGATTCAGATGTGGCATAAGCCTGTTCGCTGCTCAAAAAATCCTTAAATAATTTCATAGTAAAGTCTAAAAACTCAACACTGTCAAATTCGCTTTTTCTATCTGAAATATCCTGGTTGTCAAGCTCATGAAACGCTGCTTGAAGCTGCTGGTAAAGGGTTGGTTTTTCTTTTATTGTATTCTCCAATGCCAGAGTTTCAGCAGATATCCCACCGGCAGCAACAGATTCATTTTCATTTTTTATTACAGTTGTCCTGTTACTGCAGCTGCAGATTATTAATATCAAAAAACTGCAAATAATTATTAATAATAAAGCTTTTTTATGCATTTCTGTTTTCCTCTCATGAATAATGGGGAGTTATTATTTATGGACGAAGGCTGATAACAGAAAGTTCCATATTTTAAGAGGTATGCCAGATACAGTCAGCATATTACATTGGGCTGGTATGGCCGGATGAGTCCGGCCAGAGCGCGTATCTCCGACTGCTTGCGGGGCTGCTCCCTTATTTTTGCCTCATGGCGGGCGGGATATGCTTCGGGGGCCCTGTAGCGGTTCAGGACATACCGGGGGAGAATGGGGAGCTCCTGTGACATGCGGAGGAGTTCGTCGTCGGACAGCTGGGGGATCACAGTTGTCCTGACTTCAAAACAGGCATGATGGGACAGCAGGAGCTCTATGGTTTTAAGCACTTTTTCTGAGGAGGCATGGTCTCCGCATATTTCTTCATACCTTGCGGCAGGAGCTTTGTAATCTACGGCAAAATAGTCGCACAATCCGCCTTGCAGCAGACTGCCGACTACCTCCGGGGAAGACCCGTTGGTGTCCAGCTTCACTTTGTAGCCCAGCTTTTTCAGCATACGCATAAAAGCCGCCAGATCCGGCTGTAACGTCGGCTCACCCCCGGAAATTACAACGCCGTCCAGAAATCCTGCGCGCTTTTCCAGAAAGGCTTCTATATTCTGAAGCGGCATATCCTCATGCGTGCCTTCTAAAAGGTGGCGGTTGTGGCAGTAGAAACAGTCGTAATTGCAGCCCGGCACAAAGAGCACGCATGCTATAAGCCCCGGATAGTCGATCAATGAATTTTTTACCATGCCCGAAATAATCATTTTACATCCACTTCCCACGGTTACCAGAGTCAATTACGGTTGAAAACCTTCGCCTTCCAGGCGAATATTGCTTTTAAGCTGGCTTTCAACGCAGTTTAGGTTTGCCTTATCCGGCATTTTTAATGACAAATTTTCTGCGCTGGGCATACTCCTCTTGTTTTCCCTTGTTGTAGTTCTGGACCGGGCGGAGATATCCCACGACACGGCTCCACACTTCTGTGGGAGCTCCGCATTCCGGGCAGCTGTACTGCTCCCCTGAAATATACCCGTGATCGTTGCATATGGAGAAGGTAGGGGTCAGGGAAATATACGGCAGCTTGTAATTTGTGAATATCTTTTTGATCAGCTGCTTTGCGGTAGAGGTATCCTTTACTTCCTCACCCAGGTAAAGGTGCAGCACCGTCCCTCCCGTATACATGGATTGCAGCTCATCCTGCAGCTCCAGCGTTTCAAAAATATCATCGGTAAAGCCCACCGGCAGCTGGGATGAATTGGTGTAATAAGGTGTTTTTTCTCCCGCTGTGATAATATCGGGGAACCGTTCCCTGTCTTTCTGGGCGAGCCGGTAGCTTGCCCCCTCCGCAGGAGTGGCTTCAAGATTGTAGTAGTGTCCGGTCTCATCCTGTATTTCCTTAATGGCATTGCGCATGTAATTTAATACTCCTGCGGCAAATTGCTGCCCTCTGGGCGTGGAAAGGTCATTATCCGGGCCCAGCAGGTTCTGGCAGGCTTCGTTCATGCCTATTATCCCGATGGTATTGAAATGGTTGTACCAGTAGGAGCCGGTTCTCTGTTTGACATCTTTGAGATAATTGGCCGAGTATGGATACAAACCCCTGGCCGTCTGCTCCTCAATGACCTTGCGTTTGATTTCCAGACTGTCTTTAGCGGTATTTATCTGCTGCCAAAGTCTTGTGGCAAACTCAGATTCACTTTTTGAAGTATAGGCGAGCCTGGGCAGGTTTATGGTGACAACGCCGATTGAGCCTGTGAGAGGATTGGAGCCGAAAAGCCCCCCGCCTCTTTTTCTCAATTGGGAGGTGTCAAGCCGCAGACGGCAGCACATTGAGAGGGCATCCTCCGGCGACAGATCCGAATTTATGTAGTTTGAAAAATACGGGATACCGTACTTGCATGTGATCTCCATGAATTTCCCTGTGACGGGACTGTCCCAGTCAAAGTTTTTGGTCACATTTATTGTCGGAATGGGAAATGTAAATACCCTTCCCTTGGAGTCCCCCTCCATCATGACATCGCAGAAAGCCATGTTGAATATGTCCATTTCAGGCTGGAAATCTCCGTATTTCTCAGGCATCAGCCGCCCGCCTATTATTACGCTTTCATCCTTTAAGGTGCCCGGAGGGACAAGGTCAAAGGTCAGGTTGGAGAAGGGGCACTGAAATCCTACCCTTGTAGGCACATTCAGGTTAAATATGAATTCCTGCAGGGCCTGTTTCACCGTCCTGTAATCCAGCCTGTCATAGCGGATGAAGGGAGCGCAATAGGTATCGATGGAGGACCATGCCTGTGCGCCGGCGGTCTCACCCTGTGTTGTAAAGGTGGAGTTCACTATCTGGCCCAGAAAAGAACGGAGATGCTTCGGCGGCCTGGATTCCACCTTTCCCGGCACGCCGCCGAAGCCGTTTGTCAGGATCTGCCTGAGATCCCATCCGGCGCAGTAAGGTCCGAAAAAGCCCAGATCGTGCAGATGTATATCCCCGGATTGATGGGCTTTCCTGACATCCTCGGGGTAAATTTCGTGCAGCCAGTAGTTTCTGGTGAAGGCCTCCCGCACATAGTTATTGAGCCCGTTTATGGATTTCTGGGTATTTGCGTTTTCGTTTACCTTCCAGTCGCGGTCATTCAGGTATTCTGAAAACATGTTGATAGTGGCGCCTGTCAGGGCGTTGGTCTCCCTTGCAGAACGCCTTTTTTCACGGTAGAGTATGTACGCCTTTGCAGTCTTTGCATGGCCGGCTTCAATGAGGACCTTCTCCACAATATCCTGAATGCCTTCCACATCTGCAATTCCATCGGGATAAAGCCCTTCGGCGGTTTTAACCACCTCCGCGCCCAGGGCTTCTGCGGTGGAAAAGTCGTTTCCTCCCACGGCGTTGGCTGCTTTGAATATTGCCAGTATGATTTTTTCTTTTTTAAAGGGAACCATGGAGCGATCTCTTTTAATGACCTGTCTTATCATAATTAACCGTATCTCCTTTTATTCACTTAGATTTTTGCATTAGTTCATTCTATGCGGTATATTTAAAAATATACTACATATTGTGTATTGGTAAGTGATTATATACCATATATATTATTGCTACAGAAAATGGAAAAAGTCAACAGCAAAAATAAATCTTTTGCATCACAGGGAAGCTTATATCTTGTTTAAATAATTATTTGATGGTAAAGTAAAAGCAAATGTAAAGTTAAAGGATGAGGTATTTATGAAAACCAAAGTAAGTATTTCTTCTAAGAAACAGATAATACACATTATGATGATTGTCGTTATTCCTTTACTTACCATACTGGTCATTTACAATATTTATACGGTCAAACGAACTAATGACAGAGTCTTTGAGAGCAGCATCAATACCATTTACCTCTATCAGCAGACCCTCGAGAATGATTTACATAATATCGAAAACTTTATGGTGGCGTTGTCCGCCAATGACAGCTCTTACAGGTATTTACATACAAAACTGAACCCATACGAGGCAAATGCGTACACATACAACATAATTGATAAATACAGGGATATTATGCTGAGCTATCCCATGATAGGCGGCATGTTCATTTATACGGATGAAAATCAGCTGTACAGGGATTTGTACAGCTATACATACTCCTATGGTGAAAAAAAGGACATAAAGGACTTTTTGAGGAATCTCACCAAAACAAAGGGGAACTACGGGACCTTGGGCTGGTTCAGCAAAAAAACAGGAGATAAGTATTATTTATTCAGAATCCTGGGCAAAGGCGGTCTCTATATTATTTCCATGGTGGATTTCGACAAGATTATCAAGCCGCAGGACTCCAAGGGGAGGCCAAAAGACGGCTTTTTGCTGTATTCCACAAACAGCGGCGACGCCATCACCATGATCGACAAGGTGAGAGCGGAAGATATAGACCTGAAGAAAAAAACAGAGTCATATTATATCACCGGCTCCGGACAGGACTATTTCACAACACAGAATTATTCGGATTACGCCAAAATAAATCTCGTCTATCTGGAACCCTATCACGGCATTTTGCAGACTCTTGACGTGGTTTTGCTGGGGCTGCTGATCGCCAGCGTTTTGTTTGTTCTGATCATTCCGGCCCTGTTTTATCTCCTGGAGCATTCATATTTTCAGCCCTTCCAAAGGCTGCTTGATACTATGAACCGCATAAAATCAGGCGATCTGGAGGCCAGGATGGTGGATAATTACAGAATCAATGAATTTCAAGTGCTCAGCGCCACGTTCAATGAAATGGTAATGCAGATCAAGAATCTTACCATTCAGTCCTATGAAAAGGAGCTTGAGAAGCAGCAGGTCCAGCTCCAGTATTTGCAGCTCCAGATCAAGCCGCATTTTTATCTGAATTGTCTCAAGAGCATATGCGGCATGGCCCAGGAAAAGAAGTACATGCAGATACAGGAAATGATCATAGAGCTGTCGGGGTATCTGCGTTATATGCTCAGCAACAATGCCCGTCTGGTGCCCCTGGCGGAGGAGCTGAAAAGCGTCAACAATTATATTTCCCTGCAGCAGATGAGCGTTTCAAGCCCGCCGGTGTGCCAGGTCAATATAGGTGAACAGCTCATGGATTTTCAAATACCGCCCTTATCAATTCTGACTTTTGTGGAGAACTCGGTAAAATACGGGGTATGCCATGAAAGGCAGCTGATTATAAAGATAAAGGCAGTATTGCTGGAAACTGAGCAGGACAGATATGTAAACATCACTATTTCCGACAATGGAAACGGATTTCCCGAAAAAATACTGGAGGAATTAAATCAGGAAAAGGTCAGCTATGAGAGCGGCCATATGGGTATAGCAAATGTTAAACACCGCTTCGGATTAATATATCATAATAAAAGTACATTTTATTTTTCCAATCAGGCAGAAGGCTCCTGCATAGAAATTTTTATGCCTTATGAAACCGGGGCTGTACCTGCTTCTTTCAGAATAGGAGGGTAAAAATGGTAGTTTTGATAGTTGACGATCAGACCAGCGTAGTGAGCGGGATTATTACCAGCATTGACTGGAACAGGATAGGAGTTACCAGGGTACTGAAAGCTTTCAACGCTTTTGAAGCGAAAGAGATTTTTAATCTGAATACGGTAGACGTTATGCTCTGTGATATTGAAATGCCAGTAGAGGACGGGCTGAGCCTGTTCAGGTGGGTAAAGGCCGGAGGATATACAACCGAGTGCATATTTCTGACTGCTTATGCGGACTTTATGTATGCAAAGGAGGCCGTCCATCTGGGCAGCTTTGATTACATAGTCCAGCCCGCAAGAAGCGAGGACATACAGAACGCGCTGGTGCGGGCCCTCAACAAGGTCAAGAGCAGGCAGGAATATCAGAAATATTATTCTTACGGGAAACTGTGGTCCGAAAAAGAGGATTCACTGCTTGACGGAATCCTGAAGGACTGGTTTTCAGGAAAGCAGGTAGATATTGAGCATTTGCAGGAAGATTTCAAAAAATTGCAAATTCCAATAGGCATAAGCTCCGGCTTTTATTTTGTCATAATCAATACCATACGGTGGACAAATGTTACCGAGGAATGGAACGACAGCCTGTTCAGATATGCTTTGACCAACATATTATCGGAGATTTTCAGCAATTACGGACAGAAAATATTGCTGGCAAGGCTGGACGGCAGGAATTTCGCTTTTATCTCATACGGCGGGGAAAATCCGGATATTGATATGTCTGCGGTGGAACGGCAGCTGGATTATGTGATCCACGTCTGCGATTATTATTTTCACTGCAGTATTGCCTGCTATACAGGGGAAAAAGTCAGGATGGGGGAGCTTACGGAGCGTGTGAGAGAACTGGTTCAGCTCAGGGAAAACAATGTGGCTTTAATCAGCAGGGTGTTTTTGCTGGGACGGGGTTCCGCGGGAAAAAAGGAAAGCTTTTACACCCTGAATATGGAGCGGTGGACAGATCTGCTGGTAGACGGCTTCGGGCAGATAGTGAAGGAGGAGGCCACACGTTATCTGGATTTGCAGGCCGAAAAGGGGACGCTGGATGCGGAAACCCTGCAGAGATTTTACCAGGAATTTATGCGTATGGTCTTTAAAACCTCGGAAAGGCTGGACATTTCCATAAAGGACATTTTTAACGATCAGGAAGCACTAAAGAAGTCACTGAGTTTTTATAAATCAATTGACGAAATGAAGGATCTCATTGATTTTGTCATAAATTATTTTGAAAAAACCATCATATCCCATGAGTCGGCCGGCAACCAGATCGGCAAAATCATCCGGTACATACACGAGCATATAGAATCCGATATACGGAGGTCGCATATAGCCACAGCCGTATATTTAAGTCCGGACTATATATCAAGATTATTCAGGCAGGAAGTGGGTACGTCCCTTTCGGAGTTTGTTATGACTGAAAAAATGAAGGTCGCCCAGAGACTGTTGAGGACAACCTCACTTCCAATCAATGTGGTAGCCGCTAAAATCGGCTATTCCAATTTTTCTTATTTTTCCAAGGTCTATAAGAAAATAATGGGCACAAATCCCATAACGGACAGGCAAAAGCAGATAGCGGCATCCTCTGCCATGTCAGAATAGTGTTATTTCAGAACAGAAAATTGATGATTTTCCCAACAATTAAATATAACCATCAAAATAGTAATACAAGGTGACAGAATAATGGCGGAATCAGAATTTGCATTATGCTAAGATTAATTCAGCGGATCCGATAGAAACAAAAAAGGAGCGAAGAATATGAAATTTAGAAAAATGCTTTCCCTGATATTGGCCGGTATGATGATAACGGCTTCACTGGCTGCCTGTGGCTCAAATGCCGCAGAGAACGGTGATTCCACTGCCGGGAATTCTGCCGGCAGCTCTGCTAATACACCTGTAAAGCAGGACGCGTATACGGTAAAAATATTGATGCTTGATGAAGGTAAAACCGAAGATGTCAATCTTGTAGCTCAGACCGCAAGTAAAATTACCGAAGCTAAATTCAATACAACCATCGAACTGAGAAGAGTAGGGTGGGGCACCTGGGCACAGCAGGTAAATCTTATTCTGGCCTCGGGAGAAAAACTGGACCTGTTCCCTGCTTTTGCATTAAATTCTTCACTTGCTTCTTTGGCCGCGACAGGACAGATCATTGAACTTGACAGTTTATTGGAAACAAAAGGGCAGGAAACCTTAAAGGCAATCAGCGAAGGAGATTGGAAATGCGATTCCATTAACGGCAAAATTTATGGCGTCCCCTTCAACAAGGGAAAGCAGAATGTCGTCGGAGCCGCCGTTGATAAAACCCTGGCAGACCAACTGCAGATAGATTATAAAAAGATTACAGACTTAAAAACTTTGGGAGAGGCGCTGGCAAAAGTAAAGGCCGCACATCCGGAAATGTATCCTCTGGCATCAAGCAACGGGAAAATGAGCGTTGTCCTTCCCGCCGACGGATTGGGTGATTCACGTGATTCAGTATTGGGCGGTCTGGAAAATGCTTTCTCGGACAGCACCAAGGTTGTAAATATTTATGAGAGCGAAGGATACAAAAACTATGTCAAGACCATGTATGATTGGGCAAAGAAGGGCTATATCATGCCGGACGCTTCCAGCAACACGGAATCCGGTGAAAATCTGATCAAAGCGGGCGTCAGCTTTGCAAACCTGTATACAGGCCCTGCTCCCGACACTGAAGCAAGACTTTCGAGGGAAATCGGGAAGCCCATCGTGGACTGCGTTCTGGTACAGCCCTTTGGCACTACCAGCGAAACTTCTCCCTGCTGGAGTATTCCCGCAAACAGCGAGAAGCCTGAAAGGGCAATGGAAATTTTAAATGAAATGTACACAAATAAGGAACTTGCCAATATTTTTATAAATGGTATTGAAGGCAAGCATTATGTGTTCAAGGATAAGGAAAAGGGAGTTATAGACTATCCCGAGGGCATTAACGCCGGTAACGCCGGTTATAACGTAACCGCCTGGGCATGGCCCAACATGCAGCTGTCCTATGTCTGGAACGGATATCCTGAAGATGTATATGAAAAATACGAGGTTTTCAATTCCTCGGGACACCCGTCTCCGGCATATGGCTTCAGCTTTGACAATACGGCCGTTTTGAATGAAGTGACCGCTTGCAGCAACGTAGTGAGCAAATATGTCAACGCCCTGAACTGCGGTTCTCTGGATCCTGATAAATATCTGTCCAAGTTTAATAAGGATTTAAAGGATGCGGGCATTGATACAATTATCACCGAAAAGCAAAAGCAGCTGGATGCCTGGTTGGCAGAGCAGAAATAAAACAACAAAGCCGGGGGAGAATTTGATCTCCCCCGACTGTTTCTTTATGAACTTCTAGGAGGGACGGAACATGAGGGCTGAAAAAACACAGCAACTTTCCGGCTTGAAGCAAAACAAATTCAAAAGATTTCTGCCGTTATATCTGATGATGCTGCCCGGCACAATATACCTGCTCATAAACAACTACATACCCATGGCCGGACTGGTCATTGCCTTTGAACAATTTAACGCCAGATTGGGAGTATTCAACAGCCGTTTCGTAGGCCTGAACAATTTTAAGTTTTTATTTAAGACAAAGGATGCATGGACGATTACGAGAAATACCCTTGGCTATAATATAGCATTTATTGTTTTAGGTACGGTAATAGCCATAACCGTGGCCGTCATATTGAATGAGATCACCGCAAAAGCAGCAAAAAAGGTTTATCAAACCATCATATTGATACCGTTCCTGATTTCCATAGTTGTGGTAAGCTACCTGGTATACGCTTTTTTAAGTACCGATACGGGATTTATAAACAACAGTATTTTAGAGACCTTTGGGATAAAAACCGTCTCATGGTATTCCGACCCGAAACCCTGGCCTTTCATCATAATATTTGTAAACCTGTGGAAGACCTTCGGCTATTACTGCATTATTTACTATGCCACACTTGTGGGAATTGACAGGGGATACTACGAAGCCGCGGTTATTGACGGCGCAAGCAGATGGCAGCAGGTCACCAATATAACCCTGCCGGGGCTGAAAACCACCATCATAACTTTGACATTACTGGCGGTGGGGAAAATATTCTACTCCGATTTCGGACTTTTCTATCAGATCCCCATGAACAGCGGCCCTCTTCTGGATGTTACCAATACCATCGACACCTATGTGTTCAGGGGCCTTATGCAGACCAATAATATCGGTATGGCGTCCGCGGCGGGTTTTTACCAGTCCATGGTGGGGCTGGTTCTGGTATTGTCCGCCAATTTCGTAGTAAAAAAAATCAGCTCGGAAGATGCACTATTCTAAGGGAAGGGTGGTAAAAAGTCATGGTTGAAAAGAACAAAACCTTTCAAGCTGTTTCACATATTATTATGGTGGGCCTGGCATTACTTTGCGTACTGCCTTTCGTACTGCTGATCGTATCTTCCATCACAGAAGAAAAAACACTGATAAAGTACGGGTATTCGTTTATTCCGCTGAAAATCAGCTTTGACGCCTATAAATACCTGCTGATAGACTCATCCTCCATTGTCAGAGGTTATTTGATCTCAATTGTTATAACTGCAATAGGAACGCTGACAAATCTGGTGTTCACCACATTGTTCGCCTATCCCCTGTCAAGGAAGGACTTGCCCTGCCGGAATATATTCGCATTTTTTGTTTTTTTCACAATGCTTTTTAACGGCGGCCTGATACCGAGCTATATGATGTGGACGCAGATATTTCATATAAAGGATACGCTTTGGGCGCTGATTGTTCCGAATCTGCTGCTGGGCGCATTTTACATAATAATGATGCGCACTTATTTTACAAGCAACATTCCGGATGCCGTAATCGAAGCGGCCAGGATTGACGGCTCGGGGGAGACGGGCATACTGGTGAAAATAGTACTTCCCATGTCGCTTCCCATCATTGCCACACTGGCGTTATTGGTGGGTCTGGGCTATTGGAACGACTGGCTGAACGGCCTGTATTTTATAAATGACGACAAGCTTTACAGTATTCCGGTTATTTTGAATAAAATGCTCCTGGATGTCCAGTTTATGAAGAGCAATTCATCGGCCTCCTCAGTCAGGGGCATGTCGCTGCCTGCCACAGGCATAAAAATGGCGGTGGCGGTTATGGGAGCCCTTCCCATGCTGATTGTTTATCCCTTCTTTCAGAAATATTTTGTAAAGGGAATCACGATAGGAGCTGTAAAGGGCTAGAGGACGGGCAATTTTATATTGAAAGTATTAACCTTAAAGTCTAAAAATATATTAGAACGGTATATAGGAGAGGGTGGTTTATTATGTCAAAGGGTTATCTTGGAACAGATGTGATCTGTCAGATAGGCTTGGTAGTGGAGGACATAAAGGCGACGGGCAAGGCCTATGCGGATTTCTTCGGAATGGAATGCCCTCCTGTGGTAGCCTCAGGAAAGTACGAGGAGGTCCGTACGGTATATAAGGGCCAGCCGTGCGGGGCCACCTGCAAAATGATGTTTTTCAATATAGGGCAGCTGCAGCTTGAATTGATTGAACCCGACCATACTCCCAGCGTTTGGAGGGATGACCTCAATAAAAACGGAGAGGGCTTTCATCACATTGCATTTACAATAAAGGACACCGACGGAAAAGTTAAAATTCTCAGTGAAAAGGGATTTTCACTCAAACAGGCGGGGTATTATCCCGGCGGTACGGGCAGGTACTCCTATGTGGACGCGAGGCCGGATCTTAAGCTTATGCTAGAACTTCTGGAAAACTTTTAGGAAACCAATTCAGGAGGTCAATTGAGGTAATTCTTAAAGGGAGGGCATATTTATGAGAATAGGCGGAGGCATTCCAAAAAGCTATTCCGATCCGGACGGGTGGATTGAGCTGGTCAGGGATCTGGAGTACAGTGCGGTACTGGCACCTGTTGATTATACAGATGCGGTTGAAGTTAAACAAACTTATATCAAATATGCCAGGGGAAATAATCTTGTATTCGGTGAAGTGGGCATCTGGAAAAATTCACTGGCTAAGGACGAACAGGAGCGCCGCGAAGCATTGGAATTTTCAAGGCAGCAATTAGCCCTTGCCGATGAATTGCACGCCAACTGCTGTGTCAATATTGCGGGAACCACGGGAGAAATCTGGGACGGCTGCTACAAAAGCAATTATTCCGGGGATACATATGCGCTTATTGTGGACACGGTGCGGTCCATCATTGACAGCGTAAAGCCAAGGCACACTTTTTATACCCTGGAGCCCATGCCCTGGATGCATCCAGACTCACCAGACGATTACCTGCAACTTATAAAAGACATTGACCGGAAAGCCATGGGGGTCCACCTGGACTATACAAATATGATAAACAGCGTTGACAGGTACCTTAACAGCACCGAATTCATAAAAGACTGCTATAAAAAGCTGGGGCCATATATAAAAAGTATACATGCCAAGGATGTGTACATATCCAATATCCTCCCCTGCGGCATAAGAGAGGTAGCTCCGGGACAGGGCAGTATTGACTTTGCCGGCGTATTGCAGCTGACCGAACAGTTGGGGCCGGACACGACTCTGTTCGTGGAGCATATGCAGACCTATGAAGAGTACAAAAACGCCGTTTCCTACATCAGAGGCGTGGCCGGAAAAGAAAAGGTCAATATTAAAAAAATTTAGAAAAGGGGAACTATCCCGGAGAGGTGCACGTATTGCCTGAAACGATCAAACAATGCGGCATATTATTTAATTTAAAGTACGAACCGGAAAGATGAGGGTACCAGGTTGGAAGATTTTAGTATGAATATTCTGATAACAGGGGCGTCAAGGGGATTGGGGTTCTGCCTTGTAAAAAAGTTTTTGGATTCGGGTCACAGGGTTTTCGCAGGTGTTTCATCACCGGACAATATCCGGGAGCTTGAAGCTGTAAGGGATAATGAGAATTTGAGCATTTTTAAGCTGAATGTTGCCGAGCCCAAGGATATAGAAAATGCCGGAAAGCTTGTAAATGAACAGGCAGACAGCATTGACGCGGTAATCAATTCGGCGGGGGTCCTGCTTAACAGGAATGGTTACATTACTGAGGACACCTACGAAAATCTGTTAAAAACATTTAAAGTGAACACTATAGGGCCTATTTATCTGAACAATGTATTTTTACCGTTGCTGAAGAAAAGTAAAAATCCGGCCGTTATAAATATTTCCTCGGAGATAATGGCCATTGACCATGTGGGCAGCTGGTTCCCGGCATATTGCTTAAGCAAAACGGCCATAGCCCAATATTCATTTTCATTAAAGGAGACCTTTAATGAGCTGAATATAAATGCCAGAGTTTTTGCCGTGCATCCGGGAAGGATGAAGACCGCCATGGGCGGAGATAACGGGCAGATTTCACCGGAGGAGTCCGCCGGATATATTTATAAAATTGCCGTGGGGCAGATACTGCCCGGCAATGAAGAAATCTATGTCAATTACAAGGGCGAACCTATGCTCAATAAATAAAAAAGGAGATTTTATTATGTCGATCAAATATACCCGTTTGGGGCATATAGCCCTGCGCTGCAAGAGCTTTGAAGCCATGAGAGAGTTCTACGTGGATAAATTGGGGCTGCAGGAAATATTCCACCTGGATAACGACAGGGGGGAACTGTGGCTGACCTATATCCGCGTGTCAAAAGGTCAGTTTATAGAGCTGTTTTCCGAAAGCTATACGGGAGACAACAAATTCCTGAATCATTCCCCAAATCATTTTTGCTTTGAAATAAGTGATTATGCCGGAACGATACGCAGTCTGGAGGCCAAAGGTATCCCGGTATACCACGGCCCTGCGCTGGTTGCCCCACGCATGTCGGAGCCATATGAGGACTACAGGCCCGGGATGTGCGGAAGCCTGTGCGCCTTTATTCAGGACCCTGAAGGCAATGATATTGAAATAATGGAATTTACCGGGGACAGCTTGCAAATTTTATGTGATAAGCAGAAAGGAAGATGAGAAAATGTCCGGAATAAAAAATATCACCCATACAAGTTTTCGATGCCATGATTTCGAAAAAATGGTCTCCTTTTACAGAGACACTCTGGAGCTTGAATTTATGTTTACTTTGCGCCATCAGAACGGAAATCCGTGGCTTACATACCTGAAAGTGGCTCCCGGTGAATTTATCGAGCTTTTCAATGAGCAGTACAGCGATAACGATCCATGGGAAAATCAGGGGCATCATCATATATGCCTGATTGTGGAGAATATTGAGGAGGCTGCGGAAACATTGGAAGCCAAGGGCGTTAAGCTCACACATGGCCCGGCGGCGGGAAAGTCTCCGTTCAGGCGCCCGTTTTTAGTTGAAGAGGCTCCTCTCAGGTGCCATTCCAGGGCGTTTTACATACAGGACCCCGAGGGGAACGAAATCGAGGTCATGCAGTATACGGAAAAAAGCCTTCAGGTGATTTGTGACAAATAGCCGGAAAGGAGGGCTCCGTATGTGCGGACAATTACAGATAGGAGTGGTTGGCACTGGCTTTATTGGAAAGCAGCATATTGAGGCGATCCGGAGAATTCCAAATCTGAAGGTTGCGGCAATCGTTGAAAAGGATGAAGCCGCCGCAAGGCTGGTGAGCGGGCAGCTGGGAATTGAAAAATGGTATACGGATTACCGGGCGTTGCTTGAGGATGATACCATTGACGCCGTACATAACTGTACTCCGAGTTTCTTACATTTTCCCGTTAATAAAGAGGCAATTTTGAAGGGCAAGCATATTTACTGTGAAAAACCGCTCACGCTGGATGCTTTGGAAGCGGAGCAGCTGGCGCGGCTTGCGGAAAAAAACGATGTGGCCGCGGGAGTGAATTTCAACTACCGGCACAATGCCATGGTGCAGCAAATGCAGCAGATAATCAGGCATGGAGAGGCCGGGCGGATTTTCATGGTATCGGGACAGTATCTGCAGGACTGGCTCCTGTATGACACAGATTATGACTGGAGGATGGACCCGGAAATGGGAGGCAGATCCAGGGCTGTTGCGGATATAGGTTCACACTGCTTTGATACGGCGCAGTTTGTCACGGGAAAGAGGATCAAATCGGTATATTCAAATTTGTTTATAGCACACCCTGTGAGAAAACGCCGGACTAAGCCGGGTGAGCTGGAAGAGGTGAGGATGAGCTCGGAAGACGGAGCTTTTGTCATGGGCAGGTTTGAAGACGGGACTCCTTTTAATTTTATTTTTTCCCAGGTGTCGGCAGGCAAGAAAAATGCATTGAGCCTGTCGGTCAGCGGAAGTGAAAAATTATTGGAATGGCATCAGGAAAAGCCGGATATTTTGAATATCGGCAACCGGAATAAGCCCAATGAACTGGTATATGCCGCCCCGGAATATCTGAGCGACGGGATAAAAGCATACGGGAATCTGCCGGCGGGTCACTCCGTGGGGTGGCATGACGCCCTGACCAATGCCATAAAAGCCTTTTATAATTCCATTTTTGACGGGAGCTATAAAGCACAGGAGCAGAATTATGCCACCTTTGAAACAGGCCGCCGGATAATGGAGCTGGTCGATGCATGCCTGGACAGCAGCGAAAAAAACCGGTGGGTGGAGCTATGAACGAAATAAATGCGTAAAATCATTGGACAACCACCAGATAATGATTTATAATTCAGTAAGGATAATCAAGTCAGGAAGATTTGAAAAATCGTTCATGTATGCATTCCAATGAATACGTGTGAATACGTGAAATAATATGCGGATAAAATTCAATATTAATTTAATACTGTACCCTCCCTTGACAATGTACAATACGGTTTTCGTCGGCTGATTTTCGATCTTTTTGGCTCAAAATACTCGTGAATAAACAAATTATTCACTCCGTTTTAGAGCCAAAAATTTCTGAAAATCCTCTCGCCGGAAACTCTGCGACCTGAAAGCGATGAAATTGCGATGATAACAAGGCCGCAGGACGAAGGAATACTCTGTGTATTCCGAGGACGAGAACGCAGTTAGCGGCCAATTTCATCGCTTTCAGGCGTGTTGGACATTGTCAAGTGAGGGTAAATAAAAATTAACCATGAAGGTTGAAACCATGTATCATTGCAGGGCAACCTTTATGGTTTTTTGCTTTTACAGAAAAATTAAATATGACAGGATTTACCTTTTTATCAGAGGAAATATATCAAGGCGAGGATAATAGAAATTTCACTGGTGAGCAACAGAGTCTTGCTGGAAAGAACATTTGACAGTGTTAATGAATAAGTAGATTTTATTTGAGAGATAAAGCGGGAAAGGAAGGTGTATAAACATGTGTGGAATTAACAGCGAAAGCTTTGTGACAGAAATAGTTGTGGCCGCCGTCAGCAATGAGAAATTTTTTGAAAATATGACGGCAGAGGAAAAGGTTAAATCAGTTGCGGAGCTGTATAAAGCATTGTATCACCAGATAGTTGAAGATGAATACGACCACGGACATGATCACGGCCACGAACATACTCATGATCACGATCATGACCATGGACACAGTCACAGCCATGTGCATTATTAAACATGGAATTTTAGAAACAGAAATAAATATTATTAAAATAAATTTATAAAATCTACTTTGCAATCAAGGGTGCCCACATAGGGCACCTTTATATTTTTCCGCATGGAATTTTTACATTATCTTCCAAATTTTGATCCAAATTTTGATAATGCTATTGACTTAGAGTTAACGTTAAGGTCTACAATTTTATTATTGGATAATAATTTATCAAAAAACTATACTTTTTTAGGGGGGATTAATGTGAAATCATTAACTGATTGCTATCAATTACATAATGGGGTTCAAATTCCATGTGTGGGTTTTGGCACCTGGCAGACTCCGGACGGAGAAACCGCCGTATCCGCAGTAAAAAAGGCTTTGGAACTGGGATACCGCCATATAGACACTGCCGCAGGATACGGAAATGAACAGAGCGTAGGTATTGCGGTAAAGCAGAGCGGCATCCCGAGAAAGGATATTTTCATTACCAGTAAGCTGCACAATGCCGATCACGGCTATGAGAATACCATAAAGGCCTTTGAAGAAACCATGAAAAAGCTGGATACGGATTATCTGGACCTGTATCTCATCCACTGGCCAAATCCCATAAAATACAGAGACCGCTGGCAGGAGGCCAATGCAGGCAGCTGGAAGGCCTTTGAGGAATTGTATTCCGCAGGGCGCATCCGCTCCATAGGCATCAGCAATTTTCACCCGAGGCATATAGACGAGCTCATGAAGACCGCAACTGTTGCGCCTATGGTAAATCAGATCAGGCTTTGCCCCGGAGATACCCAGGATGAGGTGGTCGCCTATTGCAAAGCGCACAATATTTTGCCGGAGGCATACAGCCCTCTGGGAACGGGATTGATTTTTAAAGTGCCGGAAATGCAAGCCCTTGCAAAGAAATATGACAGGACAATCGCGCAGATATGCGTCCGCTGGAGTTTGCAAAAGGGATTTTTACCGCTGCCAAAGTCGGTCTCCGAAGCCCGGATCAGGGAAAATGCGGAGGTTTTCGATTTTGAGCTTTCGGTGCAGGATGTGCAGGTCGTTTCAGATCTGAAGGGCTGCTGCGGGTATTCTCAGAACCCTGATACCGCCACATTTTAATAAGACGGATACATCTGCCTGCGAGGCGGGTGTGTCCTGGCAACCGGCATGGACAATTAAAATGAAAAAGGGAGTTATACAATATGAAAAAAGTAGTTGTAACAGGTGTAAGCGGGCTTCTCGGCCCATATGTGGCAGAGCACTTTGTGGAGAGCGGGTATGACGTTTTGAGTGTGGACGTGTCAAAGCCCAAAAAAAACCTGTCCAGGTTCATGACCGCTGATCTTACAAATCTCGGAGAATGCTACGGAGTACTGGCAGGCGCGGACGCGGTAGTCCATATGGCCGCCATTCCGGTGGCATACAGCCATCCCAACGAGGTTACCTTTCAGAACAACGTGATGTCCACATACAATATCCTTGAAGCGGCGGCGGGCCTGGGAATCAAAAAGGCGGTCATAGCGTCCAGCGAATCCTCCTATGGGATAGTGTTTTCAAGGCAAAATCTGGCGCCGCAGTATGTTCCGGTAGACGAGGAACATCCGCAGCTTCCCGAGGATTCATATGGCTTATCCAAAATCGTGGCCGAAAAAACCGCGGATATGATAAGCCGCCGCAGCGGTATGCAGATAGTTTCCTTCCGCATAGGGAACGTCATCACCCCTGAAATGTACGGCAATTTTCCGGGATTCATACACGAACCCAGGAAACGCCGCACCATCCTGTGGAGTTATGTTGACGCCCGTGATATAGCCTCCGCCTGCCGGCTGGCAATTGAGGCGGACGGGTTGGGTTCCGTGGCCATAAATCTTGCGGCCGATGATACGAGTATGGATATAAAAAGCGGCGAACTGATGAAAAGTGAATTCCCTGAAGTAAAGGACATCAGAGTCCCGCTCGACAGCTACCAGACATTGCTTTCCAATGAAAAGGCCAAAAAGCTGCTGAACTGGAAGCCTGTCCATTTCTGGCGGGACAATGTGCAGGGTATTAAATAGAGCAGTAGTTTGACGGGGAGTTATTCAATTATTTGAATCAACTCCCCGGTTTTTATATTTAGCTGATATACAGGCATGGACTTTCAGTCTGTCATATTATATAAGTGTGTGCCGGTCAAATTGGGATATACGGTTTCATTGGTGCGCATGGTGAGAGATGCTGCCGCAATGCCCATCCGGCAGGATTTATAAAAAGACTCGCCCCTGCTCAAGCCAAATAGAATCGCAGCTATAAGGGCATCGCTTGCACCTGTTGTATCAACGGCATTGACATCTGCAAAGCGGATAAATTCATGATTCCCATCTTCAGTCAGAAAAAATATGCCTTCCTTCTGTAAATAGAGCACAATGTTTTTTACTCCTTTGCGCCTTATCTTTTTACAAACCTCCAAATAATCGGAAGGCCTACTTATCACCGATCCTGCAATAATTTCAAATTCTTCCTTAGTACCCACGAGAAGGCTGACTCCCTCTAAATCGGAAGGCAATTTGTTGGCTCTGTATGAGGAAATGGAGGACAGGCATAAATTCAAATTATTATACTTGGATTGCTCAATGATATAGGCAAGTATATCGGAAGAAAAATTAGCGTCCACAAATACAAGATGTGCGGATAAAATATAGGATAATTTGGTCTTTATGATATCAATATCAATATTTTCATATATTTGCATATTGTCTAAAGCAATGAACATGTACCCGTCTTCCTGCAGAATAGTAGTATATGTACCTGTGGCCTGAGCAGGCAGGGTAAAGGACTGGCTTGTGTCAACATTATGCTCTGCGGTATGGTTTAACAGCCATGTACCGTCCTTGTCATCCCCGGTGCATGTGATCAGGGAGGTTGGGCAACCCAGTCTCCCCAGATTCTCCGCCACATTTCTGGCCACACCTCCGCAGGATTGCGTAAAACTTGCTATATTGGAAGTTCCAATCTGTACAGGACCTGTCAGCTTGGCTTTCCTGTCTACATTAGCGCCTCCGATACATATAATGCGGCTCTCATCCTGAAGGATGTAGGCACGTCCTACTATTTTTCCGCTCTTGACCAGTTTCGATATGTAATTGGCCACTGCAGGACGGGACAGGCCCACCTTTTGTGCAAGCTCGCTTTGCGATATGTAGGGGTTATCTTTTATATAAGTCAGGATAGTATTCTCCATCTATGCATCACACCGTTCCTTCCCCGGATTATTACTTCTTATTATAAATTAATGGTATCTGTTGTCAATTTAGCTTAAAAGACTTATACGCAGGTCTTTTGCAAGTGATATATTCCGAATTATATCATTTACTAAAAGTTAACCTTCTTACAATAGCAAATTAATAATAAGTGGTTACTATATAATTAAAACATATGTTTAGAGAAAAAACAATTGTTTATAGAATTTTAAATAAATATTGATTTTAACGCCTTATCCGGCTCACGGTAATCGCGTTGATTAATTTTACTGAATTTTTGTGGGCCGGAAAGGCTGGTGGTTCTTAACATGCTGGATAATATTATATACAAGCGTAAAGCAGCAGAAAATAAAGCCCTATCACGGGAATCTGCTGATACACGCCTCAAGGTTAAGCATACAAAGGACTGGAGAATTGCATTTTTATTTTGTACGCCGGCTGTGCTGCTCCTGTTTATATTTAAAGTATTTCCGCTTTTCTTCGGTTTCTACATATCTTTGTTTGACTGGAACATTCAACCGGACGCTTTTATTGGCTTCAATAATTATGCGGAATTATTCACTGTGGACCTGTTTAAGCTGGATCCCATAATCGGCCTGAAAATAGGACAGTTCGGACAGAGCCTGCTGGTGACCTTATGGTATTTGCTGCTGAGTGTACCATTGGCCATACTGCTTTCATTTATTATTGCCCATATTTTATTTGACATCAGGGCATCAAAACTGCGGGATGTCTTGAGGATAGCGTTTTTTCTGCCTTATATCACGTCCTCTATTTCAGCTATATTTATATTCCGCTGGATGGCAAATACCCAATACGGTATATTCAACGCTTTGCTCAGCATGGTTGGAATAGCGCGCCAGGAATGGATGACAGACTCGATCCCCGTGCTTGAAAAGCTTATTAACGCATTTGGGGGCACTGTGCCCAACAGTGTGCCGGATGAACTGCTGGGGCCCACTTATGCGCTGTGCATCATTATTGCATATGCCATATGGAATGCTATAGGCTTTAATGTGGTCGTATACTTATCAGGCTTTAGCAATATACCTATGGAGATCTATGAATCCGCTGATATTGACGGCGCAAGCAAATTGCAGAAAATCAGGCATATCAGCGTGCCTTTGATTTCTCCAACGACGTTTTTACTGTCAATTGTTTCAGTGATAGGAGCTTTCGAGTCTTTTAACGCCTTCTATGTATTCACCGGCGGTGAAGGCGGTCCGGGAGGCTCTACCACATCTTTCGCCATGTACATATTCAAAAACTTCTATCAATACAGCCGCGCGGGATATGCATCGGCCTTATCGGTGATCATGTTCATTATTGTACTGGGCTTAACACTTATCCAGAAAAAATTTGGGGATAAATACGTTTTCTATAATCAGTGAGGTGCTTCCATGAATACATATGTACTGAAAAAAATCCGGAAGATACGCATTAGTACGGTGCTTGTATACATTTTCATCACAGCTGCCGCATTCGTCAGTATATTTCCGTTTATCTGGATGATTCTGAGTTCCTTCAAAACCTTTCAGGAAATTAACCGGTCCATACCGACTTTTATACCTGAAACCTGGAGAGCCCAGAACTATGCCGACGCGTGGAATAAGCCGGAGTCCACTTTTGCCAGGTACTACTGGAACACCATTGTCATTTCGGTCAGCGGGGTAATTTTGCAGATGGTCGTATGCATACCCATAGCCTATGCGCTGGCAAACCTGAAATTCAGGTTTAAAAACCTGCTGTTTGTGGGGATTTTGATGACAATGCTGATTCCGGGTGACATATCAATCGTACCGGATTTTATGATTATCCGCCATATACCCTTTGCAGGTGGGAACAACATCTTCGGCGCCGGCGGTAAAGGCTTTTACGATTCCTATATGGGCATATTGCTTCCTGCCATTACCAGCGGTTTTACGATATTTCTCATGAGACAGGCTTTTATGTCGCTGCCCGGGGATTACTGGCATTCTGCACAGATTGACGGTCTTGGGCACTGGGGTTATCTTACCAGAATATTATTGCCCCTTTGCTCGGCTACACTGATGACTGCTTCGCTGCTCACTTTTATCGGCAAATGGAACAGTCTTCAATGGCCAATGCTGGTCACTTCCAGCGAAGCCATGCGCCCGCTGCAGGTGGGACTTATGTACTTTAACAGCGAAGACGGCGCAAGCCCGCAGCTCATCATGGCCGCCTCAACCTTCTGCATAATACCCATACTGGTGCTGTACTTCTTTACCCAGAAGCAGTTCACGGAGGCCATTGTGGGCACCGGCATAAAGGGATAACAGATGATCGGATAACCGGGAATACAATAAACGGAGGTTGACACATTGAATTTCTATGAGGATTTAAAAGCTGTAATATTTGACCTGGACGGCACGTTATATCAGGATAAACAATTTTACAGGCGGTATCTCATGCATCTTGTAAAGGATACTGCCTGGGAGCCGGAGTATGACAAACTGCTCTGTTTCATGGAGGATGTGCTCTCCGGACGGGCAGAGCAAAAAATGGGACATTTTTACCGGCATTCCCCCTATTCACATTTTAGAACGGTTTCAGAAGTACTGGACTTTACGACTGTAAGCAACCAGGGCGACCCTTTTGAAGAGAAATTTTACGATAACGGCTACTTTTTTATTGGGGATGCGTGGGCGTTGACCGGGATCATCAGGCTGCGGCTCGGCCTAAAGGGAAGTACTGACGCATTCTTAAACACAAGGCGGGAGATGCTGATGCCCGAATACATATTTGAGACGAGCAACAGCCTGGTCAATGCCATTGAGGGGCTGACCGGAGCCGGGATCAGTACTTATCTGTTCACAAATACACAATCTGAAGGCGCTGTGAAGTTTGTCGATCACCTTGGACTTGGCGGCAAGCTGAGTGCTATTGAATATGGGATCGGAAAGCCGTACGGTCTGGCCCAACGGCTGCCGGATATTTTGAAACGCGCCGGCGCCAGTCCGGAGCAGGTGCTGTCCATAGGCGACCACAGCTTCAACGATCTGTCGCCGGTCAGGGCGGCGGGCGGGCATACGGTACTCGTATCGCCATACGTGATACATGATAACGTCAACTGGGATATGCGGCTTTCCAGCCTGGACGAATTGGACGATTGTATCAGAAATATCATAAAAAACAAGGAGGGCATATTGAAATGAGACAAACTGTCACTTTTTTCGGAGGGCTTCACACAATCGGCGGTATCAATGTAATGGTGGGCTGCGGAGACACAGCCATTATATTCGATCTTGGCAGGATGCCTACTGGTTATTTCAACTGGTACGGCTCCAATGTATCAGCTCCTGCGGAGCGCGCAATCCGCGAGTATATCCTGGTAAAGAATGCGCCGCCGGTTATGGGACTCTATGACCCGAAGCTGCTGGGAGACCTCACCGGGGAAGAGATCACCGCGGCATGGGAAGGTAAGGAATTCCCCGGATACAAAAATTTGTTTGCATTTGTCAGCCATATACATCAGGACCATATGGCGCTGCTTCCGTATATAGCGGAAAATATCACGGTTTTCATGCACGAGGAAGCGCTGGTTACCTATAAGGCTGTAGTCGCCTCCGGCGAATATACAGATTCTAAGGCAAGGCTTGTCGGCCTGCCGGACGGCGGAGAGCAGGAACTGGGCGATGGCATGTCCATCAAAATTGTGGAGCTTGACCACGATACGCCGGGCGCATCCGGCATTCTGGTGCGTACGCCGGACCACAAGGTGTTTTTTACAGGTGATTACCGGCTGCATGGCCGGCATTCCCACCGTGTAGAGGATAAAATTAAAATGCTCCGGGAGGAAAACATTACGTTGCTGATCACGGAAGGTACCACTTTACGGTATGAAAGCCTTGATTGGGACAAGGCGCGCACTCATGAGCTGGATCTGCCCTTTCATTACAAGGAAATGCTGAAGGACCTGGAGGGGCTTGCATATATTAACATACTGGCCCGCAATGTAGAACGTGTTGCGGATTTTATAAACGCCACGCGTGAATGCGGCCGCAAGCTGGTGATGGACTGCCAGACTGCCAGGCTGTGGCATACGGCCATAGGCGGCGGAATAAAGACTCTTGAAGAAAATCCAGCGCTGTCCGATACGGATACGGTGGTGCTGCTTGACGAGGCAGTATCCGGCCTGCCTTACGGGAGTGTGACGCTGCGCGATATAGTGAGCAAAAAGGGTGAATATACGGTATACCTGACCCAACGCATGCTGCCGCTGATGATTGAGTTTGAGAAGCTGGGACAAAAATGCCGGCCTTCGCGGTATTTTCATGCCGACGGCAATCCCCTGACAGATACGGACCCGACATTGACATACTGGCTCAGAGAACTTGGAGTAGAGTATCATTACCATGGCACCGGCGGACATGCCATCCCCAAAATGCTCACCTTTTTTGTAACAGGTGTAAATCCAAAGGTGGTTGTACCGGTACACAGCGTCAATCCGTCTATTCTGGATACGGGCAATGTCCGCAAGCTGCTGCCCAGCTATGGACAAACCATAAATCTGGAGGATATTGCTCTTTAAACCCTGATAAACAGTCAGGTATTCCTGTTTATATATAAAACTCAATTATACAGTTGGCTCAACTGCTGAAACCTGTATATAATCAACAACCCAAATATACGTGGAGGTGCAAGAAATGTTTAAAAAAATATCCCGAATAGCCGCGATGCTGCTGGCAAGCGCATTAATATTCACCGCGTGCGGAAATCAATCTGCAGATACCACTGCCGGCTCAACGTCAAATTCAACAACAAATACAACATCAAGTTCCGGAGCGGCAGGTTCTGCCAATGCCATAGACTCAATTGAGCTGGGTAAAAACGGCCCTGTGGCAATTGAGTTCTGGCATATCCAGGCAACAATCTACGGCGATGCCATCAAGGAGATGATAGCTGCCTTCAACAAGGAGTATGAAGGTAAAATCAAGGTTAATGAAGTATTCCAGGGAGACTATGGACAGCTTAACCAGAAAATAAAAGCGGCGCTGCAAGGCGGAGGCCTTCCCAATGTGGCAATGGCTTATGAGAATGAAACCGGAGAGTACATGAAGAGTGATGTTATCGTACCTCTGGATGATTATATCAACAGTACGAAATACGGATTGACCCAACAGGAACTGGACGATATGCTGCCTGCAGTGCTTGCCCGTCAAAGGCTGGCCAACTACGGAGGAAAAACCATGAGCTGGCCTCACGGCAACAGCGCCCAGGGCGTATACTACAATGTGGACCTGCTTGGAAAGGCCGGCTACGATGCACCGGCAAAGACCTGGGATGAATTTGAGAAGCAATGTACGGATATTTATAATAAGACCGGTGTGCCTGCGCTGGCAGTCGGCTCAAATCCAATAGGAAGTCTTCTTACATGGATACGTACATATGGCGTAACACCCATCGAAGATGATTCAAGCAAAGTGGATTTTGACAATGCTGCCACCATCTCCCTGCTTAATATGATGAAACATCTCATTGATTCGGGTGCGGCTTATAAGGCTGATAATACCGAAAACGACTTTACTGGCGGGAAAGCCGCAATGGAAATTTCCACTACCGCGCGTACTTCCAGCAAGGTGGAGCTGATCGGCGACAAGTTCAAGTGGAATATCACCTTGATTCCGCAGGGTAAACAGGGTGTACAGAATACCTCTCTGTACGGCGGAAACCAGGTCATGTTCAAAGCGACGCCTGAAAAACAGCTGGCTTCCTGGGTATTTCTGAAATACTTTGCCGGTCCGTCCGCCCAGGCAATATACGGCGCGCGCACAGGTTATTTCCCTGCAACAAAGAGCTCTCTTGACCAACCGGTCCTGAAGGACAACTATACAAAATTCCCTCAGAAGATGGAGGCGTTTCAGAATGTGTTCCCCTATGGAATTATCGATTCGCCATCCCCGGCACGTTCCCAGATTTCCGATGTAGTCCTCAAGCAGGCCGCCGACTTTTTCTCGGGAAAACGGACTGCTGAACAAACTGCGAAGCTTATGCAGTCTGAGGCTGAAAATGCTCTGGCGAAATATAAATAAATTCATCCCGCGTTTGAAACATAGTGTAAAGAGCCCGGAAAGTTGTAATATGAATTCTTTCCGGGCTTTTACATCAAATTTATTTCTGTTTTTTCTGTCCCACAACAACAAACATTCTTGTATCATCAATATTAACCACAGTTTCAAATCCGGAATTCGAAAAATAACTTTTAATAACACCGGCTTCAGGCAAGTAATCTTCCGATACTTCAGCGGAAGCATTCCTGTGGAGAGCATTGATCTCATCCCTGCTTTGCGAATGGCAGACGGCTATTTTGCCGCCGGGTTTCAGAAATTTCCCCAATCTTTCAGGTACTGCGGGCTTATTCTCAAAATGCGGGAAAACAGAGTAGCACATAATCAGATCAAATTGCTCCGGCTTCAATTGAAGAGTAAAAATATTCCCTGCAATAAACTTTATATTTGGAGCAGTAAATTTACTTTTTGCCACCAGGATCATTTTGTCTGCGGCATCCACGGCCACGATCTCACCGGAATCGCCTGTACGTGAGGTCAGAAAAGGGATCATGACGCCGGTTCCGGTTCCTACATCGAGAACCTTAAAGCCCTGTCCGACATTTATTAAATCAAGTATCTCATTGATCTTGTTTTCATCATGATAACAGATGTTATCCCAGTTTTCAGCCATTGAATTGAAGAACTCCTTATGATCCATGGGTCAGTCCCTCTCTTCTCAGTACGTTGCTTTTATTGAGCACCAAAATCAATGCGGGTATAAATACAATCTGAATGATAATGCCGGGAATGCTTCCTGTTACGCTGCCCGCGATGAATACAACCGGCCCCGGAAGCTTTGCGGCAAAGAAAGTGGCAAGAACCCACACCGCAATACCTGATACGATCCTTCCGAAGATCATGCTACCAATCAGGGATATGTACACATTCAGCTTAAATTTCCTGTAAAGCAGACTTGCGGCCGCGCCATAGGCAGCCAGTTCAAATACCATAAATGGCAAAACGGGAAAAAGCGGGGGCATTCCGGTAAGCAGTGCGCTTAATAGCGGTGTCAGTACGCCGACGATGATTGCAAAGGGCATGCTGAGAGCAAATCCTGCAATGAGAACGGGTATGTGCATGGGAAGAAATGTCGAGCCCATGCCGAAAGCGTGAAAGATCATTGGCAGCAGCAACCCGATAGCGACAAATAAACCTGATAAAACCAATTCCCTGACTGACTTGTTTTTCATTATATAAAACTCCTCTCAAAATAAAAATGACAGCCACAGCCGTAGAAATACCGATTCGGGGATCTCTTTCAAGGCTGAAATGGCAAATAAAAAAACCACGAGCAGAGCTACTTCAGGTAGCATCCCTTCATGGTTTGATTTAAACAGTATTTTATTTATTCACAGACAATTTTAAATAGTGCGGTAATAAGGCCTTCATGGCCTCAGTTTCGCTAACACTATATCATACGCAATTTGGTAAGTCAATGAGGAGCTGTGTAAAATTTCAAAATATGGAATATTGCTAATCTATAAGCAGTAAGTCATACACAGTAAGTCATAAAATTTCCTGATTTTAAATAATACTATTGACATGGAGTTAACGTTAAGGTTTAGAATTTTATTATATTAATTATATTAGCGTGTTTCATCAACTTTTGGGAGGGATTGAATGTGAAATATAACAATTTGCCGGAAACAAGCCTCAAAATATCTGAGCTGTGCCTGGGAACCATGATGTTCGGCGGGCAGACAAGCGAGGCGGACAGCCTTAAAATCATGGATTACGCGTATGAAAATGGCATTAACTTTTTTGATACAGCAAATGTATACAACCAGGGCGAAAGCGAAAGGATCGTCGGTAAAGGGCTCAAAGGCAGGCGGGACGATATTATCCTGGCCACCAAGGTGCGGGGGCAGATGGGCGAAAACCCAAATAATGCGGGCCTGAGCCGCCGCAATATCCTGTCCGCGGTGGAGGCAAGCCTGAAACGGCTGGATACAGATTATATTGACATTTATTATATGCATGCGCCCGACTATGAAACTTCTCCGGAAGAGTCCCTTGAAGCAATGTCCGCCCTGGTAAAGTCCGGGAAGATCCGGTATATCGGGGTCAGCAATTTTGCCGCGTGGCAGGTTGCGGATATGCTGTCCATCTGCGATAAGCGCAATTATGTGGCCCCCAGCATAACCCAGAATGTATATAACGTTATTACCCGGGGTATTGAAACTGAACTGGTCCCGTTTCTGAAAGCCCATAACCTGGGAATGGCCATTTACAACCCAATTGCCGGAGGCCTGCTGGCCGGAAAGCATAAACCGGGTCAGCCTGCGGAAAATACCCGCTTTGCCAATAATAAGATGTACTTTGACCGCTACTGGTCGGATGAGAATTTCTCCGCCGTAGAAAGGCTGTCTCAAATTGCTTTTGAGCACGGCTTAAGTATCCTGGAGCTTGCTATGAAGTGGTGCGCCGGGCAGAAGAGCGTTACCAGCATAATAACCGGAGTGAGCCGCCTGTCCCAGATGGAGCAGAATATCATGTCGGTGGAGGGTGAACCGCTGGAAGCCGGTGTACTGGCGGAGTGCGATAATATATGGCATTCACTTGCGGGAACCCGCTTTGGATATAACCGGTAAGCGTTTGAAGGAAGCAGGGGCAGTCCATGGAGGATATCCTGATTTGATTTTTCTCATTTTCTTGGTTATAATAAAATCAAGGAAATACGTATAAAGCTATACTTTAAGCATATACCGGGAGGAGGAAAGAAAATGGCGAAAGATGCAGTCAGGAGTGGTTCTATGGAGCGTAAAATTATTAGTGTTTCGGGAAAAAGACAGATAACAATACCACAGAAATATTTCGAAACGTTGGGTTTCAGCAGCGAAGCCGAGTGCATTCTTCAAAACAATGCAATTGTCATCCGCCCTATCCGGGAAAACACAGGAAACGAGTTTTCTGAACAAATTCTTGCTGATTTGATTGCCCAGGGGTTTTCAGGGCAAGAGCTTCTTGAAAAATTCAAGGAAATAAGCAAAAAAGTTGCTCCTGCCATGAATAAACTCATCGGTGAGGCAGATAGCATTGCAAAAGGAGAAAAAAAGGGTGCAACCATGGCGGATATCTTCATGGTGGAGGATAAATAGATGTACGAAATCCGTTTCACAGGAGCAGCAGAAAAATACTTGAAGAAGGTTAAGGAAAAGGGCCTCAGAAAAGTATTTCAAGAGGCCCTTGAAAAAATAAGCGGAGACCCGTACATTGGCGAGTTGAAAACCGGCGATCTGGCGGGGGTTTGCTGCTATGACATCTACTATGGCAAAACCAATTATGAGTTTGTATATAGAATTTATGAAGAAGATGGGCAGATGGTGGTTGTGATTCTTGCCGGGACGAGAGAAAACTTTTATAATGAATTGAAGAGATATATGAAATAAATATTGAGCCGTATAAAAGTTATTGACATAACCTCAAAATCATGTTATCTTAATCCTAAGAAATATGTTACAAGTTATATATAAAATTGAATATAATTATTATGAATGAGTACAAAGGTGTATAGTGAGTTTTGCTGTACACTTTTTTTATTGTACTTATTCTATATTAATGCTGGGAAGTTTATAAGCTTTTATGAAGTTAGTAGCGATAACTTTAAAATTTTTATTTACAAAGATAATGAAATACAATTTCAATATATGAAATACAGTACAAGGGCGTACAATAAGATTTTTATTGTATGCTTTTATATTATATGTTTTAAATTTAATTTGAAATTTTAATACAATAAAAATGAAATACGATTTCAATATATGAAATGATAGCACAAAATGTATACGGTAAGTTTCTTACTATTTTATACGTTAATTCTATTACATAATTGAAAGGGGAGGTATTCATGGTCATCATAAACAATTTATCAAAGAGTTACGAAAACAACAAAAACAAAACGGCTTATGTCCTTGACAACATTGATTTGGAAATAGCGGATAATGAATTTGTATGTATCCTGGGTAAAAGCGGCTGTGGAAAAAGTACACTGCTGAACATCTTAGCGGGGTATCTAAAAGCTGATAAGGGTAAAATCGTGGTTAATGGTGAAGACGTCGTCAGGCCTTCAAAAGAGAGAGGCGTTGTTTTTCAGGAGCATGCACTGTTCCCGTGGTATACGGTAATTCAAAATATTGCTTTTGGCCCTCTTATGAGTAAAAAGAAAAACGCATATGAAATTGCTGAAAAATATTTGAAGGCTATTAAGCTTGAACAATACAAGGAGTATTATCCTGATCAGCTTTCCGGAGGTATGAAGCAACGAGTTGGAGTAGCCAGAGCTTTCGCGAATGCACCGGACATTCTTCTGATGGATGAACCTTTTTCTGCTCTTGATAGTAACACGAGAACCTTTATGCAAAGTGAGCTCCTGAAAATATGGGAAACCAATAAAACAACCGTGGTTTTCATAACCCACAGTATTGAAGAAGCAGTGACATTAGCTGATCGGGTTGTTGTTATGGGTGGTGGCAAAGTGCTTGCAAATACTGCGATTGATTTGAAAAGAGAAAGAGACCCTCAAAACGATAGATTTTTAGATTATGTCGCTGAATTTAGAGATATTATAGATAAAAATGATGAAGATAATATAATAAACCGCGATAAATTACAAAAAAAAAGCCGGTTTAGTTTTTTTAGAAAGGAGGCGGCAGTGTGAAAAATAAATATTCCGCAATAAGGGCGATATCGGTTATTACATTTATTCTTTTGTGGCAGCTGTTCAGTATTTATAATCAAACGTCCGCATTGTTCAATCCAAAGTTTTTACCTGCACCTTCCGATATTGTTATAACAGCAATTGACTATCTTCAGAAGGGTACATTTTTTAGTAATATCTGGGCTAGTTTAAGCCGTGTGCTGGAAGGTTTTATCATAGGGCTTCTTATTGCAGTGGTCCTCGGATATTTCATGGCAAAAAGCCAGTTACTCAATAACATTTTAGACCCAATCTTCAGTATGATCAGCGCGGTTCCAGCCTATGCGTTTATGCCGCTTTTTATAATATGGTTTGGTATCGGAGAATCAGCGAAAATCACTTTGATTGTTTACTCTACAGTAATGCCAATGCTGTCCTATACAATACAGGGAGTAAGAAGTGTGGATACACTGTTGGTCCGATCTGCTAAAAGTCTAGGAGCCAATGAATTACAGGTGTTTTGGACAGTGGTGCTGAAAACTGCCTTACCTTTTATTTTCAATGGTATGAAGGTAACACTGGGATTGACTTTCTCCGCATTGATCGTCGCTGAGATGATGGGCGCCGATATGGGCTTGGGTTATATCATTGTAAACGCACGCAACTGGTTTCTGGTTTCGGACATGTTCTTTGCGATGGTGTTGATCGGAGCGCTATATATCACTATGAAACAAATCCTGATATTTGTTGAAAATAAATTGTTTAAATGGAAAAAGTCCGGAATTGACGCAATTGCATAAACCGTGGGAAAAGGGATTACTTGAAAAATTTAGCATTCGCGTATATTATGGTATTTATTATTTATTAATGAAATAACGAAATTTATAAATACCAATATGGAGGAAAAACATGAAAAACAATATGACTGAAAACGATATTTCTTCAAAAATACGTAATGTAATCAGTAAACAGGATAGCTTTAAGGTTACACAGCCCAATCAATCGGTTGAAAAAGTACTATTGATACTTGAAAATTTATCACTGCAAAAAGAGCCCGTAAAACTCATCGACTTAGCAGAAGAATTGCATATGAATCAAAGCACACTCCTTCGTTATCTGCTCACATTGCAAAAAGCAGGATACGTTGAGCAGGACAGAGAAACTGCCAGGTATTATTTGACTTTAAAGATCTGTCAATTAGCAGATCATGTAAGTAATAATATTCGTATTGGAGATGTAGCAGTACCAATAATGAAAGAAATTTCAAAGGAATTAAAGGAGTCGGTGTGTTTTGCGGTAGAAAAGGATTTTATGATTGTATATGTCGATGTTGTTATGGGTCCTCAGCAGATTTTGCGTTCTATGCAAAGAATCGGGAATATTGCACCCATGTACTGCACCGGTATTGGAAAACTAATGCTTTTAAATAAATCGGATGAAGAGCTGGATGAGTATATAAATACCCATAAATTTGAGCGTTTTACGAGTAATACAATTACCACAGGCGATGAATTGAAAATAGAATTGAATAAAGTAAGGGAGCAGGGCTATGCATTGGATAATGAAGAATGTGAGATTGGTGCCAAGTGTATTGCAGTACCTGTGATGGATTATACAGGCAAAATAGTTGCAGGCTTAAGCGTGACGGGTTTTATTTTCAGCATAACGGAAGAATTCATAAATAAGAATATTGATTATCTGCATCAAATGGGAAATAAAATATCCAAAAAATTAGGATATAAAGGGCAGGGTTAATTCAACGAAATAATATATAAAAAAATGTTGGCTTGACAAGGTGTTTTCAAATAGTGAAATTAAATTTCAATATATGAAATTATATTAAAAGGAGTGCTTTAAATGAAAATTGTAGCAATTGAACCATTAGGAGTAGCAAAAGAACTGATAGACAGACTTGCAAGTGTATTAAAAAAGCAAAACCATAGCTTTCATTATTATGAAACAAAAGTAACAGATACAAAATTGTTAATTGAAAGGGGTAAAGATGCGGATATCATCATTGTTGCCAATTTGCCTTTAAATGAAGAAGTTATCAATGACTGTATGAATCTGAAGATGATTTCAGTTGCTTTTACAGGAGTGGAGCATATTGCTTTGCAGGTTTGCAAAAGAAGAAATATTCTGGTATGCAATGCCGCGGGATATTCAACAAACGCAGTCGCAGAATTGGCATTTGGGCTTATGATTTCGCTTTATAGAAATATTCCGGAATGTGACATCAGGACACGGAGTGAAGGAACGAAAGATGGTTTGGTGGGTCCTGAATTGAAAGATAAGACACTGGGAATCGTCGGGACAGGTGCAATAGGATTGAGGGTTGCTGAGATTGCGAGGGCTTTTGGATGCGATTTGTTGGGATACAGCAGAACACAAAGGTCTGAGGCAGAAGCATTAGGTATAAAATATGTAAGCCTTGATGAATTAATGAGTACTTGTGACATTGTAACACTTCATATGCCCAGCGATGAAAGTACAAAGAACATGATTAGCAAGGATAAAATAGCGCTCATGAAGAGATCTGCCCTGCTGATTAATACAGCCAGAGGCCCGATTGTAGATAACCAAGCGCTGGCAGAGGCTTTGAAAGAGGGGAAAATCGCAGGAGCCGGGATAGATGTTTTTGAGACTGAGCCGCCAATTCCGGAAACACACCCGCTGGTTGATTCGCCCAATACTGTGCTGACGCCTCATGTGGCATTTGCGACAAAAGAGGCAATGATAATAAGAGCAGAAATAGTTTTTAACAATATAAGTCAATGGTTGAAGGGTGAGCCGGTCAACATTATCAAAATATAGCGGGGAGAAACATCTATGGGAAAAGTAATTATCAATGCAAACGAACAGAAAAAGATAGGAATGCTGACACCATCCTCCAATACCGTGCTCGAGCCGATTTGCTCAAACATGGCATACGGCCTGGAGAAAAATGTGACCATGCATTATGCAAGGTTTACGGTAACAGAGATATCTCTGGAAGAAGGTGCACTGAAACAGTTTAATTTCGAACCTATGCTTCAGGCAGCAAAACAATTAGCAGATGCCGATGTGGATGTTATCGCCTGGAACGGAACGTCCGGAGGCTGGCTTGGCTTTGATACGGACAGAGAATTATGCAGAAAAATAACAGAGGAAACCGGTATACCTTCCACCACAAGTATGCTCGCACAAATCGAAGCATTTGAAAAGTTCAATGTTAAAAAAATACATATGATAACACCCTATTTGCAGGCAATTAACGAATTAATTAGAAAAGAATATGCAAAGTGCGGTGTGGAAGTCGTCAGGGATGTTTGTCTCAACCAAAGCGTTAATCGTTCTTTCAGCCTTGTACCACAGGAAAAAATTCAGAATATGTTTTCACAGATCTGTGGGGAAAAGGCGGATGGCATTAGTGTGGTATGCACAAATTTTCCTGCTATGTGGAGTGTTCCGGTGATAGAAGAAAATTATGGTATGACGGTTTACGATACTATTAATACTGTCGTATGGCAGGCCATGAAAATGGTTGATGTTGATCCTGGTCTGGTAAAGGGTTGGGGTAGATTGTTTCAACTATGATAGAGGTATTACATGGAGGCCACTTCAAAAAATGTATTAGATTTTATTTTCTAATAAATTATTATTAAAAATGGAGGACATTAACAATGAAGAAGAAACTCATTACAGCATTTATTGCATTCGGTGTGATGGTATCCATGCTTCTGGCTGGCTGCGCCCAGTCTGGCAAGAGCACATCAGACACAGCGGCGGCAAGCACTTCAAACTCACCGGCAGCCTCTGCAGAGGGGAAAGCTCCCGAAACTACAGATATCACATTTTTTGGTGTAAATGATCCGCAGATTTCCGTAGCACAAATCGTTGCAGATAAAATGGGATATTTTAAAGAGGAAGGTTTGAATGTCACTAATAAATTCTTATTGAATACAAGTGAAATCGCTCCTCTTATGGCAAACGGACAGGCTAAAATCAGTTCTTCAAACAATTATGCAACGATTAGCTGGGTCAATAATGGTGCGAAAATTAAATTTATCGCGCCGACAGTCAATATGGGCGGAACACAGTGGCTGCTTTTAAGAAAGGGTCTTACCATTAAATCCGCAAAGGATTTGGAAGGCTTGAAAATGGGCGAAGTGCCGGGCTCCTCTCAAAATGTAACTTTTTTGAATATGTGTAAAGCCACAGGAATTGATCCTACAAAGATTAAGCAGTTGCCGCTTCAGTTTCCGGACCAGTTAGCTGCAATGGAAAACGGGTCGATAGATATCATGGCTGTTCCGGAACCATGGGCTACCAAAGCGGAAGCCGCCGGTGCCACGTTGCTGGCAAGTGGTACAAAATCATATGTTCCTGGCTTTGAAGGCGACGTGGATTGGTGCAACATGTATGCAGGCATTGATGTTCAGGAAGATTTCTTGAAAGACAATCCTGAAACAATCAGGAGAATTCTTAGGGCTTTAAATAAGGCAAATGATTACGTAGTTAACAACAAGGATAAGACAGTTGAAATGCTGGCGGAGCAGTTTGGCTTATCGGTTCCTGATTTGACACAAATTATGGGCAGAAATGTATATAGCTTTGGCGTTGATGATAAGTTCATGAAGAGTACGGATGACATGGCAAAGTTTATCTTTGATCAGAAGATTACCGACAAGGAATTGGCCCGCAACGAATACATTTCGTTTGATCTTTTGAAAGAAGCAGTTCCGGAAGCTTATACAGCAACTAATTAAGGAAATAAGGAAATGAAAGAAGTAATAATTTTCCGGGGAAGTACTCCCCGGAAAAATTATTACCTTTGCAGGGGAATCTTTTTTATAAGGAGGATATGGAAATGAAGATGTTAGACACGCTTTTAGTCAATGGAACGATTGTAACCCCGGAAGAAACGTATAAGGGAACAATAGGTATCAGGGAAGGCAAAACTGTTATGATTTGTGACAGCGATCTAATGATTCCTGCAAAAGAAATTATTGATTTGCAGGGGCTTTGTATATTGCCCGGAGCAATCGACGCTCATATTCATTTTCAGGATCCGGGTTTTACGGAAAGAGAAGATTTTGAACACGGTACAGCTTCCGCGGCTGCTGGTGGTATTACGGTTGCATTTTCCCATCCTCTTAATTTACCACCTGCCACTACTCCGGAAAACTATGCTTTCACACAGAAAGTATATGAAGGAAAAGCGTATGTTGATTACTGTATTCATGGAGGCGCCACAGCGGAAAATATTGATTTGATTCCGGATTTGTGGAATAATACGGGCGCAACCGCAATTAAAATGTTCATGTGCTTTTCCGTTGCAGAATTTCCTTTTGTTACAGATGAAAGCATGTACAAGGTGCTGGAAAAGCTTGCGCAGGTGGACGGGCTTGCACTTATTCATGCGGAGAACGACGGCTTGCTTAAAGTAATGGAAAGCCATATGAAAAATGAAGGCAGAAAAGATGCTTTGGCATATAATCTGACTCATCCTGCGGAAGCGGAAATTGAAGCTATTCAAAGAGCACTGTATCTTATTGAAATAACCGGAGCAAAGGCGGTCTTTTTGCATGTTAGTACCGCAAAAGGCCTGGAATTAATCCATTATGCAAAGGAAAGAGGTGTGGAGGTATATGCAGAATCTGCGCCGCATTTATTTGCATTTACGCAGGAGGATATGGAGGAAAAAGGACCGTATCTTAAGTTTTCTCCTGTTATGCACGATAAAGAAAACCAGGAAAAAATGTGGGAACTTATTGGAAAAGGCTATGTCGATACAATTGGCAGCGACCACTCTCCATATACAAAAGAAGAAAAAATACCTGGGGAAAAGGATATCTGGAAAGCACCCAACGGTATTCCGGGTTTAGAAACCAGTATGGCTGTTTTTTTAAACGGTGTGAATGAAGGTAAGCTGACCCTGAATCAGGTGGCTCGTATGACAAGTTTTAATCCTGCAAAAATATACGGAATTAATTCTCAAAAGGGGAGTATACAAGTAGGAACAGACGCAGATTTCACTATTGTGGATATGAATTTAGTAAGGACATACCAGGAAAAGGATATCAAATCCAAATGTAAATGGTCACCTTATCTTGGAATGACTTTAAAGGGATGGCCGGTAGTAACCATAGTCAGGGGCCGGGTTGTTTACAAAAATGGTGAAATAGTCGGACATAGCGGATATGGAGAATATATTCCAAGAAAAAAACTTGCAGAATGAGGAGAATCAGAATATGCCTGTTTTGCTGAAAGAATGCGAAAAACATATAAAAGAAAGGCTTGATCATTTAAAGTCCTATACTTCGACCCCTGGAAACGGGGTGACCCGGCTGCCTTTTTCTAAAGAAGCCAGAGAAACTACAGAGTACCTGAAAGGCCAAATGGAAAGTGTCGGAATGAAAGCCTACATTGATTTGGTTGGAAATGTACGGGGAAGAATTGAGGGCTGTGAAAAGAATGCACCTGCCATTATGCTGGGTTCTCACTATGATACAGTAAAAAACGGCGGGCAGTTTGATGGCATTGCAGGTGTTGTGACTGCAATTGAGATTGCTGATCTTCTGCAGAAAAACAATGTGAAGTTGAAGTATCCTCTTGAGGTTGCAGCTTTTAACGATGAGGAAGGAATGATGTTCGGTTCGGGATGCCTGGGAAGTAAAGCACTTATGGGGGAGGTCGATCAGGATTATATCCGGCGTCTTACGGATGAAAATGGCAAGAGCATAGAGCAGTGGATGTATGATTGGAAGTCCGACCCCCAAAAAATTAGCTCTTTAAAATTAGAAAAAAATAGTCTAAAGGCTTTTATAGAAATCCATATAGAACAGGGGCCTGTTTTGAATGAAGAAAAGTGTGAATTGGGTATTGTAGACTGCATTGTAGGATTGCTCAGATGCATGGTCACCATAAATGGAAGAGCTGATCATGCAGGGACAACACCTATACCTCTTAGAATTGATGCAATGGACATAGCAGGTAATGTTATTTCAAAGATCAGGAAATTTGCCGAGGCAGAAAATAATGGTTCGGTAGCTACATGCGGATTCATTCGGGCATATCCCAATGCAATGAATGTAATTGCCGGAAATGTCGAATTTACAATTGATATCCGCTCAAAACAGGATGAATCCATTTCTTCTATTATGAATCAAATACAGGATTTATTGGATAATCTGACGAGGGCGGTGGGAGCAAGTTATGATGTTGAAGTAAAATTAAGAACACAGCCTGTCAATCTTTCCAAGCAATTAATAGATTTTCTCGAAGAGGGCTGCAAGAATAATCGTTACTCTTATAGAATCATGACCAGCGGTGCGGCTCATGACGCTATGATTTTCGCGGAGAAAGTAAATACGGCTATGTTATTTGTTCCCAGTCTTAACGGAAGAAGCCACTGCCCAGAAGAATGGACGGATATCAATTATTTTGCAAAAGCAGTTAAAACCGTATATGAAACTATAGTAAAAATGAATCAAAACTGAAAAAATAATATTTGAAAATTCTTCAGATTTACTCAGGTACTGAATATAATATTGAAAACCCGAAAAACTCATAATATATGTGGTTGACTTGCAACTGAAAATTGTGATATATTGTTCAAAGGAAAAACAGCCATGAAGGCTGTTGTGTGATTAATTGAGAATTTAAGATTTTCAACATTGGGATGAACCCAAAAAAGACGCTGTACCATCAGATCTTTTTTGGGTTTTTGTTTTGTTAAAAAATTATTTATCATTGAAAGGGTGGTTTGAATGCATATTCCTGATAATTACCTGAGTCCGGCCACATGCGCTGTAATGGGGGCGGCTATGGTTCCCGTATGGGCGGTAGCAGTGAAAAAAGTAAAGGAAGAGGTGCCAAAGGAGAAAATACCACTGTTGGGTATAGGAGCGGCATTTTCATTTCTTATGATGATGTTCAATGTGCCGCTTCCAGGCGGGACCACAGGACATGCGGTGGGAGGGACCCTGATTGCCATTCTCCTGGGACCTTATGCAGCCTGTATCTCGGTGTCGGTGGCCTTGCTGATCCAGGCTTTGCTGTTCGGGGACGGAGGTATTCTGGCCTTTGGCGCAAATGCTTTTAATATGGCTTTCATTCTTCCTTTCCTGGGCTATTTTATTTATAAATTCATCAAGGACAGGGTGAAGTCTGAAAAGGGCGAGTACGTGGGAATAGTGCTTGGTTCGTATTTTGGTATAAATATAGCGGCCTTGTTTGCGGCAATAGAGTTCGGACTCCAGCCGCTGCTGTTTAAAAATGCCGCAGGGCAGCCCTTGTACAGCCCGTATTCCCTGGCGGTGTCAATACCGGCCATGACAATACCCCATCTCCTGGTTGCAGGTGTGATTGAGGCCTTGTTTACGGTGGTGATCTTTGCATTTATAAAAAGAGTTTCTCCGGGAACCATATATGAAGGAGCCAAACAGAAGACCAAGGCGATTTACGGGTTTATCATAGCACTGATCTGCCTGACGCCGCTGGGACTGCTTGCAACGGGAACAGCCTGGGGCGAATGGGGAGCAGATGAAATAAAGGATGTAGTATCAAACGGAAATGCGCTGGGCTTTGTTCCGGAAGGGATGAAAAACGGTTTCAGTTTTGAGGCGATCATGCCGGATTATGCTGTGAACGGACTGCCTGAAGTGGCGGGATATATATTGTCTGCAATAGCGGGTGTTGCAATTATGGTGATTTTGTTTAAAATTATAGGTAGTATTAAGAAAAAATAATGTTCAGAAATAAAACCGGGGGACCGAATGGATAACAGACACGGCACGACGGGCGCGGACATGCCTGAGTGGCTACTGGCCCAAAGCAACTACATACCTCGGACGGATAAGGATACTTTTATCAATAAAAGTATCCTGTCTTTGTTGAGCCTTATTTCAAAGATAAGGAGCCAGGGCGGATATAAAAGGGAGCCCTTTAATGTAAGCGCGGTTTTAAAGGTTGCGCTTACCTTTGTGCTCGTATTGCTCATATCCCTTTCCGGTAATTTAGCATTTGTAACAGTTGCAATTGTATATCTTTTGCTGATACTGAGTTTGCTGCAGGGAGAGGATATATTCAAAATCATAAGGTCCAGCTTTGTGATTGCGGTGTTTACATTTATAATCCTCCTGCCGGCGGCGTTCTGGGGGAATTATTACAGTATCATAATGATCACTCCCAAGGTTTTTGCCACGGTCATGGCCGTGAATATATTGTCCCATTCCACCAGGTGGAGTAATATTACAAGCGCTATTAAGGTTTTTTTCATACCTGATATTTTTATTCTGGTCCTGGATATAACCATAAAGTACATTTTGCTGCTGGGAGAATTTACACTCAATATGCTCTATTCCCTGAAACTGAGATCAGTGGGGAGAAACAAGGGGAAATACGGTTCTCTTTCGGGCATTGCGGGCACCATGTTCATAAAGTCCAGGGAAATGGCGGAGGACATGTACAATGCCATGGAATGCAGGGGTTTTACGGGAGAATATAAGATCAGTAAAAAATTCAGGATAGGGTTTGCGGATATCATTTATATTTTATTGAATGCCGGAGTTGTCTTTCTGTTTTTCAGGCTGAGATAGGGCGGATATGATATAAAATATATATAAATAATAATCAGTAATTTATAATTAATATAACGTGCAGCGCCCCTCAGCCTCTTATCCGGTTTAAATAAGGCTGAGAACGATTTTTGAAAGGTTAAATAAAAACATGATTGAAATATCCAATGTGACATATTCATATTCCGGGATACCCGCCCTAAAGGACATAAACCTGAATATATCAAAGGGCGAGGCCGTGGCCCTGATGGGGCCCAATGGCAGCGGCAAGTCCACCATCCTGAAGCTCATAAACGGCATCATATCTCCGGACAGCGGCAGCTATAAATTCAACGGAGAGGAAATAACCCGCAAAAAACTCCAGGATGCCAAATTTTCAAAAGCATTTCATCAGAAAATAGGTTTTGTATTCCAGAATTCGGACACGCAGCTTTTTTGTGCCGACGTCTATGACGAGATCGCATTCGGCCCAAGGCAGATGGGCCTGGACGAAGCCGAAGTGGACAAAAGGGTAAATGACTGTCTGGAACTGCTGGGCATTCATAATTTCAAAAACAGGCCCCCATACCATTTGAGCGGAGGGGAGAAGCGCAAGGTAGCTGTTGCCTGCGTACTGGCTTTGAACCCCGAAGTGCTTGTGCTGGACGAGCCAATGAACGGGCTTGACCCCAGGACACAGCGGTGGCTGGTGGAGTTTCTGGTCAAATTGAATAAAGCCGGCAAGACGCTGATCACATCCACGCACAATCTGGAGCTGGTGCAGGAGATATCGTCAAGGGCCGTACTGTTCGACGAAGATCATGTAAAAGCGGCCGATATGCCCACTGAAAAGCTGCTGGAGGACATCGAGCTGTTAAAAAAGGTCAATCTGGTGGACGAGTACTACCACAGCCATGACGGCAAGGACCACAGGCATTTTCATATCCATAACTTTTCTCATCCCTCGGATACATGACGATTGTATCGGGGGATATTTTCTTTAAAGAGTTAAAAAAATGAATATATATGATAAAAAAGTGGTATTTTTATTTTATATATTTTTTTAAACTAAAATATATGTGATTAACCTGTTCTAAATTTTACACTATTCGGAAAAGCGGTATTTTCAGATTGTATAAACGGCGATATTATTATTTAATGAAGGTAATTGAGAATTTGCATCATATGTTAACATAATATATAATTATGCATGCCTGAATTTGCATTCAACTTGTTTATAGATTTAGTTTTGGGCCCAGATATTAGTAAATTTAACGTATGGGGTGGGTTCGCAAATGAAAAATATAAAGATAATGATAGTTGATGATGAATCTGTATCAAGGTATGGTGTTGTAAATGTAATTAACTGGCAGAAATTCAATATTGAGATCGTAGGGGAAGCTGAGAATGGGATGGAAGCCTATTTGAAAGCCCAGGAATTGATGCCGAATATAATAATTACAGACATCAGAATGCCTATAATGGATGGTCTGGAGCTGATACGGAAAGTCAAGGCGGAGCTGCCGTTTATTAAATTTATCATTATAAGCGGGTATCAGGACTTTGAATACGCGAAGCAGGCCATATCCCTTGGGGTTGAGGAGTATCTCATAAAACCTCTGGATGAAAAAGAACTGATAGATATGGTCCTTAAGGTTTCAAGGAAAATAGAGGAAGAAAGAAAAATAAGGATTGAAAAGAACTTTGATTATATCATTTTGAAGCAAAATATTCCTTTTATTAACAGATATCAGGAATTGGAAGGAAAAATGATAGAAAAGTTTAAGGAATTGAACGAGACAGCCGTTGAAAATCTTATTGATGAAATATATGGGTTATTTGATAAGTCTGGAAAGGAAGAATACTACAAGGAAATATGCATAAAACAGTTTGTCAGCCTGTGCCTGGCGGTGGACGAAATGGGCCTTCGGAATGAACTGTCCGAAATGGATTCCATCCTTGACAATGTACTTTTTCAGATCGATAACGCCACCGAAATAAAAATGTGGCAAAAACAGAAAACCATTGAATTCATTAATATGATCAAAGTTGCAAAAAGCAGTAAATTCAAGAAAATGCTCGTTGATATAGAGCAATTTGTAAAGAATAATTATCAATATGAGATCACATTAAAGGATGTGGCCTCTGTTGTATACATCAGTCCCCAGTATTTGAGCAAGATTTTCCGGAAGGAAAAAGGGATGCCATTTGTAGAATGGCTCAATGAGTACAGGATCGAAAAGGCGAAAATCATGCTCATTTCGGATGATATAAAGATTACAAATGTGGCAAATTTAGTGGGATATAACGATTATAAATATTTCAGCAGTGTGTTCAAAAAATATACGGGTTTAAGTCCCCGAGATTACAGAAAAAATAAGATCAGTATTCCATCAGGAACAGTGGATATATATGAAAATAATGATTAAGAAAATTTTTAAAAAAAGAAGATTCAAATTCCTGAGCCTGCGGTATAAAATAATAATTTTTTGCATCTGCTGTTTTATTATACCTCTGTCCATAGTGACGGCAATAACCTTTAACATAACTTCCGAAACAGTGAAGAACAAGGCAAATACCGTCAATTATAATCTATTGTCTCAAATCGGAGATAACCTGAACTACGTATTGGACAATGTTCACGGGCTATCCCTTTATCTTCTGATAGATAAAAATCTCACAGAGATCCTCAAATCAAATAAAACCGACGACATAGAATCCATAAAAACGATTAATTCCATACAGGAATCCTTGCTGAACTGGATCAATACCAATAAAAATATCAGCTACATCGGCATCGTAGGCAACAACGGAGTTGGCATCGAGGTGGGAAATTTTTATCTGGGCAGGTACTATAAGGATTTCAAAAACCAGGATATCAGCAATATGTTCAGCAGCAGCAAATGGCAGATGAACGGGCAGCTGGGCTATTTCATAGACTCTGAAAGCCAGGATATCACCTTTATACGGAATATCCGCGACAAAAACAATCTGCTGCAAAATCTGGGCCTGACTCTGATAAATGTTCCCGAAAATTCACTGTATAAGATATATTCGGATAAATTCAGCGAAGACTCAAAAACCTATATAATCGACCAGAACGGCACCATAATTTCTTCTTCCGAAAGGTCAAAGCTGGGACAGGCTTTTGACAGCAGCCTGATCAACAGAATGAAGAAAAATAAGGATAGCCGTTATCTGGATATCGGAAGCAAAGGGAAAAAATCATTTCTTTATTACTATAAACTGGATAATGTAAACTGGTATGTCATCAATGAAATCCCCGTAAGCAGTGTTTTGACCGACACTGCCTTAATAGGCAGGGTCATTTTCATAACGACCATATTATTTGGATTCATTTATATATTATTTACCGTATTTTATATGAAAAGAGTTTTAAAGCCATTAATAGAGATGTCCCGCTCAATGAAGGAAATAGAAAAGGAAAATTACTCGGTAAACATAATTGCGGATACAAATGATGAAGTGGGGATCCTCGCCCGGAGCTTCAACCGGATGGTAAGAAAACTCGATGAACTGATAAAACTGGTGTACTCCTTTGAGATCAAACAGCGTGACGTTCAGATCGAAATGCTGCGGAGCCAGATAAACCCCCATTTTCTCTATAATACGCTGGACTGTATATTCTGGAAAAGCAGAATGGAAAATGCCCCGGTCACATCTGAAATGATAAAGGCCCTGTCCATGTTTTTCAGGAAAAGTATAGGCAATATAAGGGAAAAAGCCAGAGTAAGCGATGAGATGGAGCATATAAGGAATTATATTTATATACAGAGCCAGCGTTTTGAAAGCAGGATCGAGTTCAGCATGAATGTGGATGAGACCCTGATGAAATACAGTACCATCAATTTTGTTCTCCAGCCTCTGGTGGAAAACTCTCTGCACCATGGAATCGAAAGGAATGGCGGAGTGGGGACCATAGAGATAAATATATTCAAATCGGCCGACAAGCTTGTGATGGAGGTCACGGACGACGGATACGGCGTTGACCTTGAGGAAATAGACCGGCTTATGAAAAATCCTGAGGCTGAAAACAGGGGACTTGCAATCAAAAATATCAATGACAGGATCCAGCTCCTGTATGGGGAGAAATACGGGCTGTTTTATAAAAACAATGAAGAGGGCGGTACCACCGCTACCGTTGTACAGCCGCTGATACCGGATGAAACTTCCGGCACGGGCGAATAATATAAATTTATACTTTACATTTTATATTTGTTTCTGATTTCGGATATTCTTTATTAAATAATCGGTATTGTTATTTATAAAATTCATTTAAAATGACAGTATAAAGTCAACGGGAAGCCTATCCGTGAATAACATTCATCAAAGTACCAAAAAAATATTTAAAGGAGAAGAGAGAGGACGGCAATTATAAAAAGTGCACTTTTATATATGTTCTCCTTTATCTTCCGTATTCCTTATGAAAGTATTTCCGTTGATTTAAACTCAGTTCTATTAATAAAGGGAGGAATTTGAAGTGAAAAAGGCGTACAAACTTTTGTCCATCGTTTTAGCAGCCGTAATTGTCATGACTCTTTTTGCCGGATGCGGGAAGTCGGCATCCGATGATTCGGCAGCGCAGACAGGTGCTGCCACATCGTCGTCAACGACGGCGGGTAAGTCGGAACCTGTTGAGCTGACTCTTTTGGATTCATTTCTGGAAAATCTCACAGAACCATATGTTACTACGTTGAATGCGGAAATAGATCAGTTTATCAAAAACCATCCTGAAATAAAAATTGTCCGGGACAGATCGTCTTCGGACGTGCTTGACACTAAGGTGCCCACTCTGGGGGCGGCTGGCGAATTGCCGGATCTTTTTGCCTGCAGGTCGGCATGGGCTCCGAATTTTGCAATAGCGGGAGAAATAATGAAGGTTGAAGACCTCATGAAGGACGATCAGGCTTTCATGGGCGGATTTCTTCCTGGAATGCTGGATGATTTTCAGTATAAGGGAGAACACTACGGCATTCCCTGGCAGGCAACGCCAATATATGTAGTTTACTATAACATGGATCTTCTGAAGCAGGCAGGAATCACAAAAGTGCCGGCTACTCTGGACGAATTGATGGCTACGATAAAAGCTCTCAATGACAAGGGCATAACGCCTATGGCCATGGGAGACAAGGGAAAATGGCAGTCAAGATTGCTGTTCTCCGGATTGAGCGTGAGAACTGCCGGTGTCGATTACCTTGAGAAGCTGAAGAGCGGCGAACTGAAATTTACGGACCCGTCCATGCTGAAAGCGCTTCAGATAATTGAGCAGATGTCAAAGGCCGGGACATACAACAAGGATGCCACAAGCATAGATTATACCCAGGCGAGATCGCTGTACTACAACAAAAAAGTCGCCATGTACGGTGAAATGGTTGTATTTGCACAGGTGGAAGACCAGCAGTGGCCGGAGGATGTGAAGAAGTCCACTGAAATGTCATTTTTCCCGCAGATGCCGGGAGAGGATCTGAGCAAGGGCGTGAATGTGCCTGTTGCCTGTGACTGGGGTATTGCGTTTAATTCAAAGCTTTCCGGCGACAAGCTGAAAGCCGCGCAAACCTTTGCGAAGGAAGTGCTGGGCGACGAGTATAATACCAAACTCGCGGAGGCGGGAGCTATACCTGTAAGAAAGGTCCAGGGAGATTATTCAAAAATACCTGAAGCAGTAAAACGCTACAATGAACAGCTGGCTCCCAAACTGATCGGCGGCGGACATATAGACTCCAGAATGCCCGGAGCTGTACTGGATACCGTATCCGCAAATCTGCAGGATATCCTCATAGGGCAGCAGACAGCCGAACAGGCGGCGGAAAAGATTCAGGCCGTAATGGACAAAAACCTGACAAAGTAATTTTACTTAGCCTTGAAGTATTGGGAACAGTCTTAGGACTGTTCCCAACTATTCAAGTGAAAGGGTGAAAAAATGGACAGCATACTTAGAAAACCATCAAAAAAATTAATTTCAATATTCATAGTACCCGGCATCACACTTTTTTGCTTCTCCATCATAGTGCCAATTGTTATAGCGCTCTATTACAGCTTCTTTGACTGGCCGAGCATAACAAAACCCCTGTGGATAGGTATCGATAATTACAAGGAACTGGTGCGTGACAACCTTTTCTGGTTTGCATTGTTCAATAATCTGAAGCTGGCGGTCTATACCCTTGTGGGGCAGGTGGGCATAGGATATCTCCTGGCTTTCGTCCTGAATTCCAGAATTGTAAAGTTCAGCGCCTTTCACAGAACGGTTTTGTTTTTCCCGGTACTTATTTCTACGGTAGTTTTGAGCTTTCTGTGGATGCTGGTATACAGCAACGACTCGGGCATACTGAATACCTTGCTGGATGTGGTAGGGCTGCATAAATACGCCACCTCCTGGCTGAGCAATCCAAAAATAATCGTTGAGGTTCTGGCGGTTCCATTGATATGGCAGTGGTTTGGTTTTTATATGGTCATTTTCATGGGGGCCCTTGGGACAATCCCGACGGATATATACGAATCTGCGGAGCTTGACGGAGCGGTGGGCTTTAAAAAGGCCTGGTATATCAGCGTTCCTATGACTTATGATACCTTGAAGGTTTCCATAATACTCTGCCTGGCGGGCATTATGAAAATGTTTGACCACATTCTGGTTATGACGGACGGAGGCCCCGGAAACAGTTCCATTGTTCTGGCGCTGTACGCGTATAAAACTACCTTTAAGAATATGCAGATCGGCTATGGGAACACAATATCAATCGGAATTGTAGTTTTCAGTCTGATAATTACTGTTGTGACAAAGAAGCTATTGGGGGGAAAGAGATATGAATAATAAAATCAAAGCCATACCTGCAATAGTCAATATCCTTTTATTAGGACTTTCTTTGACCTGCATATATCCTCTTATATGGCTGGGCTATTCTTCAATGAAAACCGATAACGACTTTCTTTCCAATTTGTTTGCGCTGCCGGGGCACATAGAATGGAACAATTATTATATGGCGGTGGTAAAAAGCCGGATATATGCGTATTTCTTCAATACGATCTTTAATGCGGTGACCTCCGTTGCCATCATTCTCGTATTGTCATTCTGCATAGGGTATTTTCTGTGCAGATATAATTTCAAAGGCAAGGGATTTATAAATTTATTGCTGACCCTTGGAATGATAGTACCGGTCCATTCACTGCTTGTCCCCATGTATATTCAATTCAAGCTGCTGGGAATGGTGGACAAAAGAGGGGTGCTGATACTTCCTTACCTGGGGGTCATGCTTCCTCTGGCGGTATTTCTTATAGAGGCGTACGTAAAAACAATTCCAGTTGAGCTGGAGCAGTCGGCGGGGCTGGAGGGGGCGTCACTGTTCACCATCCTCACTAAAATAATTGTTCCCATCAGCAAGCCCATACTGATCACAGTGATAATACTGACCTTTAATTTCGTCTGGAATGAGATGCCTTTTGCGCTCATATTGAATGCAAGTGAAAATGTCAGGAACATAGCAGTGGGGATAATGAATTTTTCCAGCTCCTACGATACAAAATGGACCCAGCGCATTGCGGCATGTGTGGTGGCAGTTTTTCCGGTATTGATTATATATATATTCTTTAATAAGCAGATAATCCAGGGAATGACCGAAGGATCCATAAAAGGCTGATTTATATATTTGATATATCCCGTGCAAGGTTTAATACCGGCGGTTTACAAATTATACACTCTTCACGCCTTATCCGGCTCACGGTATGCGCGTGGATTTACCCTTGTTAAATTTTTGTGAGCCAGAAAGTATGGTGCTTGTTATGAGAAAACTGATAAATGAGCCAGTTAGGTTTGTGGATGAAATGCTGGAGGGTATCTATGCGGCCCACCCTGAAAAAGTAAAATATATCGGAGCTGATCTCCGGTGTCTTGTAAATGCCAGAAAAAAGCCGGGCAAGGTGGGGCTGGCCACAGGCGGAGGGTCTGGGCATCTGCCGCTTTTCCTGGGCTATGTGGGCGATGGAATGCTGGACGGCTGTTCTATCGGAGGAGTTTTTCAATCCCCCAGCTCCTTTCAAATGCTGGAGGTGACAAAGGAAATAGACAGCGGAGCGGGAGTCCTCTACATTTATGGGAATTACGGCGGAGACATATTAAATTTCGACATGGCGGCGGAAATGGCCGATGTGGAGGGAATCCGGGTAGAACAGGTTATCGCGGGAGAGGATGTGGCCTCTGCCACAAAAGGAAACGAAGACAAAAGGCGGGGAGTGGCAGGAATATTTTATGTTTTTAAAATAGCCGGCGCAATGGCGGAAGAAATGGCTTCCCTGGCTGAAGTCAAAAGAGTGGCTGAAAAGGTATGCGCAAATGTCAGGACCATGGGTGTCGCGCTTTCGCCCTGTACTATCCCGGAGGTGGGCAGAGCTACCTTTGAAATAGCGGAAGGTGAAATGGAAATAGGTATGGGCATACACGGCGAACCGGGCATACATAAGGGCCCGCTGAAAAATGCAGATGCCGTCGTTGATGAAATGCTGGGGCCCATACTGGAGGACCTGCCCTTTAAAAGCGGGGACGAGGTTTCGGTCCTTATAAACGGTCTGGGCGCCACTCCCAAGGAGGAGCTGTATGGTCTGTACAGGCGCGTGGCCGAGCTATTGAAGCTCAAAGGCATAAATATATTTTCACCTTATATAGGGGAGTTTGCAACCTCTATGGAAATGGCCGGAGCCTCAATTTCGCTGCTGCGCCTGGACGACGAGCTGAAAAGGCTGCTGGCAAAGCCTGCGGACACGCCGTTTTTTGTACAAAATCAATTGTGATTTGAGGTGAACCCATGAAAACAATAAAAGAAAAGGAAATAAAAGAAATATTTGACCTGCTTGCCGCCGTTATGCTGGAAAACAAGGACTGGCTCATTGAGCTGGACGGCGCAATGGGAGACGGGGACCTGGGGCTGACCATGAGCGCGGGCTTCGCAAAAATATCCGAAACTTTAAAAACCTTTGAGGAAAAGGACATAGGCAAAATTTTTATAAAGGCCGGAATGGCCATGGCACAGGCAGTTCCCTCTACAATGGGGACTTTGACCGCGTCAGGGCTGATGGCCGGAGGAAAGGCAATAGGCGGAAAAGAGGAATTTACCCTGACGGAATATTATCAGATGCTGAACGGTTTTGCAGAGGGTATCATGGCAAGGGGAAAAGCCAAGCTGGGCGATAAGACCATAATTGATTCGCTGTATCCCGCGGTGCTGTCCCTGAAAGCTTCGGATGAGGAGAGGAAGACTCTTGAGGAGGGTTCCAGGCTGGCTTGCGAAGCGGCGGAACATGGTTTTGAGAAGACCCGGGAAATGCTGTCCAGGCATGGGAGAGCGGCGTATTATCAGGAAAAGTCCATAGGTAGGCAGGACCCGGGCGCCGCGGTGGGAATGCTGTTTGTAAAAACTTTTGCGGATTACCTGGGGGCGGCAGTCTGAGAACGGGCAAAAAAGCTGGAGGAGAAAAAAATAATGTATAAAATCGACCTGAACGGCCAGTGGAAAATGAAAAGGACAACAGACCGGGAGTGGATACCTGCAAAGGTTCCGGGTTCCGTTTATAACGACCTGCTTGCGGCCGGGAAAATGGAAGATCCCTTTTACAGGGACAACGAAGATAAAATCAGGGATATTTCCGGATATGATTTTGAATATAAAAGGACTTTTACAGCCGGAGAGGATGTTCTGGCCTGCGATAAAATAGTCCTGCAGTGCGAAGGTCTGGATACCTTGTGTGAGATAAGGCTCAACGGTCATTTGCTGGGAGATACCGGCAATATGCACAGAACTTATGAATTTGACATCGGCAAGTTGCTTGCAGCCGGTGAAAATAATATACACGTATTGTTCCGTTCACCTATCCGGTTTATTGAAAAAGAGCAGGAAAAATATCCTCTATGGGGTATAGTTGACGCCGTACAGGGCTTCCCGCATCTCAGAAAGGCCCACAGCATGTTTGGCTGGGATTGGGGCCCGCAGCTGCCGGATATGGGCATATGGAGGAATATATCCGTCAGAGGGTACAGGCAGGCAAGGCTTGACGATGTTTATATAGTGCAGGAACATGAGGACGGCAGAGTTTCTCTGGATATAAGGCTCAGATGCGGAAATTGGAGTACGGAGGCTCCGGTGGTTTCAATAACGGTGACTGCGCCGGATGGAAAAGAGATAACAACGGATTCCGTCTGCAATCAATATGAAAGCCATCATTTTATTGATGTGGGAAACCCTGAGCTATGGTGGCCCAACGGATATGGAAAGCAGCCGCTGTACCGGGTGCGGGTGGCTTTAAAAAGTGACGGGTCCCTGCTGGATGAAAAAATTCTCAAGATCGGTTTGAGGACCATGAGGGTCCGCAGGGAAAAAGACCAATGGGGCGAATCCTTTGAGTTCAATGTCAACGGCATATCCATTTTTGCAATGGGAGCGGATTATATACCCGAGGACAATATTCTGTCCAGGTGCAGTAAGGACAAGACCGAGAGTCTGATAAAGGACTGTATCGCGGCCAATTTCAACTGTATAAGGGTATGGGGCGGAGGCTTCTATCCAGAGGATTATTTTTTTGAGCTGTGCGACCAATACGGGCTTGTGGTCTGGCAGGACCTCATGTTTGCGTGTGCCCTTTACAATATGACAAAGGAATTTGCACAAAATATCAAAAAAGAGGCGGAGGACAATATCCGCAGGATCAGACACCATGCCAGCCTCGGCTTATGGTGCGGAAATAACGAGATGGAAATGGGCTGGATAGAGTGGGCCTATCTTCCGGATAATCCAAAGCTCAAGGCCGACTACATCAAACAGTTTGAAGTCCTGCTGGCGGAGGTGGCGGAGGAGACCGACCCGGAAACCTGTTACTGGCCGTCCTCTCCTTCGTCAGGCGGAAGCTTTGACGATCCGAACTCCGAGAACAGGGGAGATGTCCATTACTGGGATGTCTGGCATGGACAGAAGCCATTTACCGAGTACAGAAAATTCTTTTTCAGATTTGCTTCCGAATTCGGTTTCCAGTCCTTCCCGTGCAAAAAAACCATTGATACCTTTACCCTTCCCGAGGACAGAAATATTTTTTCACGGGTAATGGAAAAGCACCAGAAGAACGGCGCCGCAAACGGAAAAATACTGCTTGCTGTTTCTGAGAATTTTAAATACCCGAACAGCTTTGATTCACTATTGTATGTTTCGCAGCTGCTTCAGGCAGAAGCCATGAAGTACGGTGTGGAGCACTGGCGCCGGAACAGGGGAAGGTGCATGGGCTCCGTATACTGGCAGCTGAATGACTGCTGGCCTGTTGCCTCCTGGTCCAGCATTGACTATTACGGCCGGTGGAAAGCGCTGCATTATTTCGCAAGGAAATTTTATGCGCCGGTGCTGCTTTCGGTTCTGGATGAAGGCAAAATAATGGATTTCTATATTACAAATGAGACGGTTAATGCGGTGAAAGGCAAGGTAGAGTGGAAACTGAGAAACAACGCCTCCCAGGTGCTGCTGGATGGGAAAACAGACTTTGAAGCCGCCCCCTTGAGTGCAGCTTCCGTATGCAGAACCGATCTGACAGGGCATATTCCCAGCGGTGCCGCGGAAAGACAGCTATATCTGGAATATTCGCTGACAATTGACGGAAAGGATATATCCTGCGGTACGGTCCTTTTTACAAAGGCCAAATATTTTGAATTCCTGAAACCGGATATCTCAGTTGCGGTAAAGGAGGAAGACGACAGATTTGTATTGTCATTGACCTCGAAGGCCTTTGCAAAGTATGTTGAGCTTGATATGAAGGAATGCGACGGCATCTTCAGCGATAACTACTTCGATCTGTCGGCAGGGGAAGCAAGAGTGATTGAGCTGAAAAAGGAAAGCATGTCCGGAAGCCTTAGTCTGGAAGAACTCAGGGACCGGCTTGCGGTGAGAAGTATTTTTGATATAGCATAGGGCGGGATTGAAGCCTGACGGCTCTGCCATAAAGCGGTGCCGGGTAATTGATTCTACAGTGTCAGGAGAGGGCGGCCCATGGAATGTGTGTACTAAAAGAACCTGGTTGAGATTTACCGTATCACGCCCGGGCTATATTTCAGAAAAGCGGATCTGATGAGCCGCGGACAGGCAAA
>JAEWSZ010000194.1 GCA_023397905.1 Bacillota bacterium | reverse complement strand
GCAAGTCAAAACCCGACGACAGGAGCAACAACGTCGACAGGATCCAGTTTAACATCAACCATACCGTCAGAAATATTGAAGCATCGGAGGAATTGATTGAAAAGACCGATGACAGGAAAATGAAGAGTGAGCTTGAGGAAAAGAACGACAGGAGAAGAGACGCTCTCCAGGGTATGCGGGAAGAGATCAGAGACGAAGCCAGGGACAAGTGGAAAAATAATTGAGCAGTATAAAAGCAGAAGTATTCATGCTGCCGTAATATTTTTACGGCAATATGGATACTTTTATTGCTTTTAGGTGAAAATAAAAAAGTTGATTTGGGAGAAGTCCTAAACCAACAGTTAAAATATTTAATTAATAATGAATTCATATATGTTCTTTGTACCTGTGTGATATTTATTTCCGATTATAGCCCTGAACTGTTGGTATGATTTATTCTACCCTGCAAATTGTGCCAGCACCGAGTTGAATTTGTCCTGCTCTTCGTAGAAAAGGGAATGTCCGCTGTTCTCAAAAGGAACCAGAGTGGAATTTCTGATGCTCCGCTTCATGGCTTCTGCCAACGGATACAGGCATACGTTGTCATGAATGCCGTGCATTATTATTGTTGGCACGTTTATTTTTTCCAGGTCTGAGAAAAGAGTTTCGTCCCTGAAGGTCATGGCGCACTTGGCGGTAGACCAGCCTGACGCTTCAAAGCCCAGCTGGAAGAAAAAGTCCGACTGTGGTTGGGTTATTGGCCTGTAGAAGAACATTGGGGCCGTATCTCTCAGCATTTTAGGCCTGTCTTTAAGCCCGGAGTCAATAATCTGGGTTATATCTTCCTTTGTGTGCCCGTATGGGAAATTCGGCTGCTGTGTGAGACTCGGAGCGGCGGCGCCGAAAAGCGCCAGCTTTGATACACCATAGCCGTTATACCTGGACATGTACCTGATTGCCATGGCACCTCCCATGGAGTGGCCGGCCAGAGTGAAATTCTGCAGTTTAAGGGCGTCTACCACCCTACGTACATCGTCTGCCAGACGGTTATAGTCGTAGCCTGAATAGGGCCTGGTCGATTTGCCGAAGCCGCGGGTATCCATGCCTATACATCTGAAGCCCATGGCGGGGAGCTGGTTGAACTGGTATTCATATGCATTGTGGTTCAGGGGCCATCCGTGCAGGAACAGTATGGCTTTTCTGCTGCGGGGATTCAGATCTTCTACAAAAATATTTACTTCAGGTTCGGTTCTGATATAATATTCCAAAAAATACACCTTCTTTTATAAGCTGAAGATTGACTGCTCAATCCGTCTTGAATAATTTCTGTCATTACATAGTATTCTTTTGGTTTGAATAGGTGATTTTTATTTAATGTCCGGGCGGCGGTGTCAACGGGCATTCCGGCATACCTGTGCAAGATTTGCCTTCCAAAGGGATGAATTCATAATTTAAGCTGCAACTGTGCAAAATATCATCTGATACAAATGGTACAAAAACGGAATCGGAGAAAAAGACTTTGTCCGGGAAAAACCCGAGAATGTATACAAGACCGGATTTAAGGAGCATGGGATTATGGAACTGCGCAAAAACTGGTTTACTTACACATATCTGGCCTTATACGGGATGTTTTTGTCCTATGCCCTGTTCAGCGGCATTTATAATATGGGATACGCTGAAAAATATCCCTTCCTGTGGTATGGCGGGAGCATTGCCGCAATGGGGGCATTATGGCTTATTGTCCATGTCCTGTCCTATATAGCCGGTATATTATCCGATACGGACTTAAAGAGGAAGGAGAGCGGCGGGAGGCGGGCCGGGGCAGTTGCCGAAGGTGTTTTTGTTACTGTGGTGATTGCCGTTTCGGCTGTTTTGCGTATATGGGTGGTAAATTACCTGCCAATGCAGCCGGCTTCTGATTTCGAGACATATTTCAACGTGGCCGGGCTGCTTTCAAAGGGAACGCTGATAAAGGACGGAGTCGGATACTGCGATTATATTTCCCAGTTTCCCCACGTTATAGGATTTCCCTTTGTCCTCTCGCTGCTCTACCGTGTTACGGGTATTTCGGTTAAGGCGGGACTGTATCTGAATCTGGCGGCAGGACTCATAAGCGTATACCTTGTTTACCGCATAGCGCGGCTGATTTCGGGAAAAACAGGCGGAATCATTGCTCTGGTACTGATGGCTTTCTGGCCCTCACAAATCCTGTATGGCACCCAATTGGCCTCAGAACCAGTATTTACCTGTGCCATGCTGTTTTCAGCATTGATTGCTACATATTTGCATAAAAATCCGGAAGGCAGGGTAAAAGCCTCAAAACTGCTGCTCTTGAACATTGTCCTGGGTATATCCCTGGCCCTGGCCGGGGCGGTACGGCCCGTGTCATTAATACTGCTGGCGGCTATCATTATATGTATACTGCCCTATAGAAATATGCCGGAAAACAGAAATGCCGGGGGAGGCATAAACACATCTGGAAACAGAAATGTTCTGGAAGGCATAAATACATCCGGAAATATAAATGCGGCAGAAGATATAAGTGCAGAAGACCATATAAACCAACGCGGAGGGGATATGCCGGAAGATGTCATGGAAAATCCCGGGATTATGTGGAAATGCATGTCTCGGGGATGGTCACGTGCATTGATCATTCTGATCAGCTATGCCCTGTGCTCACAGATAATAAACGGCGCGGTTTCAAAGGCCGTTGACCGGGAACTGCCGGGTATTACAGTTTCCTTTGGCTACAACCTCATGGTCGGAATGAACATTGAATCAAAGGGTCAATGGAATGAAGAGGATGCGGGTTTTATGGATAATAGATTCCAGGAGACGGATTCGGCTGCAGAGGCCCATAAGGCCGCCAGAACTGTGGCCTTTGAAAGAATGGCACAGGATCCTGCCGGCACGGCAAACCTTGCCCTGGAAAAATATACGCTGCTCTGGAAGGACGACAGCTATGCCTCCTACTGGAATCTGCTGTTTATGGGGGACCAGGGCACTCTGACAGGTGACAGGGAAGCATTCATAAACGGAGCTGCCTTCATAAACAATATTTATTACACGATGTGCCTGTTTTTTTCACTTGTGGCGGGAATATGGCTGTGGTACAGGAAGGAGGCAGGACCCATGCATATGCTGATATTATTTTTTGTGGGCTACGCAATCCTGCACATGCTGGTGGAAAACCAGAACCGGTATCATTACAGTATTCTGCCCATTTTTGCCATACTTGCCGCCCAGGGGATTTCCGGGATATTACTGCACCGGAGGGCGGCGGATGAGCGGCAAAATGCCGCAGCCGTACCTGAAGTACCACCGGGATGGGGTGGGCGGCATGAGGCTCCTACAGAGGATATTCCGCAGAAAGAGGCCGTGACACATGACGCTCCCATGGAGGACATTTTTCAGGAAGGGGCTGTGTCGGAGGAGGTTCTCCGGAAGGAGACCTCGCAGGAAACAACTATGCCGGATGGGGCTCTCAAAAAAGAAATCCCCAGGGAAACAGCGGCACATGGCGGAGCTCCCGAAAAAGAAATCCCACAGGAGGAGAAGCAGCCGGTTAAAAACCCTGTGAAGGCCGTAAAAGACCACCGGTTTGATATGCTAAAAGCAATAAAAGATGGGCATGTGACAGTAACTGTAACAGAGAAATACCTGAAGGAAGCCAGGGAGAACGGGTATATGCCGGACCATAATACAAAGGACGAGAATTGATGAGACAGATGCAATATTTATGTCTGACCGGAGGCCATATGCTATGAAAAATTCGGAGTTAAAAAAAATACTGACTGTTTTAATATTAATTGCATCTGCCGTTTTCATATACATGGCGGCCGCAGGAACTGAGAAGGCCGGAAAAGATCCGGGGGACCAGGCCCGGGTGAATCCCCCGGAGACGACCGGGCTGCGGCCGGAGGGAGAGGATTCGGCCGAGGAGGTTTCAGGGCCGACGGAAGGACGTCCGCAGAAAAGAGGCTCCCGGCAGGTTCTCAATTTCATAGAAAGAGAACTGGTGAATGAAGACGGAGGCATAATGACCGGCTATCTGCCGGAAAAAGGCGTACCGCTTAAAAATACCGACGTCCTCAGTGAATCCCAGGGGCTTGTGATGGAATATGCGGTTGGAATAAGGGATAAAGCACTGTTTGATAAATGCTTTAATTATGTCAACGGCAAAATGAGAAAGGACCCTCTGATCGCATGGGTGGTGACTGAAAAAGGACCGGCAAGAGTAAACTCGTCGGTGGACGATCTGAGGATATACCGGGTTTTAAGAAAAGCGGAGAGCATATGGGGAGGGTATTCGCAGATGCTGGACAACCTTGAAAGGGCCCTGCGCAGGTATAATACCCAGGATCACAGGCTGGTGAACCAGTATGATTTCAAATACCGCAAAAAATCGGATAAGCTCAAGCTCGGCTTTGCCGATTTTGAAGCGCTGAAATTGCTGGGGGACAGCAATCCTCTGTGGGAGCAGGTATGCCAAAACAGTCTGACCACAGTTGAAAACGGGTATATAAGCGGCAGCTTTCCTGTGTATTACAGCGAATATGACTATTCCGGCAAAAATTATATACAGGGTGACATAAATATGGCTGAAGGTATGGTTACCATTGTGCATCTGGCCAAAATAAACAAATTGAGGCCCGAAACCTTGAAATGGCTCAGGAGAGCTATTGACGGAGATGGGATTTTTGCCCGCTACAAAACCGACGGGACGGTTAGCCCCGTCGGCAGATATGAATCTACGGCAATATACGGACTTGCATGCATGGCGGCAAAGTATGCGGGAGATACGGAGCTGGCGGAAAAGGCTCTTGCAAGAATGGAAGCCATGCAGATTTCCCGCCCCGGACAAAAAATAGACGGTGCTTTCGGAAATTCCGACGGCACAGGTATATACTCCTTTGATCAATGTATCGGACTGCTGGCATATGGCACTGTTGAAGGAAGTGAAGAGAAGTAGGTATAAATGGACGAAAAAGACGGTAAAAACAGCAAAAACGGCTGGAAAATCACAGGCTTGATTATTCACGGCTTTAATAGAATATTATCCGCCGTCAAATTGCATATAAGAAGAATAAATAAAAACAGGGAAGGTAAGTACTCGCCCGGGTTTATTGGGCTTGGAGCAGCTTTGCTGGCGGCGCTTCTCATGGTTTTTATGCTGTTTGTTCCGTCATATCTGGGCATGTCGGACGACGGTTCTTTTTCCTGTGTGGCAAATCCGGCGGGAATCTATCATATGGAAGATGAAAAGCAAAATTTATATTTCAACTATTATGTCAGGGAATATCTTTCATTGGCTCCCGGGGATATTTCCCCTGGGGGCTTTACCAGCCACAGGCTGCTGATATACCTTGCAAAATGGCTGGACCGGGCCTTTACGGGAGACAGTATATTTGACCTGAGATTTCTGGCGGCCATATACGGGATATTGTTCATACCGGCCATGGCTATGGTGGTGAAACAGGCGGCCCGCAGGGCTGAGACCTTTTCTGAGAGTATAGCCGTGGGTTTGCTGGGAGTTGTGATATTTGCAGATGTGTCCTATATCACTTATTTCAGTTCCTTCTATACTGAAACTGTAATGTATATTGCGATTTTGTACTGTGTTGGCGCCGCCCTTGCCATGCAGGAGCGGAAGCACGGTTTCACATATCTTGTGATCTACACTGTTTCGGGTATTTTTATGACCGCTGCGGAAAGACAATATGCCCTTGCGGGTATTTTCCTGGGAATACTGGGAGTGCGGTTCATATTTATCAGGAAGGGCCCCCTGTGGAGCGTTAGCTGTATAAGCTCTGTGCTGCTGATGTTTCTGAGCGCCATAATATCGTGGAGCTATATCCCATCGGCATACACACAGACCAGCAAATACCATGCAATGACCAGGGGTGTGCTGTTCGAATCCAAGAATCCTGAGGAGACCCTTAAAGAGTTCGGAATTGACGGTTCCTATTCAATTCTCACCGACACGGACAGCAATGAGAAATATCCGCTCATAGACCCGGAAAATCCGGTTTTGCAGCATGGGTTCTATGACAGGTACAACTCTGCGGAAATAGCTTACTACTACCTGAGACATCCGGGCGCAATGCTGGCTCTGCTGGATATATCAGTCAAATCGGCTTTTGATGTGAGAACCGGTTACAGCGGCAACTATGAAAAAAGCGCCGGAATGCCCAAGATGGCTAAAAGCCTGTTCTGGTCGGCCTGGAGCAATTTCAAGACCCGTTCCGCCCCAAAGACCATAGGCTTTGTCTTTTTGCTTCTCATTGCCGCAATACTGCTTTTCAATCACAGGTCCCTGAAAATACGCCGCAGGGACAGTCCAGAAAAATCCATCCTTCTTGACGTCATGACAGTTATATTTTTCATCGGTATTTCACAAGCTATGCTTACAATTATAAAAAGCGGAGACGCCGAATTGTCGCAGCATTTATTTCCCCTTGGCATAACGGTGGATATTCTGATTTATTTTTGTCTTTCGGAAGTATTGCACAGGCTGAGGATAATTTGATTGGGAGGCTTTGGATTGCATAACAGGAGAGCACATGAAATTCTCATACAGGATGCGGGCCTGCTGATATTTTTTATATCGGTGTTCTGCTGTGCATATTTACTTTATACGGGAGGCGGGGAATTGCTGCCGGAAAACGCCATAATGCTTTTTATTACCGTCGCCGCTCTTATGCTGATAACCTTTTCAAGCGACATGTCCGCACTGCTGACGGTGGGAGCGCAGCTTATCTGCTATACGGCGTATAAGCTTTTTATGCTCTACCAGAGAGGGACCATCATCAACATATATTCGTATGCGTGGCTGATTCTGCCCATTGCAGTCACCGGCTCCATGAAATTGTTTCTCCGGGGGCGCAACCGGCTGGAGCTGGAAAACGGAATGCTGAAACAACAGCTTGAAGAGCTGGTAATGGTGGACCCCCTGACAGGTTTGTACAATCTCAAGAGCTTCTACTATGACATTGACAGGCAGATCAGGCACAGCCGCCGCTACAAGCTACCTCTGACGCTTATGATAATCCAGCTGCGGTATGCGGAGGAATTGAGACGTCTGCTTTCCAAAAAAGATTACGATGGCCTGAAACAGCGGCTGGCTGAAATCGTGGGAGAGGCAATCAGGGCGGAGGACAGGCAATACAGCATCGACGGCGACGGAAGCCTGGCGCTGATCCTCACCTGCGACGAAGAGGGCGGCGAACTTATACGCAACCGTATCCGCTCTTTTGTCAGTGAAAAGGACGCTTTTGATAAAATTGCGGGAAGCTCCGTCAGGGTCCAGGTGAGGATCGCCTTTGCCCAGTACGGCGAGGACATGGGAAATGATGTGGTTTACTTTAAAAAGTATGTGGAGAGGGAGCTGCAGTATGATGTCTGAGAGACTGTCCAGGGTGAAAATAACTTTGATACCTGTGCTGGCTGCCTTTTTCATATACCTTGCGGTTCAAAATGGAGTAGTGGCCGCCGGAGGAGGGCAGCCGCAGCCGCTGAAGGTAAGGGATATTTTGCTTGTATATGACGATATTCTGTCGGAAAAGGCGCGCAGGGATGTTGCGGCCATAGCCGATATGCTGACGTATATGGGCTATGGAACCGGCTATGCCGGAATGAGCAGAAGCGTAGACCTGCTGGGGAGCTTCTCCCATGTTTTGCTTTACCATGAAAGCGGAGAAATAGGTTCTGACTTTTTGAAAGGGTTGGGAAAGCTGGACAGCAAAATAATGGCGGTAGGCGGAGGGGACATAAGCGCTTTGGCCGGCTTTCTGGAACCGGATATTCAAAGTCAGAGCCTGGAAAATGCCACGGCGCAGTTTTTTTACACCTTTGACGGGGGAGGGCAGGTATCCGGCCTGACGGGAAAGCAAAATATGTTGATATTGAAGGGAAGATTTCCCTACAGCGACGGCTATATGAATATCAACGGGCAGACTGTACCCCTGTTCGCAGAAAAGGGAAGGTTCAGCGCTATGGCGGCCTTTGACTCCGGCAGCGACCAGTTGAAGGCGGTGCTGGCAGAACAGGTTTCCAGGTGGAAATGGCCGTACAGCAATGCTCCGGGAAGTTTTGACCAGTATATTGTCTTTGACGGGGTTTACCCCTTTACAGATCCCCGGAAGCTGATGGAGACAGTGCAATTAATGAAAAAATCAGACTTGTCCTATGCCATAACCGTAATGCCCGTTTACCGGAACGGGGAATATCCCGCTATGAAGCATTTCTGTGAGATACTGAGATATGCCCAGGCAAACGGGGCGGCTGTTTTTCTGAAAGCACCCCTTATAAATACCGGAAATCCAACTGCCGGTGATATAAACGGGAAAATAAGCGCAGCCTTTGACATATACGTCAGTTACGGGGTTTATCCCATAGCCATTGAGGCCCCAAACAACTGGATCCATGGAGAGCCGGGACTTAGTGTTTTGCGCAGGTTCCGGACCGTATTGCTCACGCCGGATCAAGCTGAAAGCAGCTGGTCGGACAGGACGGGCTATAATACGGTGTATTCGGACGGCCATCAGTTTATAGCGCCGGCTCTCACGGGCGGAGATCCTGGCGGGAATATGGTGCGTTCCTATCCGACGGCACTGTTTATGGATATTGGGGCGGAAACAGATGTGCTGGAGGAGACGCTTGAAAGGATACGCCTGTCGGGAATTCCGCTTAAGAGCCTGTGGAACAGCTCCCACACGGTTTATACCGACAGCAGGGTTTTAAACTATGAGAGAGGCATACTCACCCTGGACGGACAGGTAAAACCGCTGGATTTTATTCCGTTTGAATACGATACGTATTTTGAATATAACAGGGGGATAATAGGAAGGATGGCCGAAAGTATCGCAAGGGAAAACAGAAGGCTGCTGCTGGCAGTCAGCGTGATTTCGGTGATTTTCGCAGTATTTATCGCTATTGCAAGGTATCAGAACAGGAAGAGATTTCTTTACAGGGAGGATAAAAGTAATGACCGGTAAGGAGGGCTGATATGACTTTTATTGACGGGCTGTCGCTGTATGCCGTAATTGCCATCTGGAGCATGATGCTAATCAATGTGGTCCTGTCCATGGGTGGCTTCGCGTACTATTTCAGAGTAAACCAAACCGACGGGCATTTTGCACTGAAAGAGTATCCAATGGTCTCCATACTGGTCCCTGCCCATAACGAAAGCGTCGTTATAAGAAAAACAGTGCAGGCGCTGCTGGCTCTGGACTATCCGGGGGACAGCTACGAGATCATTATTATCAACGACAATTCCTCCGACGACTCGGCCCGGGCCTTAAAAGAGATTCAGGAGAAAAATCCGGGCAGAAAGATGATAGTCGTCAATACGGATGATGTATCCGGCGGAAAGGGGAAATCCAACGCGTTAAACATAGGCCTGTCGGTTGCGGAAGGAACAGTGCTCGCCATATATGACGCCGACAACACTCCTGAATCAGACGCTCTTACTCTGCTGGTGGAAAACCTCATGTCCGATGAGAGGCTGGGGGCGGTCATAGGCAAATTCAGGACACGGAACCGCAATGCGTCGCTTCTGACCAGGTTCGTAAATATTGAAACGCTTGCCTACCAGTGCATGAACCAGGCGGGCAGGTGGTTTTTCTTCAAGCTGTGCACCATACCGGGGACAAATTTTGTGGTAAGGCGCAGTATTATCGATAAAATAGGGGGCTGGGATACGAAAGCACTGTCGGAGGATACTGAAATCAGCTTCAGAATATACAGGATGGGCTATAAAATAAAACTGATGCCCCTGGCCGTGACCTGGGAACAGGAACCCCAGCTCCTGCATGTGTGGCTCAAGCAGCGCACCAGGTGGGCAAAGGGCAATATTTATGTACTCAGGGAAAACGCCAGGTATATATTTGACAGGTCCGCCGGAGCCATGAGGATAGACATACTTTACTATGTACTGGTATATGTGTTGATGATGTCTTCTCTGGTCAGCTCTGATACCATCTTTATCCTGTCGGTGCTGGGCTTCGCCCACGCCACTCTGGGCGGATTTTCCACTCTGCTGTGGGCCATGGCGGTGCTTGTGTTTGTGTTGAACGTATTGATCACCCTTGCGGTGGAAAAAAACGAATTCAACATGACATCGGTATTGCTGACAGTATTAATGCTTTTCACCTATTCAAAGCTGTGGGTGCTGGTGGTTCTGAACGCTATTTTTCAGAACGTCTGCGACGCTGTGCTGAAGCGGGAGACAAAATGGTATAAAACCGAGCGTTCCATAGAAAATAACAAGAGGATCCGGGGTGATAATACTTGAAACTGAGAATACTTGCTCTTCTGCTTGTAATACCCGCTGTGTCCCTGGGAGGATATCAATATGCCGGGGCGGCGGCAGATATAATATCGCCGGAAGATGCCCTGCGTTCAACTGTAAACAATATGCTTGAAAATCCGGTACAGCCCTCCGGAAAACAGCCTGTTCTGCCGGACGTCGCCCATACAACGGACTTTACCTGGGGAGCCGCGCAAGATCTCCGCGGGATATACTCTTCGGCGGAGCTGTATTTTAATCTGCCCGGGTACTGGAATACCGGATATGCCTGTGTAAGGCTTGAATACAGGGTAAGCCAGCTTATAAGGGATGTGCCCTGCACGCTCACCTTTTCAATAAATAAACAGCCCTTTTATTCCTGCAGGATAGAATACCGCAATGACGGGCTCAACAGTTTATACGCGCTTATACCCGGGGAGCTGTTAAAGGATAACGGGGAAAGCGGGTCCAATTACCTGGAAATATCGGGGTATGCAAAACTGTTCAATGAAAAGTGCTGTACGGACCAATACAGCGATGCTGCCTGGATTACCTTCAGCGAAGCCTCCGGAGTGGAGGTGGGGTACGATATGAAAGTATATGGCAACAGGCTGGAGCTCTATCCATATCCCTTCATGTCTTCAATAAACGGTTCCGGTTCGGACACCGCCATAGGAGTGGCGGATGTTTCGCAGAATGAAGAGGTTGCCGCCGCAATGATGGTCATGTCCGGCTTGAGCAGCCAGACCGGGGAAAACAACAACCTTACCATGGGCTCCTGGGAGGAAGTGAGGGGCGGAAAGTATAAAAACCGTATATTCGTCGGCCTGTCAAAGGATATGCCATCTGAACTTCAGAAATATATCGTTCCGTACAAGACCCAATTAAAAGGACAGGCGCTGGTGTTGGCGGCCGGTGACGACAGAGGCGGGCCGCTGCTTATTATCGCATCGGATGACGCCGATTGCCTGGCGGAAGCGGGATTTTTGCTGAGAGACGGCCGGCGCATAGAGCAGGAAAAGGGAAGCGCGGCATTTGTTAAAAAGGGAACCGGCGAAATAAGTGTCAATGCAGGAAAGTCCGGTGAAATGAAAGCGGACAGATACACCTTCCAGGAAATGACGGGGGGAGGCTTTGAATTCATAGGGCCCCACCGCCAGGTGAAAACGCTTTTCCTGCCGGTTACCGCGGATTATGCCCTGTCATCCTCAGCAAAGGTTTCTATTGTTTTCAGGTACAGCAAAAATCTGGACTTCAGCCGGTCCATGCTGACTGTTTACTGGGGGGATATCCCCGTGGGCAGCAAAAAGCTTTTGCCTGAAAACGCGGACAGGGACGAGCTGACTTTCTTTATGCCCGCGGATGTTGCAGGAACAAGGTCCGGCAGCATGAAATTCGCCTTTGACCTGGAAATGCAGGAGCCGTATTGCATAAGGGAAAAGGAGGAAATGCCCTGGGCGTACATCACTAAAAATTCCTCACTGTATCTTCCACAGGAAACCAACGTCAGGCTGAGCTTTGACAACAGGCCTGCGCCGTTTCTGAAAAACGGAAGCATAAACGATGTTATGCTGGTATTGCCGGATAAGCCCGATTCAGGCGACCTCACGCTGATGGGGAAAACCCTGGCCCTGTATTCAAAAAGCGCTGTGACCTATGGAAGACTGAAGGTGTGCAAGGCCGGAGAATTTACGGATAAAGATGCGAATTACAATATAATCACCGCGGGCACGCCGGGGAAAAACAGCTTTATATGGGACTTGAACGACAGGCTTTATTTTAAGTATGACAGCGGCAGGACAGCTTTTGTCACAAACGAAAAGCTGATTTTATCATCCGGTTTTGCAAAATCCATTGGGACGCTTCAACTGCTGCAGTCGCCATATACGGACGGCAGGGCGGTATTGGTCCTCACAGGGCCCGACGGCAATTCGCTTAAAATGGCGGAAAGGCTTGTGAGCAATGAAAAAACCGGATGGAACCTGAAAAATGATTTCGTGCTTATAGACAGTGAAGGGAAAATAAAGTCCTATCAGTTCCAGAATTATGAAATCAAAGAGAAAACGCCCACTTTGCCGGAAAGTGTTACAGAAAATAAAAATTCACTGCTGTTTGCGTTGGCGGGGACTTCTGTGATGCTTGTGCTGTTTCTGGCAATTATTCTGATTTTCCTCAGGGTTAGGAAGAGCGGAGGAAAGCACTGAAAAAGGGAGCTTGGCGCTCCCTTTGAAGTTGCAGGTAAGAATTGTGGAAATCCACTATTTAAAAAACTTTACTCTTGCCTCAAGGGGCTGGAACGACTTTTCATCAGGTGCCGCCGTTGGTTTCCCAAAAGGCATCTCGCCCAGCAGTCTCCAGTTGCTGGGGACATTCCACTGCTGACGGACCTTTTCATCGATCAGGGGATTGTAGTGCTGCAGGGAGGCTCCCAGACCTTCTATTTCAAGGGAAGTCCAGACAACAAACTGCATCATCCCGTTGGCTTCCAGAGACCAGATGGGGAAGTTATCCTTGTAAAGTGCAAACTGCTGCTGCAGCGATTCAATAACTGAGGTATCCTCAAAAAACAGCACCGTGCCGTATCCGTTTTTAAAGGAGGTTATCTTCTCCTCAGTGGAAGCGAAGCTGTCAGCAGGAACTACCTTCCTCAGTTCCTCAATTGCAATATCCCATAATTTATCGTGATTTTCACCGAAAAGGACGATGACTCTGTCGCTTTGGCTGTTGAAGGCAGTGGGTGTGTGCTTTACTGCATCATTTATGATTTCCTGTATCCTGGCTTCGGAAACAGGCGATTCTTTGCTTATCCCATAGATGGTTCTTCTTTCTTTTAATGCGGTATAAAAATCTTTTGCCATAATAAAATTCCTCCCAAATTTAGAATTATAATTATAGATTTACCACATTTGTAAAAGTTAAACCAAATTATTTATTAAAGGAATAATCTTTTTTATACCCGCTTTTTCTTTTGGCGCCCGGATTTTTGTAGCTGCCCTGACCGCCGTGCCCCATGTGTCCCGCATGTCCGGCACCGCTGAAGCTGCCATAAGTACCGTTGCCGCTTTTTCCGGAACTGCGGCCGAGGCGGCTTCCTTTTTTGCGGGGAGTGGATTTTTCTATGTTGACCCGCTTACCCTTAATCGTATAATTTTTCATGGATTTCAGAACATCCGCGGCAAATTCCTTTGGTACTTCCACAAAGGAATACCTGTCAAAAATATCTATTGACCCAACCATTTTGCCGGGCAGGCCCGTGGACTCAACAAGGCTTTCTATTATATGCTTCGGCTGAATTTTGCTTTCGCTGCCGATGTTGATAAACAGCCTGACCATATCGCCGTCCGAGGGGAAATCGGAAATTTCATCTAATTCATCTGCTGACCGGTCCTGGTTGCCTGTTGTATCCATATACATTTTTAAAAGCGCAGCCGCAATATCAAGGGTGGTAACGGAATTCTCATCCTGCTCTATATTATCTGAGTTCAGTGCATCTGCAAATTTTTCGATATGTCCTACGAATTTGGAGATATGTTCATACCCCAGATTTTCCTTGAGGGTTTTCTGAATATTTGACATTTTCTTTTCTTCAACATCATTCAGGCTGGGGGGCTTTATCTGTGTTACAGTTGATTTGGTGTAGCGCTGTATATCCCTGAGCTTGTAAATTTCTCCTCTTCCGGATACAAAGGTGAAAGATTTGCCTGTTCTGCCCGCTCTGCCCGTTCTGCCTATTCTGTGGACGTAATATTCTTCGTCGCTGGGTATGTCATAGTTAAATACCGCTTCCACATCATCCACGTCTATGCCCCTGGCGGCGACATCAGTGGCGATCAGAATATCAAAATTGCCTTTTCTGAATTGGGCCATGACCTTGTCCCTGTGCTCCTGACGCATGTCCCCGTGGAGGGATTCGGCTGAAAAGCCTCTGGACTGCAGGCTTGAAGTCAGGTCGTCAACTCTCTTTTTGGTATTGCAGAAAACCAGGGACAGCTTTATATCGTTTGTGTCGATAAGCCGGGATAAGACCTCCAGCTTGGAAGATTCCTTCACTTCAAGGTAATACTGCTCTATGCTTGGAACCGTAAGCTCCTTGTGGGCAATTTTAATGTGCACGGGGTCCTTCTGGTACTTGGCGGTTATATCCAGTATCTCTCTGGGCATGGTGGCCGAAAAGAGTATGGTCTGCCTTTCCTCCGGAACCTTTTCCAGAATGGTGTCTATATCCTCACGGAAGCCCATATTGAGCATTTCATCCGCTTCGTCCAGCACGATCATTTTCAGCGCTTCCAGCTTTAGGGTCCTGCGTCTCATGTGGTCCATGACCCTGCCGGGAGTTCCTATAATTATCTGGGGCCTCTTTTTTAATGCGACGATCTGCCTGTCAATGGGCTGTCCTCCATATACGGGCAGTATCCGTATTCCGTCCTTATATTTCAATACATTTCTTATCTCTTCGGTTGACTGGATTGCAAGCTCTCTTGTGGGGCATAACACTAATACCTGTATTGAGTCTATTTCGGGTTGGATCAGTTCAATAGCGGGTATGCCGAATGCACAGGTCTTGCCTGTACCGGTCTGGGCCTGTCCTATCAGGTCTTTTCCCTCAAGAATGTAGGGAATGGACTGGGACTGGATGGGGGTTGCTTCTTCGAAACCCATATCTGCTATTGCACGTTGCAGTTCATTTGAAAGGTTGAGATCCTTAAAACTTAAATTCTCCATTTCTATTCCTTTGCTAAAAAAAATTTTTTATACTATACAATAATAAATATTATTTGCAGCTTTTGCAATGATTATTTAGAATTCCGGAAGTCTGAAGTGAGAAACCAGAAATCAGCAGAAAACCGGAGACGATAAATAATATGCGGACAATTGTTTGGTCATGAAGCCTGCTTTCTGGTGTAAGTGTATGAATTAAGTCCCAAAAACCTAACATTTATGGCACTATGAGACTTAAAATCCGAAGGAAGCAGTTACAGTAAGACATAGCAAAATCCGATCCTTTTTCCATAAGTTACTTAAAGTTTTTTATATAATAATTGCGCATATTGTTATTCTTTTAAGTACTTAATTTTTTAGTAGTCAAAAAACTCATAATAATTTTTGGACTTGCATATCCAACAAGAAAACCTAAACAATTCAATATAACATCATTTATATCAGAAACTCCTACTCTTAAGTACTGCTGAAGAGCTTCAATAATCGCTATATAAGACAAAAAGATAATAAATTTATATATTGTTTTGAGTTTGATTCTTTTCCAAAAATAAAATCCAACAGGTATATAGAAAAAGATATTAAAAATTATAGTCGTTTTAGAGTAATTAATAATATTAATAATATTAAAATTTATAGGACTGCTAAAATCAGATCTAAACCTAAGCAGTGAAACACTAATAGATAAAAGCAGATAAGAAAAAAAGAGTATATCCTTTTCTAATGCATAAATAGGATTTTTTATAATCCAATTTATTGAAATATAAATTAGAACTGCCAATAATAATCTTAAACAGAGAAATGATTGTATTGCAGTAGCAAAATATACGAATATATCGTCTATAAAAAAATAGCACAATAATTGTGATAAAGCTATACTAACAGTTCCTAAAATAGTTCTTAAAATAATATTTTTCATGGATACCCCGCTTTTGGAATTTAATGGTTTATATACCATAATAAATATTATTTGCAGCTTTTGCAATGGTTATTTAGCGGTTGTGAGACGGCAGCCGGAAATCAGAATAAAAGCAAAAAGTAAAATAGGGGAAAACAGAGGGATGGAAGGAATGAAAAATGCCTTTTATTGTAATATTGCAGAAAGTATAAATATGATACAATATATGGTAATAATATGCAAGCGGCTCCTGAATTTAATCTACTGGATGCTCTTTTGTTATGTTATGATATAAAGTGGCGAATAAAAAGAACGAATAAAACGAATAAGGAGAAATAATGTTATTTAAGGAATTGAATCTGATTGAGCCAATCTTAAAGGCGATAGAACATGAAAAATACGAGTCACCCACTCCAATACAGGAAAAAGCTATTCCGCCGGTACTTGAGGGAAGGGATCTGCTTGGCTGCGCCCAGACCGGAACAGGAAAGACAGCCGCCTTTGCAATGCCTATAATTCAACTGCTCTCAGGTGAAGCAAGGCAAAAAAAGAGGATAAGGACCATAAGGGCACTTATCCTGACACCCACCAGAGAACTGGCGGGGCAAATAATGGAAAGCTTTGCGGCATACGGGAGATACACCGATTTAAAATATTGCGTGATTTTCGGCGGCGTGGCGCAAAAGCCGCAGACGGATTTGCTTCAGGCGGGCGTTGATATTTTGATAGCAACTCCGGGAAGGCTGCTGGATCTCATTGGTCAGAAATACATTGATTTGCAGAATATAGAATGTTTTGTACTTGATGAAGCGGACAGAATGCTTGATATGGGTTTTGGCCATGATGTGAAAAAGGTAATCAAATTGCTGCCCCAAAAAAGGCAGACGCTTCTGTTTTCGGCCACAATGCCCGGTGAAATTGAAAAACTGGCAAATTCTCTGCTGACAGATCCTGTGAAGGTCTCGGTTACTCCGGTGTCTTCCACTGTGGATACCATTTCGCAGTCTGTCTATTTTGTGGAAAAGAAGGATAAAAGAGAGCTTCTGATTAATATTTTGAAAGATAAGACAATCGAGTCGCTGCTGGTATTTACCAGAACAAAGCACGGAGCCGACAGGGTGGCAAAAACTCTTGTAAAAGCCGGAATCAAAGCACAGGCAATACACGGCGACAAGTCTCAGGGGGCGCGCCAATACGCGCTCAGCAGCTTCAAGGAAAAGAAGATCAGGGTTCTGGTGGCAACGGATATTGCCGCAAGGGGCATAGACATTGAAAAGCTGTCCCACGTTATAAACTTTGATCTGCCGGAAATACCGGAGACCTATGTCCACCGTATAGGCCGGACAGGGAGAGCGGGGCTTGACGGGATATCCATATCCTTCTGCGACCAGGAGGAGAAAAAGTATCTCAGCGGTATTGAAAAATTGATTTCAAAAAAGATACCTGTTGTAGAGGATCATAAATTCGCAATGACGGAGGCCGCCCCGGCCTTTATTAACAGCGTTGACAGGAAAATGCCCCGGAATGGCCCCAATAGAGCTAAAAGGCAAAATGTTATGGGCGCAAATAAAGGGAGACGTCCCAGATGAAAAAATTTGCTTTTGTATCGGATTTCGACGGGACACTCACAGACAGGGACTTTTATCATATAATCATTGACAAGTATCTGAAGGATTGGGCAAAGGATTATTATGAGGATTGGAGAAAGACCAAGAAGATAAATGTGGAGTTTCTCAACAAAATATTCGGGGCCATGGACAGGGACGAGGATCAAATCCTGGAGGATATTCTGGAAATCCCTCTCGACCCCAACGCGGCGGAATTTATAAAAAGAGTGGGGAAAAGCGGAGGGGATTTCTATATTTTGAGCGCCGGTACGTCATATTATATAAAGAGGCTTTTAGCCCACCTGAATATAAAGGATGTCACCGTGATTTCCATGGAGGGCAGATACCAGAACAGGGGAATCCGGATACTGCCGGATCCGCAGGATGAATTTTTTTCCGAAATATGGGGTATTGATAAGGCGAAAGTGGTTACGACCCTCAGAGGAAAGTATGAAAAGGTGTATTTCGCAGGCGACAGCGAGCCGGATATGGGAGCTGCCAGGGCCGCGGACTGCGCTTTTGCCAGAAATGAACTGCAGAAGCTGCTGGCGGAGGAAAATATACCTTTTGTACCCTTTAAACGGTATGATGAGGTTGAGCGGTACATGGCAGAGCAGGGCTGGCTTTGATTACCGCAGGAAAACATATTTGCGGCTTGGAGAGTGAGAGCTATGGGAACGGCTATACACAGGATTGAAATTCCCGCTATAATGGAAGTGGACAGCGACAGGCTCGGAAACGTAGGTTCCTACATTGAAAGAGCCGGTATCGCAAAAGTTGTGCTGCTGTTCGGAGAGGGAATCAGGGAGCTTTTCGGAGAAAAAATACTGGCTTCCATAAGTAAGAATAAGACTCTGACACTTCTGGAAACCTATGATTTTGACGACATAAAAATTGAAAGCCTTATGCCAAAAGCCTTTTCGCTTCCGCCCAAAACGGATGCGGTTATTGGAGTGGGCGGCGGAAAGGTGCTGGATGCCGCAAAGTATATGGCGTTTTTGAACAACATACCCTTTATCAGTATTCCCACATCCACCTCCAACGACGGTTTTTCCAGCTCGGGCTGTTCATTGATTATAAACGGCAGAAGGACATCGGTGCATGCGGCCATGCCCTTTGGTATAATAGTGGATCTTGACGTAATAAAAAATGCTCCCATGAAGTTTATCTATTCGGGTCTGGGAGACATCATCTCAAAAATCACCGCCGTTTATGACTGGTATTACGAGGAGCAGAACAACGTATCCAGGGTAAACGATTTTGCAGCCATGCTGGCGAAAAAATCCGTAAACAGCATAGTCAGGATGCCATACACTAAGGTTACAGAACGGTTTTTTCTGAAAGAAATGGTGGACTCCCTGACAATGAGCGGAATAGCCATGGAGATAGCGGGTAATTCCGCCCCCGCCAGCGGCAGCGAACACCTCATATCCCACGCTCTTGACAAAATACTTGAAAAGCCTCAATTGCACGGGATACAGGTGGGAGTTTCCACATATCTCATGAGCCTGGTACAGCAGCACAGGTCTGAAAGGGTTGAAAAATTCCTGGGCGAAACAGGCTTTTTGGACTATGTGGAGACGCTGCAAATGCGGGCCGGAGATTTTGAGAAGGCAATTGATATGGCGCCTTCCATCAAACCCAACAGGTTTACCTATATTCACCTGGAACAGAACCGGACACGGGCAAAAGAGCTTTTAAAAAGCGACGCTATTCTGAAAAAAATATTGAAATAGCAGGACATCTTTTGAGCATTTAAAATTGCTGCGGAAAGCTATCCTCTGTGTCTCTGCCTCATTATATATCCAGCCCTTTTATTACCTGCTTCAGGGATTGGGCGGACCTGTCAAGCAAGGCCTTCTCCTCATCGTCGAGAGGGACGTTTATGATTCTGGAAACACCATCCGAATTTACCTGGCTGGGAATGCTGAGGCAAATGTCATTGAGGCCGTATTCCCCCTCAAAAAGGCTGGATACGGTGAGAATGGAGTTCTCATTCCTCACGATGGCCTCTACTATTCTCCTGACGGCAAGCGCTACCGCATAGTAGGTCGCGCCCTTTCGGTCGATTATCTCATAGGCCGCGTTTTTGACGTTGTCATAGGTCTCTTTCCTGAAACTGTCGCTGTCACAGGAGTTGCAGTCCTTGCAGTAGACATCCATGGGAACTCCCGCAATGGAAGCGAGACTCCAGGTGGGAACCTCCGTATCGCCGTGTTCTCCGATAATATAGGCGTGTACGTTTCGGGGGTCAACGCCCATATGCTCTCCTATCATGTATTTGAAACGGGCTGAATCCAGAACTGTTCCGGACCCTATGACCCTGTTTTTGGGGAAGCCCGAAAGCTTGTAGGTAACATAGGTCAGGATGTCAACGGGATTTGTGACCACCAGCAAAATACAATCGGTATTGTACTTTACGATATTCCCCACAACATCCTTGAAAATTGCCGTATTCTTATTTACCAGATCAATCCTGGTTTCGCCGGGCTTCTGGTTGGCGCCGCCTGTGATCACCACAATATCCGCGTCCGCACAGTCGGGATAGTCACCGCTGTATATTCTGACAGGCCTTACAAAGGGCATGCCGTGATTCATATCCATGGCTTCTCCTTCGGCCTTTCTTTTGTTGATATCTATGAGTACGATCTCGGAAATCAGTCCGCTGAGCATTAGGGTATAGGCTGTTGTGGAACCCACAAATCCGGTTCCCACTATGGCTATTTTGCTGATCGATTTATTTTTCATATTCAGGACCTCCTTGTATTGTAATATTGCCAAAATTCATGGAACATCTATTTCTTCAAGATCTTTTTCAATTCTGCCTTGTGCTGCAATATTGTTAAAAATTTATCTAATATAAATATACCCGATAATTGTTATAATATAACAATAAAATTCATTCCTGACTCCTGACTCATTGCCTTGGGTCCGGGGTCCTGTATTGTCTATTCTTAATAAATAAAATTGAATATATTCACGATATATTGTAATATAATAATATATTCCCGCATGACTTGTGGTCCGTAACATTTTAAGCGTATATTGTACGGTGAGGAAATTTAACCGCCGGCAATATATGATTTTCAGATGCTACAGATTACCGGGCAATGAATAAGGAGAAATTGATTTATGCAGTTTATAATTCATCAGCAGATGAATATTTTATCTTCCGCTGTTCTGTTGCTACTGGGTTTATACGCAAGCAGTGTCCTGGACAAAAGATACATAATCAATAAAATATACGTTGCCTCCTTATTTCTGAATCTGACTTTAATCATACTTGAGATACTGCTGAATTTTCTGATGGGATTTAAAGAGAGCGGGCAGCTTGCCGCAAAAATTGCCGGCTTTTTATTATTTACGCTTTCGCCGGTTCTGCCCTATCTTTTTTTGAAATTTATATGCTTCTATTTTCCGGCTCACTTTAAAATAAAAAAGCCTGTAAGCATGATCTTCCCATTGCTTTTTATTATAAATCTGGTTGTGGCGGTCTTTTCTTTTAAAACCGGGAAATTTGAGACAGAAGGCATGAAAGACGGAGTTGTGCCGTTGCTGGCAACCATGTTTTTTTTGATTTGCAGCCTTTACGTAATAGTAAAAAATAAAAAAGCATTGCTCAAATTTGAATACATTTACATATTGATTATAAGCCTGATAACTAATATACTTGTATTAAGCCAGTTGGTTGCCAATCACACGAGATTTATATGGAGCGGAAGTACGTTTACAATAATCATGATGTTTATTGTAATCCAGCAAAGAGAACTTTACAGGGATTCGCTTACAGGCGCCAGAAACAGGCTGGTATTGAAGAAATGTCTCAATTATTATTCCAGAAACTCAGTCGAGAATCTGTCAATTATCGTGATGGATCTGGATCATTTTAAAAACATAAATGACGATTACGGGCATTTGGAAGGCGACAGCGCTCTCCGCGTATTTGTGAAGCTGCTACAGAAAGTTTACTCAGACAGCGGCATCGTTATAAGGATGGGCGGGGACGAATTTATCGTTTTATTGTACAACCTTTCAAAGACGGAAGTAAACGAGCTTATCAAAAAAATGGAAGCAACGGTGGACAGGTACAACCATAAAAGCGGCAAACCTTATATGTTAAAATACAGCTGCGCCAGCGGAACCTACAATAACGACATGAGCGTGGAGCAATTCATACATGAAATAGATATGAAAATGTACAGAAATAAAAATGGCGGTAGAAAAGAGAGAATCTGGGGTATAGAAAATCTATAAGGAGGTAATGGAGAAATGATAGTGTGGAGAGATGAATTTTTATTGGGCATTGAAGAAATTGACAAGCAGCATAAGCAGTTATTCAGGATTGCCGGAGATATACATACCCTTCTGAAAAACCAGCTTATCACAGACAAATACGATCAGATATTAAAGCTTTTGGAGGAGTTGAAGGATTATACCATATTCCATTTTGCTTCGGAAGAGGAATACATGAGAAGCATTGGGTACAGGAAATACTTCAGCCATAAGGTGGAGCACGATGATTTTATTGAAAAGATCAACAATGTTGATCTGGATAAAATCGACACTGATCACGAGCAATATCTTTTGGAAATATTGGATTTTGTGGTAAACTGGATTTCGGAGCACATATTGGAGACAGACAGAGGCTATGTTGCTAAAGAATAATTGACAGGTACTTACGGATTCCTGCCATCAGGATTTATTCTGAGTTCTCATTCTTCTGAATCCTTACTTTAAGGTGTAAATTTATGAAACTTAAGTTTATTAAGGATACAGATATCGATAACGCAATGGTGCGTTTTTACAAAAAAACCAGGAAAAATACAAAGACAGTGATTCTTAAATTGAGAAAAATACCTATCATACAGCGTATTTTTCTTGGTTTTCTTTTGATATCAATTTTACCGATTGCACTTGTTGGAACCTATTCCAATCTGAATTATGAAAAATCAATAACCTCGAAGCTGAACTCATACTCCGGCCAGCTGGTCCAGGAGATAACCAAAAATGTGAAAAATGAGACCGACCAGTATGAAAAGTTAAGCGAGACAATTATTATGAACGATGATGTACAGAATGGTATAATAAGCTTCGGTCAATTGAACGACGTCCAGAAAAATACATTGTATGAGACCCTGACAAGCAGGTTCAGCAGGGAATTATTCAATTACAAGAATGTCAAAAATATAAGCATCAGATTTCCCAACGGGGATATATTTTATGATCTGGGTTACGAAATTTTTAACGAAAAAGATGTAAACGATATTATAAAACGTACGGACAACACCATAGGCAATACGTACTGGACCAGCCTCACATCAAACCACGGAAGCAGCTGTATAGTCCTCAGCAGGGTGGTGTATTCAAAGAGCAATTATCTTCAAAAGGAAGGATATCTCCTAATAATTATCGACGAGAGGATTTTTGCCCAGAACACTTACAAAAACATGGACCTTGGAAGCGGGAGTCAGTTGTTCATTATGAGGGGCGACGGCACTGTGATCTCCACGGCTTCCGGAGATATAGAAAAGGGCTCGGTTCTGGGAGACAAAGGGCTCAGGGAGCAGCTGCACAGCAATTATCTGAAAAATATAAATACCTTCCGGTATGAATCCTCCGAAGGCGATTTCATGGTGGCCGGAACATTTCTGCCGTCCCTGGACTGGTATATAGTGGGAGAGATACCCTATAAGTACATAAGCTCCCAGTCGGACGAAGTAAAAAATAATGTTGTAATAGCCAGCGTCATGGTGATAGTGGTTTCCATCCTGCTGTCCCTGATAATATACGCCAGCGTTTCCATACCGCTGAAATCCCTGCTGACTTCCGCAAAAAATATTGGGGACGGGAATCTTGAGGAAGAAATAGACGATGAGTACAGGGATGAAATAAGCGAACTGTCCTTTAATATAAAAAACATGGTGGAAAGGCTCAAAGGGCTCATTGTGGAAGTTGGGCTGCAGCAGACCAGAAAGCGGGAAGCTGAGCTGAAAATGCTGCAGGCGCAGATAAATCCGCATTTTTTGTTCAACACCCTGAATTCCCTTAAATGGTCAGCCATGCTCAGCGGCAACAAGACACTTGAAGACGGCCTGGGAGCCCTGTCGGGGCTGTTGAAGGATACTATATTGAATAAGGACGAAATAATAATATTAGAGAAGGAAACTGAGAATCTGAATAACTATGCCACCATCCAGTCCATACGGTATGCCAATTCCTTTGCTCTGAGCTATGACATTGAGGAAGGGCTGGAAAAAAGCATGGTTTTGAAGTTTATTTTACAGCCCATCGTGGAAAACTCAATAATTCACGGAACCGATGAGGACGAGAGGACGGTAAACATAAAAATATCTGTGCGCAGTGTTGAAGATGTGTTGATAATCAGCGTATCCGATGACGGAAAAGGCTTTGATATGGAGAAGGTCAATACGAAAGACGGGAAAAACAAGCTTTCGGGAATCGGGATCGAAAATGTGAATGAACGGATCAGGCTGAATTTCGGAGAGGGCTTCGGTCTTTCAACCAAAAGCAGACAGGGAGAGGGAACTGTTACAGATATAGTTCTGCCCTTGATTTTGTGGGAGGAGGATGGCAATGTACAGTGTTCTGATCGTGGATGACGAAAAAATAGTAAAACTCGCCATAAAATCAATGATCAAGTGGGGGGACAGCGGATTTGAACTGGCGGGAACCGCATCGGACGGCGCCAGGGCCCTGCAGATATGTGAGAAGTCGCCGCCGGATATTGTCATCACAGATTTAAAAATGCCTCACATGGACGGGATAGAATTCATTAAAAAACTGAAGCAGATGGACTATGGCGGAGAAATCCTGGTTCTGAGCAATTACAACGATTTCGAACTGGTCAGGGAAGCCATGAAATACGGGGCACATGACTATATCCTGAAGGTGACGGTGAAGTCGGACGACTTTATGAGGGTGCTGGAGGAGATCAAGGAAAAGCTCATAAAGAAGAGAGGCTATGAAAAGATCGTCCCCGCGGACCGGAAGGATATGGATTTAAGGCGGAACGAGGCCATAAGGGAATTGCTGGCCGCCGGTGAAGATCAGCTTGCGGAGAGAACAGGCGGCATTCCGGAAATATTAGGAATGGAAGAGGACTGCCGCCTGCAGATTTTTGCTGCCGCCTGCAAGGATGAGGAGACCTTGAAAAAGACAGGGCAAAGCCTGAGCGACATCATAAGGAATATAACCGGGAACATATTCGGCGCATGCAACTGGCAGGCGGTGGCCGAGTATGAACCCAACACGGTGTTTATTGCAGTAAATATGAGCGCCGCTTCGGACATAATGAAGTCAAAAGAGGCTGCGGACCGGATACTGGAGCTGTCCAACATGTACTTCAATCTAAGAATAGGGATAGTTTACGGGGAGCCTGTCAAAGACAAAAACTCTGTTTTAAATGAAATGGCGAAATGTAAAAAAGCGCTGGAACTGTTGTTTTATGAAAGCTTTAACGGAACGTCCATATTAAATGACCGGCTTCCGGTCAATGATGAAAAAAGAGTGAGAGAGGCCGCGTTACCGGCGGTTGAAAATATTTATTCCCAGATGATTGCAGGGCATACGGAAAATGTTATGAAAAGCTTTGAAGGCATTATTGCGGAGGGTGCCGGAAGCCTGCTGAACCCATACAGGTTAAAAAAACTGGTAAAGCGGGTATTGCGGGATGTGGAAAAGAAATTGATAAACAACGGATACTGCGGCGACGAGGTGTTTGACGAATACGACAACGATGAGGACATTATATTTTCGGCGGCGTCCCAATCCGGGCTGCTGGCAGCACTGGGTAATATTGTGGAGACTGCGGCTCTCAGGACGGGAAATCAGAGGAATTACAGGAGGGAAGTGAGAGAAGCTCTGAGGTATATTGAGGAAAATATAAGCCGCAAGATTTCGGTGCCTCAGATCGCAAAGACAGTCAGTATGACCGACACATACCTTTGCAGGATTTTTAAAACAGACGTGGGAAAAAGTATCATAGATTATATCAACGAGTTAAAAATGAAGAAGGCATATGAGCTGCTTGACTCAAAGGATTGCCTTATAAAGGAAGCCGCGGCTGCGGTGGGCATAGACGACCAGTTCTATTTCAATAGGCTCTTTAAAAAGTATTTCGGTATAACCCCGAAGGAAATAAAGCACAGGCCATGAGCATTGCCTGTAAGGTTATCACAACAAAGAGGATTTTCATCGACCATATATACTATTTTGTTAAAAAGATAAAATAGTATATATTTTTTTATAATAAATCAAACATGGGTCAGCCGGAAAAATCTTTATGGAATTTGCTCAGAATAGTCTATATTCTTCATAGAAATATTAATTTAACAAGGCGTTTTTCAGGTCTATCATTATACATATGAACGAAATCATCATATAAAGGGAGAGGATGAAATGAAAAGCATATTCAAGAAAGGCATGTCCCTGCTTCTGGCACTGGTATTTACGGCATCCCTGGCAGCCGGCTGCGGTTCTTCGGACACGGCATCTCAGTCGCCGGAACCGTCGGCAAGCAGCGGCTCCACTGCCGGTCAGGCGGCTGAAACCAGCAGCGGGGTAAAAGAATTTGCAAATAAGGAATTGAATATCGCAATATTCCAGGGCGCATACGGAAGGGATTTCTGGGACGCTCTTGCGGCAAAATTCATGGAACAGTATCCGGGCACCAAGATCAATATCACCGCAAATCCGAAGCTGGGCGATATGATTAAGCCGAGCATTGTGGCAGGAAATCCGCCGGATTTCATTTATCTGAATGACGGGGACCCCTCGGGAGTGACAAAGGGTCTGATTAAAGACAAGGCCATAATGGATATTACGGATGTGTTTGACAGTAAAGCGCTTGATAAGGATTCCAACATAAGGGATATCATACTTCCGGGTTTCCTGGACACATCCTATTGCTCGCCTTACGGCGACGGCAAGATATATCTTGCCCCGTACAACTACGGAGTTATGGGTTTGTGGTATAACAAAACCTATTTTGACCAGAAGGGCTACAGCGTGCCCAAGACCTGGGATGAATTCTTTGCCATGAATGACAAGGCAAAGGCGGACGGAAGGGCATTATTCACATATCAGGGCATTTATCCGGGATATCTGGAGGAAGTCCTCATTCCGGCCCTGTATGCGGCAGGCGGCCAGAAAGCGGTTGACGATTTCACCGGCTACACCGAAGGCTTCTGGAAATCGGAAGCGGCGTCCAAGACCATGGATTTGTTTTCAAGGATCGCCAATACAGACAACGCCCTTATGAAGGGTACCGTTGCACTTAACCACACCCAGGCCCAGACATCCTTTATGCAGGGAAAGGCAATGTTCTGCGTAAACGGAAGCTGGTTTGAAGGTGAGATGAAGGACGCTCCGAGAGAGGAAGGCTTCCAGTTCGGATTTGCCGGAGTCCCCGGATTTAACGCGGGAGATCCAACAATAGCGCTTGTAAGCGTGGAACAGATGTATATTCCGGCAAAATCGAAAAATCCGGAGCTGGCAAAGGAATTCATGAAATTCGTATACACCGATACCGGAGTCAAGCTCAACGGAAAGAAAGCTCAGGCTGTTATGGCCGTCAAGGGCGCCACCGATATGGTAAAGGACTACATAACTCCTTCGGCATACAACTGCTATAAGGCGGTCGAAGGCGGAATGCAGCCCGTAGTAGGGGCCTTGAAGCCTGTTGCCAACGGAAGCAATATAAACATTTCTGACGAAATTTACAAGCCCTTCTCAAGCATAATGAACAAGCAGATGACTGTACAGCAGTATACCGAGAAGCTGGAAAAGATATATGCCCAGGTCCGGGACGAATTGGCCAAAGCCAATTGAGCGCAAAAAGTACATCCCAAAAGTAAAAAAATATAGTGAAGCAATTGGATTTAGCCGCCGGAGGGTACTTCTCTCCGGCGGTAATTTAAAACAGGGTGTGAACATCTAATGAATAACAAAATTAAAAGGAATTTATTCCTGGCCTCATGCGTCCTGCCTTCTCTGATACTTTTCGCCTTATTCATAATATATCCCACTGTCAAGGTTTTTGTAAGCTCCCTATACCAGGACAGCGGTCTTGGCAATGCCTCCCGGTTTATTGGATTAGGCAATTTTAAGGCCATGTTTCAGGATGAGGTTTTTTACATAGCGCTGAAGAATACCGGTTTTCTGATGATAGTATCGGGAGTGCCCACGATTCTGACCGCGCTGTTTTTTGCCGCAATGCTAACTTCCGGCAGAATAAAGGAAAGCAGCTTTTACAGGGTTGTATTTTTCTTTCCGAGTATTTTATCCTTTGTTGTAATAGCGATCCTCTGGTCCTTCATATACCATCCCACTATGGGCGTGGTAAATCCACTGCTGCATCTGCTGGGAATGGGAGACCTGAGCATTCCGGTCCTGGGAAACAGGGACACGGTCATGTGGGCCATAGCCGCAACCATGATATGGCAGGCCGCAGGATATTATATGGTCATGTACATAGCAGGCATCGACGGCATATCCAGGGAGCTGTACGAAGCCTCGTCCATTGACGGCGCCACCGGAATTCAGAGCTTCTGGGCAATAACAGTGCCCCTTCTCTGGGACATCATAAAAACTACCATCATATTTGCCATAAACGGGGTAATAACCAACAGCTTTACAATAGTAAGGGTTATGACGGACAGCGGCCCCGACAGGGATTCGGAAGTGCTGCTGACATACATGTACAAGCATGCAATGAATGCAAACTTCGGATTTGCAATGGCTGTGGCGGTATTTGTGTTTACAATTTCCATTATTCTTTCAATCCTAAGCAATAAACTTACAGGCGAAGCGTGAGAGAGGACCGGATGCTTCAACCGTCTTCCCACGCTTCACAGCTTGCAAACGGGTTTTAATACTACTTGATGGAGGCCTTATGAAACGCAATAGGAAAGTTCTTGATAAAATAGCGGGGGTCATATTCAGAATCGTTCTGCTGGTCAATACGGTTATGGTGGTATATCCTCTGCTGTGGACCATTTTGACGTCCTTTAAAACAAATACGGAAATAATGGGTAATCCCTGGCTGCTGCCAAAGGGACTGAACGCGGTAAATTACGTTACTGCATTTACAAAGGCAAATATCGGAAGCTATTCGGTCAATTCGGTGCTGGTCACACTGGGGTCGATCTTCTTTCTTGTTATTATGGCCGTATCTGCGGCATATGCACTGGCGAGGTTTGAGTTTCCTTTCAATAGATTTATAAAGAATGTCTATATGGGCGGTATATTCGTGCAGATTACGTTTATAATAATCCCCCTGTTCCTGCTTATGACCAGGCTTCATATGAATGACAACCGCTTCTGGCTCTCACTGGTTTACGCGGTGTCGCAGCTGCCTTTTTCAATTTATCTGCTTATCAGCTTCATGAAAGGGATTCCGAAGGATTATGAGCACTCGGCCATGATAGACGGGTGCGGATATGCGGGGGCCTTTGTAAAAATAATTGTGCCACTGGCAAAGCCAGGCATAATCACAGTGGTCATATTCAGCTTCTTTGCCTTCTGGAATGAGTTTCCCCTGGCGCTTACCATCATATCCACAGATTCAAAGAAGACCTTGCCCATAGGGCTGGCGAACCTCATGGAGATACAGCGCTATGCCACCGATTGGGGAGCTCTGTTCGCAGGGCTGGTAATAGTGCTTGTGCCCACAATTATAGTTTACGTGCTGACACAGGATAAGCTCACCAAAGGAATGCAGCTGGGCGGGCTTAAGGGTTAGAGTATGGGAATATAAAATTTTAAAGGAGAGTTATTGCAGAATTTGATACAGGTGAAATATATGTGAGATTTATAAATCCATTGAAGTTGTATAATTTTTCAATAACTCCGGAAAGGCTGATTATATTATATGAGCAAAACATCGGGGCGGGTGACCCTGCCGGCGGAAAAGGGAATGGAGAAAGAGATCCTTGAATTGGCAAAGAAATGGGGTATAGACGCGGTAAGGGACAGCGACGGGACAAAGCTGTCCTCTGAAATAACGAATATGGGCTTTGATGTCTATTCCACGCTGTGCCTGATCAGGGAGGACAATGAATGGGCCAAGGCAAACAGGGACTGCCTCCAGCAGATATACCTGATGTCAGAGGCAGTTACCGCTTTTGAAAATAAAATTGAAATAGACATAATGAAGGGCTATTACAAGGAGCAGTTTGAGATAGACTGCATGCATGCTCCCGCCCAATGGTGGGAGGTGACCGACCGTACCGCAGGTGAAACGGTTCCCGCGGACCAATGGTCCTTTAATGCGGATACGGGAAAGGTTACCCTGCGGAACGCTGCAAAATGGCATAAGTATACCGTCAGCTTTCTGGCATGGCAGATATGGGAGCCTGTATCCATGTACAACCACAAGACCAACAATTGGACGGAAGAGCATCGGCTTCCTGTGGACCCGCGGCATCCAAAGGCCGGAAAACACCTGCTTGAGGTCCTGGAACAGTGGCTCAAAGACCACCCTCAGACCAGTATAGTCAGATTTACCACCTTCTTTTACAATTTTGACCTCATATATGACGAAAATGGAAAGGAAAGACAGGTGGACTGGTTCGGATACCTCAGCTGTGTCAGCCCTCTGGCTTTGGAGCTGTTTGAAAAAGAGTACGGATACGGGCTGAAACCGGAAGACTTTGTGGATAAGGGGTACTATAACACTCCCTTCAAGGTTCCGTCCTCTAAATACCTGGACTGGATGGACTTCAACCAGCGCTTCATTGCGGGATTTGCCAAAGAATGCGTGAAAATGGTTCACAAAGCGGGGAAAAAGGCCATCATGTTCCTGGGGGACCACTGGGCCGGAACAGAGCCATACGGAAAGTATTTCGGAGAAATAGGCCTGGACGCGGTAGTTGGAGCGGCCGGGGATGGAGTTACCACCAGAATGATATCGGACATTCCTGTAAAAGCCACTGAAGCCAGGTTTTATCCCTACTTTTTCCCGGACGTGTTCCATGAAGGCGGGGACCCGGTGAGGGAGTCCATAGAGGTGTGGAGGAGATCAAGAAGGGCGCTTTTGAGAAATCCTGCTCAGAGAATGGGGTACGGAGGCTATCTGAGCTTGGCTGTGAAATTTAAGTCTTTTGTGGATCACATTGAGGAGGTCTGCAATGAATTCCGGGCTATTCATGACAGGAGCAAGGGAACCAGGCCATACAGCGCGCCCTTCAAAGTTGCGGTTATCAATGCCTGGGGAGTTCGCAGGTCCTGGATGACACATCAGGTGGCACATTCCCTCTGGAACCAGAGGTGCTATTCATATCTGGGAATATTCGAGGCGCTGGCCGGACTGCCCTTTGATATTGAATTTATCAGCTTTGACGACATAAGAGAAACGGGAATATCCGCCGGTACGGGGGTCCTCATAAACGCGGGGGACGCCGGAACGGCGTGGTCCGGCGGAGAGAACTGGAAGGATGATCGGATAGTCTCGGCAGTCCGCGAATGGGTTCATAAGGGAGGCGGTTTCATAGGGGTGGGAGAGCCCTCGGCCTGTGAATATAACGGGGCATTTTTCCAGCTGTCCGACGTTATGGGAGTGCAGAAGGAAACCGGCTATTCCGTGAGCAGAAATAAGCCTGTGAACATTGTGAAGGACAGACATTTTATAACCGCCCACCTCAAGGAGGACATTGACTACGGAGAGGGCATGAATTCAATATATAAAGCCTGTGAGACAGCTGAAATACTTGATGTACGTAATATGAGCTGCGCCCTTGCGGCAAATGAATACGGCGGGGGAAGGTCGGTATACATAGCGGGGTTGCCTTTCAGCATGCAGAATACAAGGCTGCTTGCAAGGGCGGTCTTCTGGGCTGCAGGCAAGGAAGCGCAGATGCGGGAATGGTCCAGTGACAATATTGAGGTTGAATGCGCGGCATATCCTGACGCGGGCTGCTTTGCAGCGGTTAACTACAGCTTTGAGGCCCAGAAGACGGTTATTTCAAAAGCGGGCGGAGAAAAGGTTCCCGTGGAATTGGGACCTATGGAGTGCAAGTGGCTGGAAATATGAGTATGCTTCCGGAGGAGCCCGTGTGGAGGGAAAGGGAAACAGGGGCCGACGGGGCTTGTGGAGAGGAAATATGGGAAAATTTATTGAAGAATATATCAGAGATGCCGCGGGAATTCTGCCGTCTTCCCGCCAATACGCCTGGCAGCGGCTGGAGTTTTATGCGTTTATACATTTTTCGGTCAATACCTTTACCGGCCGGGAATGGGGGGGCGGGGATGAAGACCCGGAAATTTTCAACCCTTCCGGACTTGATGCCAGTCAGTGGGCACGGGTGTGCAAATCCGCCGGAATGAGGGGGATCATACTGACCTGCAAGCATCATGACGGCTTTTGCCTCTGGCCCAGCGGGTATACGGACCACTCTGTCAAAAAAAGTCCATGGAAGGGCGGAAAGGGCGACGTGGTCCGGGAAGTTTCCGAGGCCTGCCGCAGGGAGGGCCTGAAATTCGGCATATACCTTTCGCCCTGGGACCGGCATGAGAGAACCTATGGACATTCAGAGGCCTATAATCAATATTTTATAAATCAGCTGAGGGAGCTCCTGACAGGCTATGGCGATATTTTCTGCGTATGGTTTGACGGCGCCTGCGGAGAAGGGACAAACGGCAAAAGGCAGGTATATGATTGGAAGGCCTACTACAGCCTGGTAAGGGAATTGCAGCCGGAGGCGGCAATATCCGTGTGCGGCCCGGATGTGAGATGGTGCGGCAACGAGGCTGGGCACTGCCGCAAATCCGAATGGAGCGTGGTGCCGGCATATCTCCGGGATGCCGAAAAAACCGCTGAAAAATCCCAGCAGACCGACGACGGGGAGTTTTCCAAGCACATAAACCCGGAGGACGAAGACCTGGGAAGCAGGGAGGCCGTAAAAAATGCCGGACCTCTTGTATGGTATCCCGCGGAGGTCAATACCTCCATCCGGCCGGGCTGGTTTTATCATCAGGAGGAGGATTCACAGGTAAAAACTCCTGGAGAGCTGCTGGAGGTTTATTACAACTCGGTTGGAGGCAATGCGAATTTTCTCCTGAACATACCTCCCGACAGGAGAGGGCTAATACATGAAAATGATGCCCTGTGCCTGGAAAGGCTGGGACAGTTTATCAGAGAAGGCTTTTTGGAGAACCTTGCCTCAGGGGCGGAGGTCAGCGCTTCAAATACTTGGGACCATGCCCATGGAGCGAAAAATATTTTAAGCTCCGGGCCGGATTCTTTCTGGCGGCCGGAAGAAGGTGCCGGAGAAGCTGTCCTGGAAATCCTTTTGAATGGCGAAAAGACCTTTGATACCGTTGTATTGATGGAGAACATAAAATGGTCGGGCCAGCGTACGGAGAGCTTTTTGCTGGAAGTGAGGGAAGCCGGCGGCTGGAGGGAAGTGTACAAAGGCACGGTCATCGGATATAAACGCATATGCCGTTTCGGCAAGACGACCACAGAGGCCATAAGGCTCAAAATAACTTCTTCCAGGATATATCCGACCCTGGAGTATTTCGGCGTGTTTCTTGGGAAGCACTGGAGCATGCAGTAAGAAGCGCAGGGAAAAGTTTCAGGGCCTGCCGTAAAATACAAATTCAATATGTGTGAAATTTAAATTATGCTTCACCAACAAATTCAATCAAATATTTTAACAGTTCCGTCCAGGGAGACAAGTTGTACTCGCGGACCGGTTCCCCATTTCCGGGCCGATTGCCATATCACTTGAAAGATATTCAACTATGATTTATAATACATGTTATGTCGGTGGGGTGATTTTGTCCGTTCGGGACAAGGAGACTAATTTATGAAGTTAATTTTATATCTGAAGGAAAGACTGGTAGGCATATACTACACTTTATCCATAAAAAATAAGATTAGCCTCGCATTCATAATAGTATTTTCATTTTTGCTTATTTTACTCATTGCAATCGTTTATAATATTACATCGGGAATCTTGATCAATAAAGCTATTGACAGTACTCTGCAAAATTTAAGGCTTGTCTCTGAAAAATTTGACATGGCCTTTGACAATGCCGAAAACTATGCAAAATCTGCCATAATAAATGACGATGTCCAGGAAATACTGACCAGGGCGGATTCTTCGGATGAACTGGACCATTACAGCAATACAAAGATTATCAGAAAAACTCTGGACGGCATAATAAATCCTCGGAATCTTATTGATTCCATGATCCTTTACGATTTCAAAGGAAATGTATACGATTCCGGTAAAATACAGGAGCTGGAGTACGCATTCCTGCCGGAATATGACAGGTTCAAAGGCAATTACATCACATCGGGGCCAAAATTCTGGATCGACACCCACAGGAGTAATTTCATAGATTCCGAATCCAGACAAAACATAATCACTTTTGCCAACGGGGTTATAAACGCCGACTCGGGAAATCCCATAGGCGTTCTGGAGACAAATGTAAATGAAAAATACATTTCAGGCCTTTATTCCAAAATCACAATAGGGGACAACGGAAGGCTGTTTATTATCGATAAAAACGGGATGATCGTTTCGGATACGGACAAGGGCAACATATATTCCAGCGTGGCCTCCGAACCCTATTTCAAATGGATACTGGGGAATGAAGGAGGAAAAATATTCAGAACCGCCGACAGCCAGAGCCTGGTAATATGCAGGCATTATGACAGGCTCAACTGGATCATTATAGGCATAGTGCCCACGTGGGATATTACCCAGGACAAGTATTACCTTATCATCAGAATCGCCCTGGTGGGGATCATTTTTGTGCTGACCTCCGTAATGCTCACAATATTTATATCCAGGTCAATAACCAGGCCTATCATAAAGCTGAAGCAATCCATGGAGTACGTGGGAGAGGGAGATCTGGAGGTCCGGGTCGAGGTCAAGACCAGGGACGAGGTGGGAGCTCTTGCGGATGAGTTCAACAGGATGATTAAAAACACATCCCACTTGATGGAAAGTGTGTATACCGAGCAAAAGAGAAAAAAGGAATATGAGCTTGCGCTCTTGCAGTCCCAAATAAATCCCCATTTCCTCTATAATACTCTCGAAAGTATCTGCGGGCTTGCAGTTTTGAACAGGGATGAGGACATAATAGACCTGACAAACGAGCTTGCGCTGTTTTACAGGGGGGTTTTGAGCAAGGGAAGCCGTATAGTGACTATAGAGGATGAATTGAACATCACCGAAAGATACCTGAAAATATTGAAGTTCCGTTACGGGGAGAAGTTTGACTACGTCATTGAAGCGGACAGGAACATTTACCGGTTTGCCACAATCAAGCTCATACTTCAGCCCATTGTGGAGAACTCCATATATCACGGCCTGAAAAATAAAAAGGGAAAAGGCCTTCTGGAGCTCAAGGGCCGCATTGAGGAGAACAACGCCTGTATCTATATTATTGACAACGGCCTGGGAATGAAGCAGGAAGAATTGGAACGGATATTTTCGGAAAATATAAAGGACTACTCTAACAGAAGCTTCGGCCTGAAAAGTACCGATGAGAGGATTAAATTATATTTTGGCCCGGAATACGGCTTAAAAGTTGAAAGTGCCTTCGGCGAGGGAACTACCGTAAAAATTATGCTTCCGGCAAAGGAAATGTGGGGTGGGGTTGAGTGATTAAGGTAATTTTGGTTGACGATGAATATTTGGTCAGGGTGAGGCTCAGATCATGCGTAAACTGGAATGAGCTCGGCTTTGAAATAGCCGGAGAAGCGGAAAACGGAGAAGACGCCCTGTCTCTGGTGGAAAGTGTCCGGCCCCGGCTGGCCATTGTGGATATCTATATGCCCTTTGGGAATGGGCTGGATTTTGCAAAGGTTGCGCGGGAGCGGTATCCTGAGCTCAAGGTGGTGATTCTGACCGGATACAGCAGCTTCGAATATGCAAGAAGCGCCTTGCAGGCCGGAGTTGTCAATTATCTTTTAAAGCCGGTTATTAAGGATGAGCTGCAGAAAATACTTGTTGAAATAAAGGAGCAAATCGCCCAGGAATCCCAGCTGAGGGAGACCATTGAAAATTTAAAGGTCAACTCCAAGGAAAGGATCACATTGCTGAAGCAGAGATATATTCAATCCTTGCTGGAAGGCGCGGTACAGGACTTTTCAGGTGAAGAGGACGAAAAATTCAGGCTGTTTTGCCCCGGCTTGGAGAACAGCGGGCTGGCTGTGGCCGTCATAAGCATTGACGGCCTGAATTCCGGGAGTATATATGAAAAGGACAGGGAGCTGTGGCGTTTTGCGGTGTCAAATGTGTTCGGGGAGATTTTTGAAAATGCGGGCTGCTTCGAAATCTCCTATGATACAAACGGGCAGATCATTCTGATCGTAAATGCCGTAAATACCCGCAAAGGCAATTCTTCAACGGATTATATTTCCCTGTGTGAAACGGCCAAAAGTCTTATTAAGGAGTATTTGAAGTTTACCGTAACCATAGGCGTCGGAAAAATACATGAGGGGATTGCCGAAATATGCCTTTCGTATAAGGAAGCCCAGACCGCGCTGAAAAACAAGCTGATTTTCGGGAATGACAGGATCATAGAATTCAACTCCATTGAATCAAAAAGGGGAGTTATATCCGACGATACGAATTTCAGGCAGAATATGCTGATAAACTTAAGGCTGGGAAACACCGAAACGGTTTTAAAGGAACTGCATAGAATGTTTGCTTCTATTGTCGAAAAGGGACTGTTGATTGAAAACCTCTATATAGTCCTGTCCGAGCTGCAATTGACAATAACAAACTTTGTTAAAGAGAACGAAATCAACATGTGGGAGATAACAGACGAGGACATGGATATCCAGGGCATGCTCAACACCGCCGAATCCATCGGGGAGATAGAAAATTCCTTTAAAGAGATCCTGAACAGCATCGCCAGGGTGTACAGCAACAGAAAGTACATGGGATATACCCGCATAGTGGACAAGGTGAAGGCGTACATCGACAAAAATTATTCAAATACAAATCTGAGCCTTGAAAATATAGCCAGCAACATGTCCATAAATGCCAGCCATTTAAGCAATATTTTCAAAAAGGAATCGGGGCTGTCCATTACGGAATACCTGACCGAATGCAGGATGAGAAACGCAAAGGAGCTTATTGACAAGGGAAATAAAAAACTGTATGAAATAGCGGAACTAGTGGGTTTCAATGATCCATACTATTTCAGCAAATGCTTTAAAAAGACCTTTGGGGTATCGGCTTCCAAATATTTTAAAAACAAATAAACAAACAGGAAAAAGTATTTTTTTTAAAACAAAATATTTGCTAACGGACAAAAGAAATTCCATTTTAAAATCTTCCGGAGGAATATATTATTCTTCTTGGAAGATTTTTTTATTGTAAACCGGATTATGCATTACCAAAGTCAATTACGGTTCAAAGCCTTCGGCTTTCAGCCGATAGAAATTGACTTCCGCAAATTAATACGGAAAAGGAGGTATGGGCAGCTGAGAGAGAAAAGCGGAAGATGCTGAAATATATTAATTTGAAGGAGGTAACCAAATGAAAGTAAAAAGTGTAAAAATAACAGCCGTGGTCATTGCTGTTATTTTTATTGTGTCCACCTTTTGCAGCCCGGTACTGGCATATGACAAGAGCTACACCTCATATGTTTCGGGACATGGGCATATAGACACGGCATGGCAGTGGAACTATGCCACAACCATATCCGATCTCGTATACAATACCTGGCTGAAGCAGGTCAACCTGATGGAGGCCAATCCCGACTATAAGTTCAGCGCCTCTGCGGCCCAGCATTACGCGTGGATGAAGGAATATTATCCGACGCTGTACAATCAGATAAAGGCCAAAATAAGCAGCGGCCAATGGGATTTTGTGGGGGGAGAATGGGTGGAAGCCGACACCAACGTCCCTTCCGGAGAATCAATGGTGAGGCAGTTCCTGAAAGGACAGACCTTTTTTAAACAGGAATTTGGCAAAGTGGCGGATGTGGCATTTTTGCCTGATGATCCGGGCCATTCCTGGATTCTGCCGCAAATAGCCTTAAAATCAGGGGCAAAGGCATTTACCGCCACCAGGATAAGCGCTTTGCCAAATGAAACTGATTTTACCACCTGGGGAATGTCGGGCTACGATAATTTTAACTGGAAGGGCGTGGACGGAACAGTGATCCCGTCCTACAAGCCAACCCCATTTTACACCAATGACATGAGCGCAAATATGGTGAATAAATCCCTTGACTCGGGAAGCCAGGAGCTGGGCTTCAAGAAAGGCTTCTTTTACGGCGGGGACGGGGATATGGGAGGAGGCCCCACTCAGGCGCAGATCGACAGCATACATGCCGTAAATGACGATCCTGACGGGCCTGCCACACGTTTTTCAAAAATGATAGATTATTTCGATTCCCTGACGGAAGAGGAAAAATCCAAAATACCTGAATTCAACGATGAGCTCTATTACAATCATGAGTTGGGATTGTACACCACCCACGGAGATCTGAAAAAATACAACAACGACAACGAAGTCACTGCCGAAGCGGCTGAAAAGCTTGACAGCATAGCCATGTGGCTGGGCGCGGCCTCGTATCCGGCGGATAAGCTTGATAAAGCCTGGAAAAAGATATTGAACATGCAGTTCCATGACGTACTGCCCGGCTGTTCCATAGACAGCGTTATACAGGATGCCTGGAGCGACAGTGAAGTAGCCGCCAATCTCATGAAAAACGGGGAAGAGTATTCCATGGCGGCCATTGCCTCCAGGGCGGATACAACAGGCACCGGAGTGCCCATAATAATTTTCAATTCCCTGTCATATGAGAGGACCGATGTAGTTGAAACCAGCGTGACTTTTGAATCGGAACCCGACGCGGTGAAGATCTACGATCCCGATGGTACTGAAATACCTTCACAGGCCACCATTGACGGCAATACAGCCAGGATGATTTTCGTGGCAAAGGACATACCTTCAATAGGGTATGCGGTTTACCGCGCCGAAGCCGCCGGATCGGCAGGAGTGTATGATACCGGTCTGTCCATAGGAGGCAACACCATAGAAAATGACCGTTACATAGTAGAATTGAACGCCTCTACCGGAAATGTCAGAAGGATATACGACAAGCAAAACGGCAGGGAAATACTCCAGTCCGGAAAGGAAATAGAACTGCAGAAGCTGGTGGACACCCCCAACGGCGGATGGAATGCGTGGGTTTTTGACTATGACGACCAGTGCGCCACGCCTTCAATAATAAACGGCAGTCCGACAATAAACCTGGTGGAGGCCGGTCCCGTAAGAGCCACATATGAAGTTACAAAAACAAACGGAAGCTCCACCTATAAACAGAAAATATCCCTGTATTCGGACGTTGACAGGGTGGATTTCCCCATGAATGTGGACTGGCATGAAACCGACAAAATGATAAAAGCCGCATTTCCTCTTGCTGTATCAAACCCAAATGCCACCTTTGACCTTTCCTACGGTACGGTGGAAAGAGGCAACAGAAATCCTGACAAAAGAGAGGTCCCCGCTCAGAAGTGGGCCGACATCACCGATACGTCAGGGGATTTCGGAGTGAGCATCCTCAGCGAATGCAAATACGGCTGGGACAAGGTGGACAATAATACTCTCAGGCTGAGCCTGCTGCGTTCGGCCAAGGATATGGACAGCGATGCGGATATGGGGGTCCATGATTTCACCTTTTCAATATATTCCCACGCGGGTTCATGGGCGGACGGCAATTCACCCCGGGAGGCCAACAGCATGGCCAAGCCCTTCATAGTATATCAGGACAGGACGGCTCCACACGGCGGTACACTGGGAAAGACATTTTCATTTGTGTCTGTGGACAAGCCCAATATTGAAGTCACGGCAGTAAAGAAAGCAGAAGATCCCAATTCAAACGACCTGATTTTCAGACTGTATGAGTCCCAGGGAAAGGCCAGCACCAGTGTCAACGTGACATTGGCGGGGAATATAACCGCCCTGAACGAAACCAATCTGATCGAAGAGAATACGGGTTCACAGGCCCACAGCGGAAATTCGTTCAGCACCTCACTGCACAAGTATGAGCTTAAAACCTTCAGGGTTTCAATGGACAATCTAGGGTACAGCGATACGAAACCTGCAGTTACAAGGGTGGACCTGAGCGCGGAATACAATCAGGACGGAATGAGCCATGATTCAAACCGGACCGACGGAGATCTGGACATGGGCGGCCACACGCTTTCGGCTGACCAGCTGCCTGATGAGGTCGTCAGCGAGGATATCGGCTTTGATATAGGTCCCAGGCAGGACGGGCAGAACAATGTCGTAAAAGCTGAAGGCCAGACAATACAGATCGATCCGGGGGCAAATCCAAACAACACGCTCTATATTCTGGGCACCTCCGTCAAAGGGCCACAATACGGCGATTTCATAGTCAAATACTCAGATGACAGCACTACGGGGAAAACCCTGAAATTCAACGACTGGACTGCCATGATAGGCGGTTTCGGTTTGCCGGGGATAACAGACAATATAGGCTATGTGGTATCCCACAGGCACAACCAGTGGGGAGACGATTTTAACAGGGAAACATACCTGTATGTATATAAAATTGCCCTTGACCCTGCCAAAACGGTAAACAGCATCACCCTGCCGGACAATCAGGGGATCAAGATACTTGGAATGTCTCTGGCCAGCGGAGGTTTTCTGCCGGCGGAGGCCAATGAGCTCATACCTTTTACAAATGACAATACGACTGTAATAAACGACGACTCTCCCTTTATTACCTACGGCGGGAGCTGGACTGACCAAAACGGCAGAAACGCCGGAAATATAGGCGGAGACGTGCATTATTCCGCCGACGTCAGCAATGCAAGGCCCACGGTGGAGTTTTCATTTATAGGTACAGGCGTGGATTTTATTACTGAGAAGGGCGGCAATCAGGGGAATGTTGAGGTCTATATCGACGATGTGCTCACGGACACTGTGGATACTGCTGCTCCAGCGGGGGCCGAGGTATATGCCGCTGAGGTATTCAGCATAAAGGATCTGCCGCTGGAAACACACAGGATAAAGCTGGTGGGAGTGTCCGGATACTGGATGATATTTGACGCATTCAGGGTGACGGATTACACACCGCTTC
>JAEWSZ010000171.1 GCA_023397905.1 Bacillota bacterium | reverse complement strand
AAGGAACAGAGATGGTTATGCCTGGTGACCACATCACTATGAAGATCAAACTGATCACTCCTATCGCCATGGAAGAAGGACTTAAGTTCGCTATCCGTGAAGGCGGAAGAACAGTTGGTGCTGGTAACGTTTCAAAGATAATGGAATAAGAATCCGGAAAATATAGGAGTGCAGCAGGAAAATCCGGCTGTATTATCCTGATAAAAGATATCCCGTAAGGCGCTTTGGCTTATTGCCATTGATACCTTGCGGGGTATTTTTTTTATTCTCACATGTAAAATTTTTCTATTATAATATAAAATTATAGATAAATTTCCAATATTTTCTTGACAATTATAAAGTTCATTAATATAATTGGAAACATAGATTGTCAGAATTGCTATAAATTACCATATTAACGTATTAACAACAAACATAACCGCATACAATTCTGAATTCACCTGATAGACAATTTATTTTTGCAGCTATTGACGGTTTAACAGCCGTGTAAAAAATAAATAGGAGGCGAATTATGAAAAAGCATTTATCCGTAATAGCATTATTGCTGGCAGCTGTGCTTGTATTGGCATCATGCGGTTCTCCTGGCGGTTCATCTGATGCCTCATCAGATAAAGCGTCATCAGAGGGTATGACCGTTGTCAAGGCGGCTGATATGAGCAAAAACCCTTCTGTGGCAGCAAACAGGAAAGATACGTTTGTTGTGGGTGTAGCAGACATGACTGGTGTGTGGTCCGACCAGTTCGGAAGCAATTCCTATGACTGGTATGTTTGCGAGACTATGTTCGACGACCTTATCCGTGCAACCCCGGACGGACAGGTTGAGGAGAACGCGGCTACATACAAGATATCGGACGACGGTCTGGTGTATACTTTTACCATCAAAGATAATGTCAAGTATTGGGATGGCAATCCTGCAAAAGCATCAGATGTAGAGTGGGTGATGTATGTACTGGCCGACCCCAATTTTGAAGGACCGGTTGACATTTCTACTGTCGGTATCAAGGGGCTTAACGATTACAAAAGTGGCGATGCCACAACTATACCCGGCATAAAGGTGGTTGATGACAAAACCATTGAGATAACCCTTGACACTCCAAATGCACCTGGTATATGGAACCTGGGACTTATTCCCCTGATGGAGAAGTCACACTATGCTCCCGACTACAAGAAGGGTGATGCCAAAGCGGTTGAGGAAAAGCTTGCAAACCCTATGGGTACGGGGCAATATAAATTTGTGAGCTATGAACCCGGCACCTGCAAGCTGGCTGCTAACGAAAACTATTTTAAAGGTGCTCCAAAGATCAAGAATCTTGAATTCTCTGTCACCCCGGAAGGAAAAGAGCTCCAGAGAGTCCAGTCAGGTGAGATCGATATGGACAACGCTACTTGCAGCGAAGACAATGTAGCTTCATTAAAGACATCCGGATTTATCAGCGGATACTATTTTCCTACAAACGGCTTCGGTATGATCCAGTGGAATCTTACCGATCCAAAATACAGCGATATTAAAGTGCGTCAAGCCCTTGCATATGCTCTTAACCGGGAAGCGGTTGTAAAGCAGGTTTACGGACCTTACGGGAAGGTAAACAATGTTCCGGTGCCTATGGGATCATGGGGCTGGACCGACGAAGGCATCAATGCTTATAAATTCGATCTGGATAAGGCAAAGTCATTGCTGAAGGAAGCCGGTTGGACTCTTGACAGCAGCAATAACCTTGTAAAAGACGGAAAGCCTTTCATAATCGATTTTATTGCTACAGAAGGCAATGCAGTAACCGACGTCATGCTTCCGGTTATGAAAGAGGATTATGCAAAGCTGGGAATCAAGGTCAATATAGAAGCGGCTGACTGGGATACCCTCTATGAAGGTTATACCAGTGCAAAGAACGATGCTTGCTTCATGGGTAACGGTTTAAGCTCACCGGACCCTGATTTGAGTACGCTGTTCCTGACGGGAAGTTCCCAGAACTACTTCAAATACAGCAATGCCGATCTTGACAAGCTCATTAAGGATGAGTTGAAAGAAAATGATTCTGCAAAGAGAACAGAGATATTCAAACAGATAGACAAGATTACCAACACAGAATTGCCGGTATTTCCAATATATCAGAGAAATGATATGTACGTGATTAACGGCAGAATAGGAAATATACCTGAAATGGGAGCATTCCGGGATCCGTTCCTGGATTTCTACAAGTACACTATCAATTAAGAATTAAAAAACAGGTCATCAGAGAATGCCCGAGAAATCATGGTTCCTTCGGGCATTCTTTGTAATTTGTGGAAAGGGGAAAATGTAAATGTGGAAGTATATTGTCAGACGTCTGCTGCAAATGATTCCTATCATCATCGGCATTTCTATTATAATTTATTTGATAGTACACATGGTTCCCGGCAATTTTATCAGGTCCCAGGCTTTGGCTGCGAAAATGTCCATGGAACAGATCAGGCATCTTGAAGATCTGTATGGTATCAATGACCCCATATACATCGGTTATTTCAAATGGATCAGGGCAATCGTAACCCAGTTTGACTTTGGCACGTCATTTGTATATAAGAAACCGGTTACCTGGGTGATGTTCACATTTATACGGAATTCTATGAAGCTGGCTATACCGGCTTTTATTATAGAGGTTATACTTGCGGTTCCAATAGGTATTATTTCTGCCACCAGGCAATATTCCAAGACCGATATGAGTTTTACTTTTCTGACTATGCTGGGTATCTCCTTCCCTTCGTTTTTTCTTGCCAGTCTGCTGCAAAAATATCTGGCGCTGCAGCTGGGGTGGTTCCCGCTGTCGGGGTTGAATTCCACCGGAACCAGTTACACAGGACTTCAGGCCTTTGCAGATCAGGCTTATCATCTTGTTTTACCGGTTATTGTGCTTTCGGTAATCAGCATAGGCACTCTGATGCGTTATACCAGAATGTCCATGCTGGAGGTGGTCAACCAGGACTATATCCGCACTGCACGCGCCAAGGGCCTGAGTGAAAACAACGTTATTTTCAGGCATGCATTTAGAAACGCAATGATCCCCATAGTAACACTTTTGGGTCTGATGCTGCCCGGTCTTTTCACAGGAGCTATAATCACAGAAAGCATTTTTTCCATACCAGGTATAGGATATGTTGCGTACAAGGCTATCACACAGCGGGATTATCCGCTTATGATGGGTTTCTGCATGTTTGTGGCAGTTCTGACATTACTGGGGAACCTGCTGTCGGATATACTTTATTCCATAGTAGACCCACGAGTAAAATTAAAGTGAGGTGAAAGAAGATATGAAAAAGATAAAAATTCCGGTAATAGTGTCGCTTCTTTCACTGCTGTTTGCTCTTGCAAGTTATTTTCTTCCATTCATCAGCATTGAAAATTATAAGTCAGTCAGCGGCATAAAATTATTATTAACCTTATACGGAAGGTTTGAAATCCAAAAGGCCTCCACGGATGCCATGGAGAATCTCCTGTTCCACAGTACTTCATTACCGGCTCTTTTGACATTTTTGGTATTTATAGCTGCCGTAATAATGATGGCGTTTTATCTTCGGAAGGAAAATGTACGGTTCCTGAACTACTCCATCATAGGTACAATTCTGGGATTTATCCTGTACGGCGTTCAACTGGGAAGCAGCAGTTCCTTTGTATCGGATTTCTTTGGAATGCTTACCCAGTATGTCAGGGAAGATGACGGCAGTATTCACTATACTGTGCCTGATATCCAGGGAGTCACAACCGGCATGGGAGCAAGGCTCCTTGTCATATTTTCACTGCTGGCACTGTGTGCCGTGCTGATCGCCAAGTACCACCAGCACGAAGCGGTGGATAGATCTGGCAGTCTTGAGACGCCTTTCAGCATTGCATACAGGCAATTTAAAAGAAACAAGCTGGCCATACTGGGGGTATTTGTAATATCGGGTTTTACGGTAGTGTGCTTTTACGGTCCGGTATTTAGCCATTATGCACTTCTGGAGACAAGTATTGAAATTGCAAAAGAGAAGCCCAGTCTTGCTTACCCATTTGGAACAGACAGTGCCGGTCGCGATATACTGTCGCGTCTTCTGTATGGCGGTCGTATATCCCTTGAGGTCGGTGTTGTAACAGTCCTGATTGAAATTGTGATTGGTACGGTTATTGGCGGTATAGCAGGCTTCTATGGGGGTTGGGTAGATAATGTGCTGATGCGCGTGGACGATATCTTTTTAAGTCTTCCGTTTCTTCCGGTGGTCATCATAATTGGTGCTGTTATGATGGATTTACAGGTAGACCCGGCAAAACGGATATATTTTGTCATGCTGATTCTCGGACTTCTGTTCTGGCCCACGCTTGCCAGGCTTGTACGCGGTCAGATACTGTCACTGCGTGAGCAGGAATTTATGCTTGCCGCAAAAGCACTTGGCATAAAGGACAGGCACCGTATATTCCGGCATCTTATCCCAAACACGCTTCCCAATATCATCGTCACTGCCACCTTGGACGTAGGCACTGCAATACTGACCGAATCGGCACTTTCATTCCTGGGACTGGGTGTGGCCATGCCGTTTCCTTCATGGGGCAATATAGTTAATGCCGTAAATGATCCCAATGACTTTGCACTGCGTCCCTGGCTATGGATACCGGCCGGCGTTTGTATTCTGTTGACTGTACTTGCCATAAATCTTGCGGGCGATGGTCTCCGTGACGCTTTCGACCCAAAGATGAAACGATAGGAGGCCCGGCTATGTCTGAAACACTATTAAAAGTAAATAATCTGCAAACATATTTCGATACCGATATGGGTATTGTAAAAGCGGTAAACGGAGTTTCAATAGAAATTAAAAAAGGTCAGACCCTGGGTATAGTGGGAGAATCCGGATGCGGCAAAAGCGTGATGTCCACTTCAATTATGCGTCTGCTGCCCCGAACCGGCAGAATAGCAAACGGCGAGATACTTTTTAACGGAGAGGATCTTGCAGGATATACCAGAGAGCAGATGAGAAAAATCAACGGCAAGGAGATAGCCATGATTTTTCAGGAACCGTTGACTTCACTTAACCCTGTTTTTACAGTTGGTAATCAGATCAGAGAGGCAATAATGCTCCACGAAAAGCTAAAAAAGAAGCAGGCAAAGGAAAGAGCCATTGAGATGATAAAAACTGTGGGTATCTCACGTCCCGAAGGCGTATACCGTCAGTATCCTCACGAACTTTCAGGCGGTATGAGGCAAAGAATTATGATTGCCATGGCTTTGAGCTGCCATCCTTCATTGCTGATAGCGGATGAGCCCACCACAGCGCTTGATGTCACAATACAGGCACAGATACTTGAGCTTCTGAAGCAGATGAAAAGCGACTTCAATATGTCCATTATGATGATCACTCATGACCTTGGCGTTATAGCCGAAATGGCGGATTATGTGGTTGTAATGTATGCTGGGCGTGTGGTGGAAAGGGGGCCGGTGGAGGATATATTTGCCAACCCGTCCCACCCCTATACGCGTGGTTTGCTCAAATCAAAACCATCCATAACCGAGGTCAAAGAGAGGCTGTATTCCATACCCGGCCAGGTGCCGAACCTTATCGGACTGCAGGAAGAGTGCTATTACAACAAGCGGTGTGAATCATGTACGGATGTCTGTACCCAGGGGTTTCCTCCCATGTACCAGGTGGGCCGGGAGCATATGGTTGCCTGTACACTTTACTCGAGAGGAGGCAGCCACAATGAGTGAACCGTTGCTTAAAGTAGAACATTTGAAAAAGTATTTTCCCATAAAGGGAGGTTTGTTTCAACATACCGTCGGACATGTGAAGGCCGTGGAAGATGTCAGTCTGACAATTGACCGTAATGAAACCTTCGGCCTGGTTGGAGAATCGGGATGCGGTAAGAGCACTGCCGGCCGGACTATACTACGTCTGTATGAAAAGACCGGAGGTAAGGTTTATTTTAATAACCAGGATATTTTTGCTCTTAAAGACGCTGATATGCGTGCATTAAGAGAGCAGATGCAAACAGTTTTCCAGGACCCGTATGGTTCCCTGAATCCGAGAATGACTGTAGGAGAGGCCATAGGCGAACCGTTGATTGAACACGGCAAGTGCTCAAAAAAAGATGTAAAGGGGCAGGTATTGGAGATTATGAACCAGTGTGGTTTGCTGCCCTATCAGATTGACCGTTACCCCCACGAGTTTTCAGGCGGTCAGCGCCAAAGAGTGGGCATTGCCAGGGCCCTTGCTTTAAAACCGTCATTGATAATCTGTGATGAGCCTGTTTCTTCTTTGGATGTGTCCATACAGGCTCAAATTGTAAATCTGTTGTGCGATCTGCAGGAAAAACATAATTTTGCATATCTTTTTATTTCTCATGATTTGAGTGTTGTAAGGCATATTGCACACAGTATTGGAGTTATGTATCTTGGAGAGCTGATAGAGACAGCCCCCAAGGAGGAGTTATATGAAAACCCCTTGCATCCGTATACCCGGGCGCTGCTTTCTGCGGTACCGGTACCGGATCCCAGGATAAAGCGCAGCAGGATCATACTGCAGAAAGATATGCCCAGCCCGGCCGATCCGCCTAAGGGCTGCAAGTTCCATACAAGATGCCCCGTTTGCAGGGAAGTATGCAAGGAGCAGACGCCGGCCGCTCTTGACGCGGGCAACGGCCACACAGTCTCCTGCCACTTTGCATTGCAGGATAGCTGATTTTATGTCTTTATTTCACTGGAGCAGTTCCGGCGGGAGAATTCCCATGGGACATGCAGGGAAAGGCGGGGCCATATGTTGATATAATTTTTCCGACTTTCATAAGGTCAGTGCGAAATAGCTTACTCCGGATTAATTATGGAATAGAAATTATTTGAACTTTATAATATGTTTAATATGTATTCAGAACGGGTATAAAACATGGAGATTGCATTAAAATTACATATACGGCAAAGCTATTTAATGAGAAAATATGCCTGAGTATGCGAGAGCCGTTATTGCGGTGATCCGTTTGGCACATTCGCTCATTGGGCAGGCATGAAAGGACGGATAAAAATGCAGGAGATAAAGAAGAATATTTACTGGTGCGGCATCAGAGACTGGGGCCTGGGAGTATTCCACGGACATGAGCTTTCAACCCACAGGGGCTCTTCATATAATTCATATGTTATAAAGGATAAAAAAACCGTACTTATTGATACGGTGTGGGATCCCCACAAGGAAAAGTTTGTGGAGGAGCTTGAAAGAGAGATAGGCCTGGCCAATATAGATGCTATTGTAATAAACCACAGCGAGCCGGATCATGGGGGAAGCCTGGGGCTCATAATGGAGAAGATTCCCGACACCCCTATTTATTGCACTAAAAACGGCGCGGATATAATCAGGAAATATTTCGGCAAGGACTGGAATTTTAACATAGTAAAAACCGGGGATACACTGGATCTGGGCGAATACAAGCTCAAATTTGTGGAGATGCAGATGATCCACTGGCCAGACAGCATGCTGGAATATGTGGAAGGCGCAAAGCTGGTAATATCAAATGACGCCTTCGGGCAGCATTATTCCGCGAAATCCCTGTTTAACGACGAGGTGGATAACTGTGAGCTATATGAGGAAGCCATAAAATATTATGCCAATATACTGTGGCCCTTCAAGCCGTTGATCAGAAAGAAGATTGAACAGATCCTATCCCTGAAGCTTGATATAGACATGATTGCGCCCAGCCACGGCATTATATGGAGGACAAATCCGGGGCAGATCATAGAAAAATATCTGGAGTGGTCGGAGGACAGCTATAATGAAGGATATGCCACCATTATATACGATACCATGTACCATTCCACGCAGGTCATAGCGGAGGCTCTTGGGAAGGGACTTGAGGAGGAAGGGGTCAACTACAGGATATTCAATATAGCCACGAAGGACAAGAGCGACCTGAATGTGGAAATATTCAAGGCAAATGCCGTTTTAATAGGCAGCTGTACTGTAAATAACATTGTACTCAGGCCCACCGCGGCCCTCCTGGATGAGCTGAAGGGCTTAAAAGCCAAAGGGAAACTGGCCATGGGCTTTGGTTCCTATGGATGGAGCGGAGAAGCCCACAAAATAATAAGCGATAAGCTGGCCGAGGCAGGCCTGACCATCTGCGCCGAGCCGCTGGGCTTCAAGTACAGGCCCACGGCCGAAGAGCTGGAAAAGTGCGTAGAGGTGGGCAGGAGCATAGGGCGGAAGCTGAAAGAGTAGGGAGGCAGGAGTGCAGAAAAAAACCGGAAAAGCAGGAGTACAGAATAAAACCATAAAGGTAGAATTCTGATTTCTGATTTTAAGAATTTTATTCTGAATCCTGAGTTCTGAATCCTGACTCCTGAATTCACACAATCACCAGCTTTTTCCCGAACAGCCGCTTAAAGGTGTTTTTACAGGAGTTGGCGCAGGCTATTTCCAGGTCGGTGCTGTTTTGGGCGGTCAGCTTGAGTATTACGGAGTTGTCGTGAAAGGAGCAGTTGACCTTCCGGACATTGCCGTTTAGCCCGGTATCCAGTTTTTCGGCTATTTTGAGCAAAATGCCAAGCTGCTGTATCAGAAGGGCGTCACGTTGGTCTATAATGGCTTTGTAGCCCAGCAGGTCTATTTTAAATTCGTCTTTTCTGTGCAGCGCCGCCGTATAAGCCGACATCAGCAGTTCCTTGTGGGACAGCCCGTTGATGCGTGAATTCAGTATCATGTAAAAGGTGTGCTTGTGGTGGTCGTAGAAATTGATTTTTATTCCGGCGTCATGGAGCAGTGAAGCGGTTTTTATAATTTTTCCGGCGCTGGGGCTCCCGGCGCATAAATGGCTCAGCTGGCTGTAAAGGCTGTCTGTTAATTCATATACCTTGTAAGCGTGCTTCTGGTCCACATCAAAATTCAGCATCATATTTTTCAGCGAATAGTCCAGCACGTCCCCGATCTTTCCGCCATGGCCCAGGATATGTTCAAACAGCAGGCCTTCACGGACGCCGCTCCCGCTGATAAAAATATCCTTTGTTTTGCAGAGATGTATTATGCAAAAAATTGCGTAAATAGGCCCTATGAAAATATCGGCCCTGTCATTGGAAAGCCCTTTTATTTTTTTGATTTTGCCCGAAAGCTTGTCGATGGTGGAAAACAGTATATTTTCCAGGTCGACGTTTTCAAGCCTGTAATTATATGCGGTGTCTATAGGATAGTCATTGCTTTTCCTGCTGATTTTCCCTATGTTTCTGAAGGTACCTCCAATGCCTATTATGGGCAGCCCGTCTGCCTGGTATATCCACGGTATGTTATCCAGCACTGAGGCAATAAAGCTTTTGAACTCGCGGGAATTGCTGTGAAAGATATCGGTAAGCGAAATGGAGCCATAAGGTATGCTCTGTGAATCCACTATCTCATGGCCTTTCACCAGAATAAATTCGGTGCTGCTGCCTCCTATGTCCACCAACAGGCAGTCGGCCGTATCCATGCTGTTTATCACGCCCATGTAGTCATAATAGGCTTCTTCACTGCCTGACAGAACTCTCACGGGTATACCTGTCCTGGCCAGTACCCCGTCCAGAAAATCCCTCTGGTTCGAAGCCCGGCGGACGGCTTCCGTGGCTACGGCAATGATCTTTTCAGCATGCATGGACTCACATATGGTTTTAAAGGATGAAATAGTATCTATGGCCCTTTTCATTCTCATATGGTCAAGCTGGTTATCCTTGCCCATATCCTCACCAAGCCTGACAGATTCCTTGAATTCATATATTATATTAAAATTACTCGAATCCTGTATCTGCACTATGATCAATCTGACCGAGTTCGAGCCGATATCTATGATTGCAATTCTGTTCATAAATTCCTCCATCCCGTTATGCCAAAAGTCAATTACTCTGGGCTGAAAGCCGATAGTTTGGGTTTGAGGCTGAAGCCTCCTGAAGTATAAAAAATCATACAACCCCAAACTGCGCTGAAAGCCGGCTTAAAAGCAATATTCGCCCGGAAGGCAAAGGCTTTCAAGCGTAATTTACTTTGGTAATGCAATGCTTGCACTGAAGACTTGTTTTGCATTCTTAACACATTTTAACATAACCTTAAACCTATTGCACTTATACTTAAATATCATATGTAAACTTTCGGTTAAGTTTGTTGTTACTTTATGTCAGATATTGTAGAATTGGCATATACACGGGAATTTGTGAAGCGTACATCCGGTGTGTTTTGCCGGCGGGGCCGGTTGTATTTCCCGTATATCAGGAAAAGCCCTTGTGGCTCTCTAAAAATATATTCATACGAATTTGCGCCTGCAGGAGAGTTATTTATGACTACTGACTATAGCAATGTGGCTGCGATCGATATAGGTTCAAATAAGATAAGCATGACCATAGCTGAAATTTATCCCGACGGAAGCGTCAGGTTTATTGAAGATGTGGTGAAAGCTTCATCCATAGGAAAGGATACCTTTAACGACGGACGAATTTCCGCACAGACTATTTATGAGACCTGTGACATACTGAAAAAATTTTCGGCGCTGATGAAGGACTACGGAGTTGAAAAGCACGTTGCAGTGGCGACCAGCGGTTTGAGGGAAGCCGACAACAGCGAATATGTCATAGATCAGATCAGCATAAAGACGGGTATAAAGGTAAAAATAATAAACAATGCCCAGGAGAGGTTTTACAGCTATCTGGCCTTGAGAACAAACATAAACGGTAAGAAATCCCTGTCAAACAAGCCCGTTCTGGTAGTAAATATTTCCTCGGGAGGGGTGGAGGTTTCGGTTCAGAAAAATGGAAGGCTTGTCTTTACGGAGTATCTGAAGCTGGGCTCACTGAGGCTCAGAGAAACCCTTGCGGGGCTGGAATCTATGACCATAGACTATCCGAAGATAATGGAGGAGTTCATCGAGAGCAAGCTCTCCCTTCTGAGCGGCACCATTAAAGGCATGAAAATAAAAAATTTTATCGGCCTTGGAGGGGAACTCAACACGATCCTGAATATTGTTGAAGAAGAAGTGCCCACTAACGATGAAAAAATCAGATATATAAAAATTGAAGCCCTTGCAGGTTTGTACAATAAATTGAAAAATATGAGTATTAACCAGATAACCGACACCTATGATATGGGTAGAAGCTCTGCGGAAATCATGCTTCCTTCGGTTATCCTTTTCTATTCCTTCATAAAAATGACAAAGGCGGAGGAGGTTCTGGCTCCAGTCGCGTCACACAGGCACGGCCTGTTATTTGAGACAGCCGACAGGGCCGCGAAGAGCAAGAGCCGCATAAATACCGACATTATCAACGCTGTGTGGAAAATCGCCGGAAAATATGATGTGGACAAGGACCATGCTTCATATGTAGCAAAGATGGCCATTTCCATTTTTGATCAGACTCTCGGGGTAAGCAGATTGACGGGCAATGACCGCCTGTACCTGCAGCTGGCGTCGATACTGCATGATGTGGGAAACTATGTGGGCTTTAACAGCCATGAAAGGCAGTCCTATAATATAATCAGAATGCAGAGCCTGTTGGGAATATCCGACGAGGAATTGAATATAATAGCAAATGTGGCCTACTATCACACTTCAAAGCTTCCCTCCAGACAGCACGCCAATTATATCAGCCTGCCGGATAAGGATAAAATAAGGGTTTCAAAGCTGGCGGCAATTTTGAAATTTGCCGAATCCATGGACTGTTCCCATACGCAAAAAATAGAAAAACTGGAAATAGAACAGGAGAATGAACTGCTGGTGATTTCCATATACTCAACAAGAGATATTCTGCTTGAAAAATGGTCCGTTGAGGAAAATATGGACTTTTTCGAGGAAGTTATGGGAATAAAGCCGTATTTAAAAATTATCAGATAAATCAAAACAGGGAGAGTAACATGCATGCATGATTTGAATGCCGGAAGCAGATATATAAACCGCGAATTGAGCTGGCTGGAATTTAACAGGAAGGTCTTTGACGAAGCACGGGATTTTGCAAATCCTCTTTTTGAAAGGCTGAAATTCCTGGTTATAACCTGTGCCAATCTGGACGAATTCTTTATGGTAAGAGTGGCGCCGCTGTACGAACAGGTAATTGCGGGCATAAACAGGACAGATATTTCGGGGCTGACTCCGCGGGAACAGGTGCAGAGAATACTGGCGAAGATACAGGACATGTTTGCGGAGATTTACAGCTGTTATAATAACGCCCTGCTGATAGAGATGCAGAGCCATGGAGTATTCCCGGTCCGCTGGAGTGAGCTGGATGAGGAACAGAAATTGTTTATTGAGAGTTACTACCAGACGAATGTGCTTCCTGTTCTGACGCCAATGGTGGTTGACCAGGGAAGGCCCTTCCCGCTGATATTAAATAAAACGCTGAATATAGCAATCCTTTTGCAGGACAAGGAGGAGGCCCAGGAGGATGAGCCGCTGTTTGCCACCGTGCAGGTGCCTTCGGTGCTGGACAGGTTGATCGAATTGCCTGGCTCCCAGGGAAGACGGAATTTTATCCTGCTTGAGGATGTGATCAAAATGAAGCTGGATTCTCTTTTTACGGGCCACAACATCATATCGGCAAGCTGTTACAGGATAACGAGAAATGCGGATCTGACGCTGGACGAGGAAGAGTCGGAGGACCTGCTCAGCACCATTGAGGACTCCTTGAAGCAGAGAAAATGGGGGGCCGCCGCCAGGCTGGAGGTTGAAAAAAATATAGAAGAACGGCTTCTGGGTATACTGGAGGATGAGATAGAGGTCAGCAGGGATAAACTGTTTGTGGTGGACGGGCCTGTGGACCTTACCTACCTGATGAAATTTTATGACCTGAAGGGCTATGACAGCCTGAAATATCTGCCGTCCCCTCCTTTTCAGAACGCTGACTTCGCCTGCAGTGAAAATATTTTTGAACTGATATCGAAAAAGGATGTGCTGGTCCATCACCCATATGAAGCCTTTGATCCAATAATAGAGCTGGTGAGGCAGGCGGCCAACGACCCGGAGGTGCTGGCCATAAAGCAGACCCTGTACAGAGTCAGCGGAAGATCGCCCATCATAGAGGAGCTGGTGAGGGCGGCAGAGAACGGAAAACAGGTGACGGTGCTGGTTGAACTTAAAGCCAGGTTTGATGAACAGAACAACATAATATGGGCAAAGAGGCTTGAAAAAGCCGGCTGCCACGTGATATACGGCCTGGTGGGGCTCAAGACCCACTGCAAGGTGCTGCTGATTGTGAGGCGGGAGGAAAAGGGCCTAAAACGCTATGTGCACATGGGGACGGGAAACTATAATGACGTGACCGCCAAGATATACACCGACCTGGGCCTGTTTACCTCAAACCCGTACATGGGCGCGGACGCTTCGGCTTTGTTCAATATGCTTTCAGGCTATTCCATTCCGTCGAATCTGTACAAGACCGCAATTTCTCCCATGAATATACGGGACAAATTTATGAAACTCATCAAAAGGGAAGAGGAGAACGCCCGCAGGGGTGAAAAGGCCAGGATCATCGCCAAAATGAATTCACTGGTGGACGAAAGCATCATTGATGCCCTGTATGAAGCCTCCTGCGCGGGAGTGGAAATAGATCTCATAGTCAGGGGGATATGCTGCCTGCGGCCCGGCTTGCCAGGAATCAGTGAAAATATCAGGGTGAGGAGCATTGTAGGAAGATATCTGGAGCACAGCAGGATTTATTACTTCTACAACGGGGGAGCCGAGCTCACGTTTCTCTCAAGCGCCGACTGGATGACCAGGAATCTGGACAGGAGGGTGGAGCTTCTGTTTTCGGTGGAGGATGAAGAGGCCAGGGAAAAGATCCTGGATATACTGAGAATATGCCTGAAGGACAATGTGAAGGCGAGGCTGCTGAATCCAGACGGCTCATATTCAAAGGCGGCCGGAAAAGGCGGGGAAGAGCTGGACAGCCAGCAATTATTCTATCAGCTTGCGGAAAAAATGAGCCGCCGCATTGACTGTTAAGAAAAAAACAAAGATTTATTACAATATAGTAGATTTTTTAACAAAATACTACTTACCAAACAATATAAATGTGGTATAATATATGCTGGTATCGAGAAGAGCACTTCTTCAGAAGTAAACTTCCCATAAATAAATTTCTTAATAAAAAGTTTATTTATGTATCAGCTTTTTGTTTTGCCTTCATAATATCCAGGCATTAAACGAGGCAAGCCTTGTTGAAACGCACGAAGGTAATTTTTCTGCATTTCGGAAAATTTTCTGCAGATGCGTTTAAAGCAGAATACAACATATTAAAAAGGCTAATAAGGGATGAAAAATGGACACCATTTTTAACATCCCTACTAAATTTTAAATAGTTATGTGAAGGGGGCAGTCAAATGAATTACTCACATGAAGTTGAGAATATGTGTGTTGTAAAAAAAGGTCCAGAACATGGTCCGGCTCCGATACCTGAAGAGGGTAAGTGGGTCAAAGCGAAAGAAATCAAGGATATTTCAGGTCTTTCACACGGCATAGGCTGGTGTGCACCTCAGCAGGGAACCTGCAAACTGACATTGAACGTTAAGGATGGTATTATCGAAGAATCTCTTGTCGAGACCATCGGATGTTCGGGGATGACCCATTCGGCGGCTATGGCAGCTGAAATACTGCAGGGAAAAACAATCCTCGAAGCATTAAATACAGACCTTGTCTGTGACGCTATAAACGTTGCAATGAGAGAAATCTTCAAGCAGCTGGCATACGGCAGAACACAGTCGGCTTTTTCGGAAGGCGGTCTTCCAATTGGCGCCGGTCTCGAGGACCTGGGCAAGGGCTTGCGCTCACAGGTTGGAACAATGTTTGCCACAAAGGCTAAAGGCGTAAGATATCTCGAAATGGCCGAGGGTTATATACTGAATATTGCTCTGGACAGCGATAACGAAATAATAGGCTACAAATTTGTGCACCTCGGAAAGATGATGGACATGATCAAAAAGGGCACAGATCCAAAGGAAGCTTATGAAAAGAATATCGGTACATACGGCAGATATGACGAAGCGGCAAAGATAATAGATCCGAGACATGAATAATTAATAAGAGAGGTGATAACTGTGGTTAGATTTGAAGGTTATGAAAGAAGAATAGCTCAAATAGAAAAATGTTTAGCCGAGTATGGATTTAAGAGCCTTGAGGAAGTAAAAGAGGTCTGTACTGCTAAAGGCATAGATGTGGATTCGATAGTCAGAGGAGTTCAGACCATAGCATTTGAAAATGCAGTATGGGCGTATACACTTGGCTGCGGTATAGCAATCAAAAAGGGCATAAAGAACGCTGCGCAAGCTGCGGAAGCCATCGGCCTTGGCCTGCAGGCTTTCTGCATTCCCGGTTCGGTTGCTGATTCAAGAAAAGTTGGCTTAGGTCACGGAAATCTTGCTTCAATGCTTCTTAAGGAAGAGACGAAGTGCTTCTGCTTCCTGGCTGGACATGAATCCTTTGCAGCCGCCGAAGGCGCAATAGGAATCGCAAAGACAGCCAACAAGGTCAGAAAGGAACCTCTCCAGGTTATATTGAACGGACTTGGAAAGGACGCAGCTTATATAATTTCAAGGGTTAACGGTTTTACATATGTTGAAACCGACTATGATTTCTCAACCAGCACTTTAAATGTTGTTAAGACTAAGGCATACTCCAACGGAGACAAGGCAAAGGTAAGAGTTTACGGCGCAAATGACGTACTTGAAGGCGTTGCCATAATGATAAAGGAAAACGTTGACGTTTCCATCACCGGTAACTCAACCAATCCAACAAGATTCCAGCACCTGGTTGCGGGAACCTACAAGAAGTGGTCCTATGAAAACGGAAAGAACTACTTCTCGGTTGCTTCAGGCGGAGGAACAGGAAGAACCCTGCATCCAGACAACATGGCTGCCGGACCTGCTTCCTACGGCTTGACAGACTCCATGGGCAGAATGCACGGAGATGCACAGTTCGCAGGTTCATCCTCAGTTCCCGCCCATGTTGAAATGATGGGCCTCATCGGTATGGGCAACAACCCAATGGTTGGAGCTACCGTTGCAGTGGCTGTTGCAGTTGAAGAAAGCACAAAGTAATTTCAGGAGTCAGAACTCAGAGTTCTGAAATCAGAATGAAGGAAGGCCGGCAAATTTTTGCCGGCCTTAACTTATAAAATAACAAATCGGACATTAGTCCTGGAGGTCTGAGACCTGATTGATACGAGCTATCCATCGGCTCTTGGACCTCCTTTATTATTTCCGGGAAAAATGCAAACATTCAGCAAATTATGTCGTATAATGTTTTGCCGATAACAATTTACACGGAGGCAAAACTATGAACAGTGATTTGTTGAGATGCAACGGACGTCCGGGTTACCTGCAGAGAGTCCTTTTTATGCTTTTGATACCCCTGGCCCAGGGAATGTACTTCTTTATAAACCTGACCACCACAAGAGCGCATGATATCACCACCTTTGTGGACAGGCTGATACCCTTTAACGAATGGTTTATCATACCCTATGTCTTCTGGTATGTGTATACCTTCGGAACTCTTCTGGCCCTGGCATATGCCGACTATAAGACATATTACAGGCTGTTGTTCAGCATATTGACGGGTATGGCGGTCTGCTTCGTCATATATTTCTTTTATCCCACGACAGTGCCGCGTCCGCATGTGCCGGGAACCAATGGGCTTCAAAGGCTGGTATTGGACATATACAGTGACGACAGGCCCTACAATTGTTTTCCGAGCATTCATATGCTGGACACCATTTTAATAACGCTGTTCCTGTTCAGGCATAAGAAGGGAGCGCCGCTGAAAGTAACCACCGGCATCATATGCGTGTTGATTTACATGTCCACGCTTTTTATAAAGCAGCACAGTGTATTGGATGCTCTGGCATCGACCGCTCTGGGCATCATTCTGTTCTGGGTGTTTGAAAATGAGCGGGTTATGAGAAAGCTAAGCGAACTGCAAAGGCTGTTGCCGCAGAAGCGGAAAACATATTTGGACGGGGATACTTAAGCATTTGTAGAAAAAATAAGAAAAAGAATATATAATATACTATATATTCTTTTTTTATGGGGCATAGGAGAATAAGGGATGTTGCGGAATGGAGATAAAATGGACTTTAAAAGAGCGGATTTGAAAGACGCACACCGTATAGTCATCAAGGTGGGGACTTCAACCCTGACTTATGAAACCGGAAAAATAAATTTTACCCGTATAGATAAATTGGCCAGGATCATATCGGATTTATCCAACCAGGGAAAAGAAGTCATCCTGGTCACTTCTGGGGCTATCGGGGTGGGAGTGGACAAGCTTAAGCTGCCGGAAAGGCCCAAAACCATACGCGAAAAGCAGGCTGTAGCCGCAGTAGGCCAGTGCGAGCTTATGCACATGTACAGCAAATTCTTTTCGGAATACGGGCATACCGTGGCCCAGATCCTGCTGACAAGGGATATAATGAGCGATGAGAGATGCACGAAGAATGTTGTGAACACATTTGAGACACTGCTGGAAAAAGGCATTGTTCCCGTAGTCAATGAGAACGACTCTGTATCCATCGTGGAATTGAAGGTAGGCCAGAAGGACACCTTCAGTGAAAATGATACCCTGTCCGCCATTGTTTCAAAGCTTGTGCGTGCGGATCTGCTGATAATATTATCGGATATTGACGGCTTTTATGACTGCGATCCCAGGAAAAACCCCAATTCAAAAATGCTTTCGGTGATCAGGGAAATCACACCGGAGATAGAGCGCTTTGCGGACGGGGCCGGAACAAAACGGGGCACGGGAGGAATGGTGACCAAGCTCAAGGCCGCCAAGATAGCAACAAAAGCCGGGGTAAACGTTATTCTGACCAACGGGAGCCATCCCGAGGCGGTCATGGACATCATAAACGGCCAGGAGATAGGTACGGTTTTTGTGGGGAGAGAGTAGAAATTAGTGCGAGAGGACCGGTGATATTTTTGTTATTTTAATTTTACCAGTCTATTTCTGATTTAAAAAGCGGAAGCCAGGATCTCTGACTTCCGCTTTTGTGCTTTTATTCTGATTTCAGGATTCTGACTCCTGCATTCTAAGGGATCACATCCATTGGTTCCCCGTTGTCGTCCTGTATGGGAGGCAGCAGCTGGCCGGAATTATCCGCGGGCTGTGAGGCATCCGAGGGCTCTGATGAGCCGCCGCCGGTTGGAAATGTTGGCGGCTGAGTGGAAGAGTCAGGCGGCTGTACTGTGCCGGGGCCGTGTATGGTACAATATTCCCCTTCTGGCAGCGATATCATCCAGTCCTTTATCTGCTTGGCAATGGACGTATCAAGGGGATTCTTGGGCAGGAAAGGAAGCGGACGCTTGAGCAATACCCTATCCTGGACTACTTCTGGAGGACAGTACGGGTTTGCAAGCAGAGGCCTGCCATATATGTCCTTGCTGGTTGTATCCACCTTGACTTTGACGTGAACATCGCAGATATCACTGCTGCTGGGTTCGGTGCCCTTCATAAAATACTCGGTCCTTACGGCATCACCGCGCGGGTCGTCTTTGCAATATGGACCAGGAGCCTTGCCGGAGTATATGCACACGGATTTTTTTACAACGTTGTCCGGAGCCGGATCAAAGTCCTTGACCTCCAGCTTGGAGTGTATACGGTTCATGACCTTGTTCCACAGCAGCAAGGATTGATTGTATTCCGCACTCTTCAAGGATTTAGGATAGTTATATCCGTACCAGGTTGCTCCCACATAGTAGGGAGAGTAGCCAACGAACCATTTGTCATAATTATCGCTTGTGGTACCTGTCTTTCCGGCAGTTGGAATGATCTTGCCGGCGCTGTTTTTAACCTGGCCGTATCTTAAATTTGTACCAGGAACCTGACCGGAAGCAGTTCCGCTTGTGACAACATCTCTCATCATGCTGGTCATGAGAAAGGATGTAGACTCCTTATAGGCTATGTTGCTTTCCTGGTCCTTTTTCTTGTCCAGCAGGACATTTCCCTTTTCGTCTGTGACCTGTGTGTATGCTATAGGCTCCAGATAGACGCCTTTATTGTCAAAAGGCACGTAGGCGGCCGCCATCTGAAGGGGATTGACGCCTTCATTCAGTCCTCCCAGAGCCATGGACACATAGCCTTCGTTGGGCCTGTCTATGTGGATCTTCTTTAGGTAATCCAGAGAATTCTGAACACCGAGATAATCCTTCCAGACCTTTGCCGCAACTACGTTCTGGGATTTTGTTATTGCCCTTCTTATGGGCATAAGGCCTTCATAGGTACCGGATTCCACATTTCGGGGATACGGAGTGTTGGGGTTCCTGGTATCCATATATGTGGGAACGTCGTCAACAGCGGTCGCAGGGGTTATAATGCCCAGGTCAATGGCCGGACCGTATACTGCCAGCGGCTTGAAACTGGAGCCGGGCTGCCTTTTCATGGAGGTGGCCCTGTTCAGGGTAAAGTTTCCGGTCTTTTGGCCATAAGAGCCATACATGCCGCGTATCTGCCCTGTGGCAGGATCCAATATCAGCATTGCGGCCTGCGCCTGCATATCGGGATTGCTTATTGTCTTGTTGGCAGGAAAATTATTTATATTTGTAAATTCTTCATCCATTACCTTCTGGACGTCGGAATCCTGTGTGGTATATATTTTCAAACCGTTATTATATATTCTTAGTCCTGCTTCATCGTCGGACAATTTGTACTGCTCCATCAGGTCTTTCTTAACCTGGGTGATAACATAGTCCACAAAATAGCTCTGTACGTTGCTGGTTGTAGAAGTTTCTTCCTGGCTACCCTCATAGAATTTCAGAGTCTCGGCTACGGCTTCATCATGCTCATTCTGGGAAATATAGCCTTGATCCAGCATTTCACCTAAAATTGTCTCCTGACGTTCCTTGTTCCGCGCCTTGTTTTCTTCTCCCAGGGTAGGGTCGTAAAGGCCGGGGGATTTCGTTATTCCGGCAATACTTGCGCACTCGGCCAGGGACAGGTCTTTTACATCCTTGTTAAAGAATTTTTTTGCGGCTGCCTGAACGCCGTAACAACCGTAGCCTGTAGTGATACGGTTCATGTAGTTATCCAGGATCTGATCCTTTGAAAGCACCTTTTCAAGCTGCATTGCCTGCCAGGCTTCCTGTACTTTTCTTTTAGGTGTGGATTCCTCATTGCCTGTAATATTCTTTACCAACTGCTGTGTTATGGTACTGCCGCCATAGGGTGCGTTGCCGAAGGTTGCCACATACCAGAATCCCGCTCCCACAAAACGCTTGAAATCCATTCCATTGTGGGTTCTGAAATTTTTGTCTTCTATGGCTATGAACGCGTTTCTCATATTGTCGGGTATTTCCGAATGATCGACCAGTACTCTGTTTTCACTTCCTTTGATCTGTGCTATTTCCTTGCTGTCTTTATCATATATAAAAGAAGTAAGCTTCGTTATGTTCAACTGTTCAGGGGTTATGGGATCTGAGGATTTTACCCAGGCAAATACTGCGCCTCCCATTATACCGGCAAAAACACATCCCAGGGATATGAAGATAACAACTACCGTTTTTATAACTGCAAGGCTAAACTGTGCAGCAGGAGAAGCGCTTTTCTTTTTCTTCTTCTTTGGCTGTTCGCCTTTGCCCGATGCAGTCCTTTCTTTAGTTTTCATAATAACCTCCCATGTATTTACATACATCTGTATGCGCAAAACACATACGCAAAGTAATGAAAAGCCGCCGTGGGCTTTATGCGCCGGTGACCGGCACGCTGCGAAGAAATATCAATGTACGTATGAATTTCGCAAGGCGTTTTCACGCTGCTCACAATATTATATCACAAATCATTTTCAAGTACATAATATTTACATTACAGTGAGGTTACACCCTCCAGGAGAAAGCCGGAGAATAAATGATAAATTTTTTTATCACGTAAAACCAAAACACCCGCCACACTCTCTTTAAGTGTAACGGGGTTATTTATACGGCAATCCGGACTATTCCTGCTCCTCGCTGATAGCCGTGCTTTTTTTGAATTCTTTCTTCCTGCCGGGCAATATGGATTTTGAAGCAGATGCCTCCAGCATCTTGCAGTTGCCTTCAAAAATACTTCCTTCTTCACAGATAAAGGATTTGACCTGTATATCGCCTATTACCTTTGCCGTGGACAATAGCTTCAGCAGCCCTGTGGAAAATACATTTCCCTCGACATTCCCTGCGATATGTATGCTTGAGGCGTTTATATCGCCTTTGATGTAGGCGTCTTCACCTATAAAAAGGTCGCCCTGGACCGAAACATTGCCGGTCACCTTTCCGTCGATCCGCACTATCCCTTTTGAAGTCACATCTCCTGTTATTTCTGTATTAGTACCTACCAAAGTGTCAAAAGTGGCCTTTGTAAAATCTGTCTGCTTTTTAAACATTTGTAACCCTCCTTGTATTTAGCTGTATCTTAATTAACATTTGTTAAACTTATATTTGTTTATATGTTAAATTTTATGTGAAAATCAAATTTCTATTTGGCCGAACCGAAATCAACATATTGGGTAGGGTCCACAGGAGTATTTCCGACCCTGATTTCAAAGTGCAGATGGGGACCGGTACTGAGGCCTGTGCTTCCCACCAGAGCAATCTTCTGGCCCTTCTTGACCGTCTGGCCCTCTTTGACCAGCAATTTTGAAGAATGGCCGTATATGGTCCTGCAGCCGTTTCCGTGATCTATTATCACACATTTGCCATATCCGCCGTAAATGCCGGAAATTTCAATTGTTCCCGAAGCCGCCGCCAGTATGGGATCTCCGTAAGAAGCGTTGATATCGACACCCTGATGGACCTTGTTTATTTTTTCAATGGGGTGATATCTCATGCCGAAGGGAGAAGTGATTTTGCCCTTGGCAGGTATCAGAGTCGGTATGGCGTCCATGTACTTTTCGAGCTTATCGCTTGATTCCTTTAGCTGGGCGGCCAATTTGGCATCCGGATTGTATGCCTCGCTCAGTTTCTCAACGTAGCTGCTGAGTTCGGTCAGATCGGAAAGCTCCCTGCTGATATTCTGTGCGGAGGAACCACGGTTTGTCTTTGTGGTATAACCATCGGCAACAGCGGTATACATTTTTATAAAATCCTGAATTTTAGATTGTGCGTCTTCATCATTTTTTTGCAGCTGTTCAACCTGATTTTTATTCAGGACAAGGGTCTTATTCTGCTGATCTATTACCTTCGACAGATTGTCTATCTGGCGCAGAAGGCTTTCATTGCTTTCTTTTTCCGCGTTCAGCTCATTAACGATTTTCGCCGGAGAATTGATCAATACCAGTGAAGCAGTGATTGAGGCCAACAATATTAATACTATCAATAGCTTCAGTAAAGGCGCTTTAACCGATAATTTCCTGACACAGGCATTACTGTCCGGTATTATAACTACCGAATAGGTCTTACTTAGTTTTTTAATAATACTTCTTACTTTCATTTGATAAATACCACCATTTCATATTTTAGAGCATTTTAAAGCCAGCCATTCAGTCCGGATGCTTTTGAATGGCGCTGTCCGGTCCATATCAGGATTATTGCCTGAATTCAGGCATTATGCGGGAAATATACGTTTTTCCCTGTTGAAAGTCCGCCCGGAGCCAATCCTGATACGCATTTATCATTTGTAAGTAAAATAGAGGATAACAAAGAAAAAACCATGGGGAAGGAGTCATCTCTACAGAATGTTATATTCTACATAAAAAGCAAATATCCTCTAATTATTCTAAAAATCAAGAAAATCTGTTGCGATTATCTATAATTTTACAAATCCGGCCGCGGAAAAGTGATATAATACTGCGGCAAAATATGACCGAAATATTACATACATGGAGGATTTTTTCAAGCGGCATAGAATACTAATATAGAATATCACAATATAATTGCTAAAATCAACCAACCGGCCGGGCAATATAACCGGCAAAATGACAAACGACTCAGCGCAAATAGGGACATGGAGGATATAATGAAAAATGTTAAAAGCACCGTAATCGGGGCATTCAGTATAGTAATCGTAGTATCAATTCTCTCTTCGGCCATTTCTTTTTTCGGCTACAACAAGGTAATCGCTTCTTTAAACAATGTTCAGAGCAACAAAACCAATCAGGATCTGATCCAGGAGCTGACAGGGCTTTCGGCCAAACGGCAGCAGTTGCTTACCGACAGCATTATTTCCATGAACGACGATAAAAATAATGAGTTTCAGGTGCTGGGACAAAATATTTCCGGCATAGCCGACAGGCTTTTAAAGTCAAATATAGGCCAGCAGGACAGGCAAACCGTAGAAGAGCTTATCAGCATAAACAAGAAATATAATGATACATACATAAACACTATCGCCGCGGATGTCAAGGCTTTTGACAGGAAGAACATAGACGGGCTTGCCAGGGAGGTCCAAAAAATATATGGGGATATCCAGAAAAGCCAGAATGAGCAAAAGGCCTCCGTTTCCGGGGAGCTTGAGCGTTTGATGGGAAATGCCATATACGATACGACTGTAATTAACCGGAAGGTGGGCCTTATTTACGGTGATTCACAGGAGATGGAGAATAATCTTACGGTGGTGAAGAACCGTCTGGCTGAGGTCTTGAATGGCTTGAAGGCCTATGGGACCGAAGCCGCAATGCCTGAAGCCGAATTCAATGCAAAGGCTGAGGAGCTGAAGGAAAAAATAACGGCCATTTCAGGCGGGCTGCAGATGAATATTGAGAATTCAGGACCCGGCAGTTTTGACAGGGTATCAAATATGAAGCAGGTGGTAAAGGAGCTGGATACTTATCAGAAACTGGCGGAACTGGTGTCGCTGACAGCGCAGAACAATTCTGATGTACTGTATTCGGCAGCGGCATATGAGGATACTTCCGCAGACTACAACGCCAATAAGGCAGGTATCGGCCGGATATTTTCAGAGCTGCAGGCCGGAGGCTATGCCAAAGAAGAGATCGATAAGCTGAAGAGCCGGCATTCCGAATATGATGCCGCCGCAGGCGAGGTTTTCAAGAGATCCGCCATAATGCAAAAAGCCGCTGTGGCCAATGGATATAAGAGCATGACGGAATTGAACACGGAATTTACAGACAATCTGAATAAACTGAAATCCTCATTTAATACCTATCTGGCAAATGACATCAAGGTTTCTGAAAGAATAAAGACTGCCATATTCTGGCTTTTCGTGGGAATAACCCTGTTTTCCATAGTCATAGGTATGCTTATTGCCTTTGTGCTGTCAAAGAAAATTGCAAATCCCATCAATGCGCTTTCGGCAACCCTTGCACGGGTTGAAAAAGGTGACCTGACCGTAAGGGCCGGTACGGGAGCAGACGGTGATATAGGCGGGCTTAACAGACAGGTGAACATGGTGCTGGACGGACAGCAGAAAATGGTTGAACAGTTCAGGGATACTACAAATGAAATAGGCAATCTCAAGCAAAGGCTGATGCTGCTTATAAAGCAGAACAGGGATAGCGTAAGCAAAATTTCAAATTACAAAAAGACTTCAAATACTATTGAAAATAAGCCTTTTGACACCGAGAGCATTTTGTCCGACGTGAAAACTGTGTCCATGCAGACCAGAAAGGCCGCAGATGACAGCGAAAGGGCTATCGAAGTGGCAAGATCAAGGGAAAAAACAGTTGTAGAGGCGGAGCTGGTAATAAATACGGTAAATGAAACCGTTAAGGCCATAGCTTCTTCCATTTCAAACCTTGAGGCTTCGTCTGACAAAATAGGCGAGATAACAAATACTATTACCCAGATCGCCTCCCAGACCAACCTGCTGGCGCTTAACGCCGCAATAGAGGCCAACAGAGCGGGGGAACAGGGAAAGGGCTTTGCGGTGGTGGCAGATGAGATAAGAAAGCTCTCCAATGCCAGCAACCAGTCGGCAGGTGAGATTAAAAACCAGATAAAGGAGATCCAGTCCAGCATCAGCTTTGCCGTGGACAAGATGAACGTGGGCGTTGAGGGCGTTGAAGACGGGGCCTCCAGGATCAATGAGGTAAAAGAGGGTATTACCGAAATCATAGAATCTGTAAACCTTGTGGCAGAAGCCATTAAGGAGTCCGCCAATATGGCCAGCGGACATTATGCGTCCACCATGCAATTTATCGAGGCGGTGGACAGCATATCCCGGGCTGCAACTGAAACGGCCGCGGACGGCGAGGGCATAAGTGAAATTATTGAGCTGCAAAACAACAATCTGAAAGATCTTGACCAGATTTTGACCATACTTCACGAGGCTTCGGATGAATTGAAGAACATATCCGACGGAGTTAAGATTTAATCTTGCTGTATATCCGGAAAATAATTGGAAAATAAAGGTATATAAAAAGCATTTTGTGGAATACTAATAATAACGGCATACTGATTCAAATAATAACTGATTTGTCCCTCTCGCAGGGACATTTTTTTTGCAGGGATTTTCGCTTTCGATTTTGCCATGACTAAAGCCGGCTATGAGCCAAGCCGGCCTTAGTTAACGGGTTTTCAAAATGGACATTTATATGCGGAAAAATGCCCCGTAGCATAAATACATATGGGATTGCATTTCAAATAGAATTACATTGCGCGTCCGGGGATAATCGCATCTACCACACCATATATTATGGCGGCTATCAATGCCCCGAGCATCGTTATGCTATAGCCCGGTACAATGAACTTTACAGCATAGATAATAATTGCCGCCAATATGAATCCGGATATTCCCCTGCCAAACGGAGCAGCATTGATACCGGTTATTTTATTTACCAACCAGTCCAGAACAGCCAGGACAACCGCAGCTAATAAAAGCGAAAACCATGATGAAATTGCAAATCCTGGCGTTAAAAATGCTGTTATTGCCAATATAACTGCTCCAACTACTAAGCGTATTAAAAAATGCCCCAAGCCAGATCGTTCACTTCTATCTACCTTTTCCATAATAAGTTATCCTTTCATCTTGCAAAATATTAAGCACTTATGGGTCCAGCCGCATAAATGTTATAACTATATTATATTTTTTCATTTTATTAAAATGGTATGCAGTTAATTTATGGAATGTTACTCTTCCATAAGCCGGATTTTCCTGAGATTGTCCGGATCGGTGAGGTTCTGGTGAAAAAAACGATCTCAATAGAAGGAATTAGTTTTTTAAAATTGCAAATAATAAAGTCAGAGTATCATCAACATTTGTACAACTAGTAGTAATACGTTATTAGTACATCAACATCAGTATTAATATTGGCCGGAAATGTCAGGCCTCAACCGCAGGCCGACAAAAAGCCGGAAAGCTGGTTTGGGCCGGAAACATCCTGAAAAATATTTTGAAAAGAAAAATTAATTAAAAAATGGCGTAATTATAAATTTGTATCTACGCCGGAAATGGAGATATTCATGTCGGAGAATGAAATAAGGATAACAGCGTATGACAGGCTTTTAAGAGCCTGGGAGAATTCCATGGAATTGGCCAGGGACTATGAAATGTATTCTAAAAGAGTAGAGGATGAGAATGTCAAGCAGATCTTTGAGGAGTTCGCGGAGGACGAAGGCTTTCATGCCAGCAGACTCCGTGATATGCTTCTGGACTACAGAAAAAATTAGTGAGCCGCCAGCGTGCTTATGGCATGAAGCAAACGCACATGACAACCTTGAAAAATATATGTACGGCATTAAAGGCATAGCGTGAGACCTGATTGGGGGCTTCCCGGCTATGCCTTTTTATGTGGGCCGGGACATGAGGCATACTGATTGCGGCGCAGGGCGGGGCTGTGATATTATTATTGGAGGAGTCAATTCAGGCACGAGGAGACAGGATTCAGAAATCAGAAATCAGAAATCAGAATAAAACCGTAAAGCAGAAATCAGGAGAGAACCGTAAAGGCAGGAGCAACGGGAGGATGGAAGTACTAGGAGTACAGAATAAAACTCTAAAGCGGAATGCAGGAGTGGGGATTCGGGATTCAGAAGAAAACTGGTGCAGGAGTCAGAATCGAGAATCCAGTGATCAGAATGAAAAGCATAAAATCCTGACGGTGGAATATGAGATCCGGAGTTGATAAGCTGCAGGGAGAAAACCGGAATGGGCGGAATGGTCCGGCAATATGTAGAGAATAAATAGATCGGGAAATGGTGGTTTCACAATGAAGCAGGTACAGCAAAAGCTGTTTTCAAAAAATAAATTGTATAGAATGGAAATAACAGGCCTGACTCACGAGGGCCAAGGGGTAGGCAAACTGGATGGGCTTGCGGTTTTTGTGGATGCGGCGCTTCCCGGAGAAACTGTCACAGTTAAAATATCAAAGCAGGCAAAGAGCTATGCGGCAGGAACTTTAGTGAATGTTGAAAAGGCCTCGGAAAGCAGGGCGACGCCATTCTGCCCGGTATATGACAGGTGCGGCGGATGTGCGGTCCAGCATATGTCCTATGAGGCTCAATTGGAGTTCAAGAGAGATACGGTGGTGCAAAGCCTCAGAAGGATTGGAGGCCTGGATAATATTCCGGTTCATGACACAATCGGTATGGAAAAGCCTTTTAAATACAGGAACAAGGTTCAATATCCGGTGGGCGGAGCCGGTAATGAAGTGAAAATAGGTTTTTATGAAAACAGGTCGCACAATATAATTGACAGCAGTGAATGTGCCATACAGCCCGACGAAAGCAATGCGATAAGGGCTTTGATACGGAATTTCTGTCTGGAGAATGGCATAAGCATTTATGATGAAAAAACCGGAGAGGGACTCCTGCGGCATGTTATGATCCGAAAAGGCTTTAAAACGGATGAGCTCATGGTAGTGCTGGTAATAAACGGCCGTAAGTTTCCAAAGTCTGATGAACTGGTTAAAGCCCTGTGCGGAGAATATAAAAATATAAAGAGTATAATTCTGAACATAAATACCCGCAATACCAATATAATTCTGGGGGACAGAAATATATGCATATTCGGGCGGGAATATATATCAGATTATATTGGAAAGTATAGATTTGATATATCGCCTCTTTCATTTTTTCAGATCAATCCTGTCCAAACAGAGATATTGTACGGCAAGGCTCTGGAATATGCCGCACTTACCGGAAATGAGACTGTTTTTGACCTGTACTGCGGGATAGGGACAATATCTCTGTTTTTGTCCGAAAAGGCCAAACGTGTTATAGGCGTTGAGGTGGTGCCCGACGCCATAGAGGATGCCAGGAGAAACGCTGTTCTGAACAATGTGTCCAACGCCGAGTTCATCGTGGGAGAGGCAGAGGTTGTAATACCCGATCTATACGCGCAGGGCGTGAAAGCAGATGTGGTAGTGGTAGACCCACCCAGAAAAGGCTGTGATGAGGCCCTGCTCAACACACTTGTGGAAATGAGCCCTGAGCGTATAGTGTACGTCAGCTGTAACCCGTCCACGCTGGCGCGGGACCTGAAGTATCTGAGCACACACGGATTTGAGGCAAAAGAAGTCCAGCCGGTTGACATGTTCCCGTGGACGGGGCACGTGGAATCCATAGTCCTGTTGCAACGGTAAAACACTAAGAAATAGTGGATTTACAGAATTATAGGTGGTGACATATTTTGACGTGAGAGGAAACTTTCACGTCTTTTCTTTTGGATAAGATATTAATGTGCCACCATATTTTATATAGATAATGAAGGAATGTAAATGAAAATTGTTAGGGTCATACCAGCTTTACCTAAAGAGAATAAGAAGCTTAGAGTAGCTGCTTATTGTCGTGTCAGTACATCAAATAAAGCGCAATTACGAAGTCTGGACATTCAAATAGAAACCTACACGAAGATGATCCGAAGCAATAAAGATTGGCTATTCGCTGGTGTGTTTTATGACATCGAAAGCGGGTTGCGTCGAAGCGGCAGAACCGAGCTGGATAAAATGCTTAGAAAGGCTGCGAAAGGAAAAATAGATTATATCATCACAAAATCAATCAGCAGAGTATCAAGAGATACTGTAGAGCTGTTGAAAATAATCAGATTCTTGAGAGAAAGGAGTATCAATATGCATTTTGAAAATGAAAATTTGGATTCTATCAGAATGGACAAGGAATTTGAGATTACGCTTAGAAGTATGCTGGCACAGGATGAAAGCCGAAATATAAGTGAAAATATTCAATGGGGATTCCAGCGGAAGTTTGAAAAGGGTGATATTTTTACAAAGTATAGGAATTTTATGGGGTATGACTGCGTAGATGGCGAAATTGTTATTGTGCCAGAACAAGCTGAGATTGTGAGGACGATATTCAATTTATATTTGCAGGGACTGACATTTGGTCAGATTAAGACTTATCTGGAGTCTATGGGAGTCCGAACTGTTACTGGCAAGGAACATTGGGATAGTACAACAATTCAGAAGATGCTGAAGAATGAAAAATACAAAGGTGATACTATGTTACAAAAGACTTTTACAGAGGATTTTATGACTGGAAAGAAAAGTAAAAATACAGGGCAACGAAACAGATACTATATAAAAGATAGTCATCCTGCTATTATTTCTGCTGAAGTGTTTGATAAAGTCCAAGAAGAAATGGAAAAACGTGCGAAGTATGTGAGTAATGAGGATGGTGCATTAAAAACTAAAGAGAGCAGATACAATGGTAAATATTTGCTCGGTAATTTACTTGTATGTGGAGATTGTGGTTTGCCTTATCGGAGAAGGACAGGAAGGGGTAAAGTTGTGTGGAGATGTTCTACAAGAATTGAAAAAGGACGTCAGGCTTGTTCTAATTCGCCTACCTTGGATGAAGGATGGATTCAGGATATCTTGATTGAAATTGTTTGCCATAATGGAATTTATGATGAAGGTATAATCAGGAACAAAGTTGATAAAATTCAGGTTTTTGATGTGTTTATTCTGATTTGCTTCAATGATGGGTCACAGGGGAAACGTTTAATCCAGAATGACTGAACCTGTGATGCTTGTAAGAAGCAAGCAAAAAGGCTTGTTTTTTACTATACATCCATTCTTTGCGTTTGTTAAACTCATTATTATTACAAACACTAAAGACATTATTGGTGCTAATATAGATACTGCAAAATAGGAGGTAGCCTGTGGATCAACAAGGAAATACATGAAGATCCTATAATATTAGACAACAGATAAACTTGAAAAGACAGAGTGTTTGATTTTAAATTATCGTTATTGCTTATAATTACTTATAAATCCATTATAGTTAATTGAAATTATACGAATAATGTGATATTATGTAAATTAGTAGAGCTATATATTGATGTATATTGTAAATTGGAGGCAAAATAATGGCTGAAAGCAAATGGTTTACCCTAGTTGAGATATGTGACTATCTAAAGGTGAGCCGTGAAACGGTGCTGAATTGGATAAATAAAAAAGATATGCCTGCTCATAAGGCAGGCAGACTATGGCGTTTTGATGTTACCGAAGTGGATGAATGGATTAAATCTGGCGGTGCTGCTGAAGATAAATTTCAATAATTAGAGGAGAAAAATGATGGACAACCAAACACATAATCAAATAGTGAATTTTATATGGGGCATTGCTGACGATTGTTTGCGTGACGTTTACGTTCGAGGCAAGTATCGCGATGTTATACTGCCTATGACAGTAATTCGTAGATTAGATGCTGTTTTGGAAGATACACGAACCCAAGTATTGGAAACCAAAAAAATGCTTGATAAAGTAGGTATTGAAAACCAAAATGAAGCACTTTGTAAGGCCGCAGGGCAATCTTTTTGCAATAGTTCAGATATTAGACTTAAAGAACTGACCTCAAGAGTACAACAACAAAAATTGAAAACAGATTTTATTGAATATCTTAATGGCTTTTCTCCCAACGTTCAAGAAATATTAGATAAATTTAAATTTCGCAATCAAATTGATACAATGATTGAGGCGGATATTCTTGGTGCAGTCATTGAGAAATTTGTTTCCCCAACCGTCAACTTAAGCCCATACCCTGTGCTTGATGATGTTGGAAATATCAAATTGCCTGGACTTGACAATCATACGATGGGCATTATATTTGAAGAATTAATTCGTCGTTTTAACGAAGAAAACAACGAAGAGGCAGGAGAGCACTTTACACCTCGTGATGTTGTGGAGCTTATGGCAGACTGTGTTTTCCTGCCGATTGCCGATAAAATTATGGATAGCACATATTCATGCTATGACGGCGCAAGCGGTACCGGGGGAATGCTCACCGTTGCGTACGACAGGCTGCAAAAGCTTGCTGTTGACCATCATAAAAAGGTTTCTATTCATTTGTTTGGACAGGAAATCAATCCTGAAACCTATGCAATCACCAAGGCCGATATGTTGCTAAAGGGCGAAGGTGAAGAAGCGGAACATATTATGTTTGGTTCAACCCTTTCCAATGATGGATTCCCCTCATATCAATTTGACTTTATGCTTTCTAATCCCCCATACGGAAAGTCCTGGAAGGTTGATGCAGAGAAGATGGGTGGCAAAAAAGATATTCTTGATACACGCTTTGTAACAACACATGGTGATATTGGCGAACTATCCATGATTTCTCGCACGAGCGATGGTCAGATGCTATTTTTACTTAATAACATTTCAAAAATGAAAGAAAATACACCTTTGGGCTCACGCATTGCAGAAGTACATAACGGTTCTTCCTTGTTTACTGGAGATGCGGGACAAGGTGAAAGCAATGCAAGACGCTATATGATTGAACGGGATTTAGTAGAATGTATTATTGCACTACCTGAAAATATGTTTTATAACACAGGTATTGGCACTTTTATTTGGATTTTATCCAATAAGAAAGCGTCTAATCGTCGTGGAAAAATTCAACTAATAGATGCAACAACCCTTAAAAATCCGCTCCGCAAAAATCTTGGCAAGAAAAATTGTGAAATTGGTGAAGAAATGCGCAAACAAATTGTGGATATGTATATCAGCATGGAAGAAAATGAGTACAGTAAAGTTTTTAACAACAAGGAATTTGGCTACTGGAAAGTTACTGTTTTACAGCCGCAAGTAGTTTCTTTATCCGTTACAGATGAAACGATTCTCAAAGCAAAAAACTATTTGCAACAGATGGGCGTTAACAACGGAGCTGCAAAAACAGCGCTAAGTGGAGATAAACGTGCTCTGAACATAGGCAAAACAGAAAATGAGCTATTGGCAGAAGATTATCTCAACAGTGCTATAACAGTTTTAGAGGATTTGAAGCGAGATTTACCTTATACAAATTTAGAAGAATTTATAAAACTATATAATTCGCACAAATTATGTACTAAAAAAGCTATGCAATATAAAGCAATAGAAACTACGAGCTTGTTTTCTATGCTTGAAATAGCAGATCAAAATGGTTTTGTAAAGAAAAATGGAAAAGGCGGAGTAATTATTGATAAAGACTTAACCGACACGGAACAAATACCTTTCACCTATGAGGGCGGTATTGCTGCCTTTATGGAAAAGGAAGTAAAGCCTTTTGCCCCGTATGCTTGGGTGGATGAAAAGAATACACAAATTGGCTATGAGCTTAGCTTTACAAAGTATTTCTATAAGCCTGTTGAGCTGCGTGCCCTTAATGAAATTGTAGCTGACATTAAAGCACTGGAACAAGAAACCGACGGCTTGTTAAATGAAATTATAGGGGGTTAAAAATATGAAGCCCTATGAGCGTTATAAAAAGACAAATATACTGTGGAATAAATCTGTCCCTACTGAATGGAAAGTTCAACGTGGTAAAAGCATTTTTTCCTTTAAAAAAGAACTAAATAATCAATATCAATGTGATAATATTCTGTCTCTAACAATGAAAGGTGTTGTAAATAACAATATTGACAATCCAATAGGATTAGTTCCTAAAGACTATGCTACATATCAAATATTTCAAAAAAATGATTTAGTATTTAAATTAATAGATTTAGAAAATTATAAGACCAGTCGTGTGGGGTTGGTTCATGAACAAGGAATAATGAGTTCAGCTTATATACGTATTGTTAATCGAACAGATCTAAATCACAAATATTTTTATTATCAATACTACGATTTATATTTAAGAGGTATTTACAACAATTTGGGAGCTGGAGTTCGTTCAACATTAAATTATACCGATTTATTGAATATTGAAGTTTTTATCCCACCACGAGAAGAGCAAGACCAAATTGTAGGCTTTTTAGATTGGAAGATTTCAAAAATCAATAAGTTAATAAAAGCAAAGAAAAAACAGATTGTACTACTTAACGAACAAAAACAATCCATTATCAATAAGGCGGTTACAAAAGGTCTTGATGATACCGTGCCGATGAAAGATAGTGGGGTCGGTTGGATAGGATTGATACCATTCAATTGGGAAATAGGGAAAATAAAAAACTATTTTAAAATTCAAAAGAGAATAGCAGGTAAAGAAGGATATGATGTTCTCTCCGTTACACAAAACGGTATTAGGATAAAAGATATCTCAAAAAATGAAGGTCAGATGGCGATGAATTATTCGGGTTATCAGTTTGTTTATCCAGAAGATTTTGTAATGAACCATATGGATTTGTTAACAGGATATGTAGACTCTTCATCAGTTTTTGGTGTAACGAGTCCGGATTATAGAGTTTTTCAGTTAATTAATTCTGAAAAATGTATGAAAGAATACGTTTTGTTTATTTTTCAATTATGCTATAAAAGGAAGATTTTTTACGGTTTAGGTCAAGGCGCAGCAGCTCAGGGTAGATGGCGATTACCCAAAGATAATTTTTATAATTTTACATTTCCCCTACCGCCACTAAACGAACAGCAGAAAATTGTAACAGAAATAAACAGTAATGTTATTGGAATAGAAAAAGCATTAAATGCAATCACTGTTGAACTTGAGTATATTATGGAATATAAAACTGTCCTCATTTCTTCTGTTGTTACAGGCAAAGTAGATGTGCGTGATGTGGTTGTGCCTGATTTTGAAACTGAGGTTTTGGAGGAGGAATCAGAAACCTTTAGTGATGAGATTGAGGCATTGGAGGTGGATGAATAGTGCTAGAAATAAAGGAATGGAATTGGGTAAATCTTAAGAAAAAAGATATATCAACCAAAACGATTACTTGTCCCTATTGTAATGTAAGAGTGCAAGCAGAGTCTAATACAAGAATAATTGATGCTGAAACAGGAGCTATAAAATATCATATACATAAGTGTCCTGAATGCTTCATGCCAGTTATTATAGGACTTGACGGTAAGATAATACCACAATCTCAAATTTTGCCATTTGATGATGTAAGATATTTGCCAGCAAGCATAGAAAAGCTATATATTGAATGTAGAAAATGTTATTTAAATGAGTGTTATCATTCTGTGATAATGGTTGCAAGAACATTGCTTATGCATGTTGCTGTTGATAAGGGTGATAACACAGGTAAATCTTTTGCGCAATACATAAGCTACTTTGAAACAAACGGTTTTATTGGCAGTCAAAATAAAGAATGGGTTGACAAAATTAGAACAATTGGAAACAAATATGTTCATCAATTAGACGAAGCTACCTCAGAAGATGCTCAAAAAGTAATTACGTTCATTAAGCAACTATTAGGGAATTTATATGAAATGCCACAGTTGGCAAGATAGGAGGAATCATCATGTCAACCAACATAAAAGAGCAAGGTTTTGAAACCTTAATTATAAATCATCTTGTAAATGTAAACGGCTATGAACAAGGTGCTAACGAAAACTACAACAAAGATTATGCTATTGACGAAACAAGGCTGTTTCATTTTTTGGAAATGACGCAACAGGAACAATTTGAACAATTAGGACTAAGAAAAAGCCATCAGAAATACGCACAGTTTTTAAATCGCTTGCAGGGTGAAATTGCAAAGCGTGGTGTTGTTGATGTTTTAAGAAATGGTATAAAAATTTATCCTGCCAGCCTCGTGATGTTCTACATGACACCATCCGAAAAAAACGAAACGGCTAAAGCTTTGTTTGAAAAAAATATTTTCAGTGTTACAAGACAACTTATGTACTCAAAAGATAATACGAAGTTGGCTCTGGATTTTTGTATATTTATTAACGGTTTACCGATTATTACCTGTGAGCTGAAAAATCAATTTACAAAACAGGATGTTGATGATGCCGTATATCAGTATAAAACAGACCGTGACCCCAAAGAGCTGTTATTCCAGTTTAAGCGCTGTATGGTTCATTTTGCACTAGATGATGCCAGAGTGAAGTTTTGCACAAAGTTAGACGGTAAAAAGAGTTGGTTTTTACCATTTGACAAGGGGTATAACGATGGTGCAGGAAACCCACCAAATCCCGATGGCATTATGACTGATTATTTATGGAAAGAAATTTTCACAAAGGCAGAACTTGCAAATATCATTGAAAATTATGCACAAGTGGTAGAGAAAACAGATCCCGACACTAAGCAAAAGTCCTACACACAAATCTTTCCTCGCTATCATCAGCTATCCGCTGTTAGGGCTCTACTTTTTGATATTCACGAAAAAGGAGTCGGACAAAAATATCTGATACAGCACAGTGCTGGAAGTGGCAAATCGAACTCTATTGCATGGCTTGCCCATCAGCTTGTTGGACTTGAAAAAGACGGTCAATCGGTAATTGATTCTGTTGTCGTTGTTACCGACCGTGTAAACCTTGATAAGCAAATCAGAGATACAATTAAGCAGTTTATGCAGGTTTCTAATACCGTGATGTGGGCAGAACATTCTGATGACTTAAAAAAAGCAATTGCAGGTGGCAAAAAAATTATTATAACAACAGTGCATAAATTTCCGTTTATTTTAGACGATATCGGCACTGAACATAAGGGAAAAAATTTCGCTATTATCATTGATGAAGCACACTCTAGCCAAAGTGGCAGGATGTCTGCCCAAATGAATATTGCACTTTCAGGAGATTATTCTTCTGATGAAGACGATAGTACGGAAGACAAAATCAATATGCTAATTGAAGGGCGAAAGATGCTTACAAATGCAAGTTATTTTGCTTTTACAGCTACGCCTAAAAACAAGACATTTGAAATGTTTGGGGTCTCCTATGAGGAGAGTAGCGAAACCAAGCATAAACCATTTCATATTTATACAATGAAGCAAGCCATACAGGAAGGCTTTATTCTTGATGTTTTAAAGTTTTATACACCTTTTGAGAGCTATTATAAATTGTTGAAAGTTGTGGAAGATGATCCACTATTTGATAAGAAAAAATCGCAAAAAAAACTGCGTGCCTATGTTGAGAGCAATAGCTATGCTATTTCACAAAAGGCCGAAATTATGGTTGACCACTTTCATGAGCAGGTTATTAATAAAGCCAAGATTGGTGGTAAAGCTCGCGCTATGGTAGTAACAAGCAGCATTGAGCGTGCTATTGAGTACTATTATGAGATTTGTGAGCGTCTTGAAAGCCGCAAAAGCCCATATAAAGCAATTATTGCTTTTTCTGGAGATAAGGAATATAAAGGTAAGCTATTAAATGAAGCAATAATAAACGGATTTCCAAGCAACAAGATTGAAAAAACATTTAAAACGGATGTCTATCGCTTTTTAGTTGTTGCTGAGAAATTCCAAACAGGATTTGATGAACCACTGCTACATACAATGTATGTAGACAAGGTTCTAACTGATATTAAGGCAGTGCAAACTTTGTCGCGCTTAAACCGAGCGTATCCACAAAAATTAGATACCTTTGTTTTAGATTTTGCTAATGATCCGAAGGTAATTGAGGAGTCGTTTTCACGCTATTATAGAACAACGCTTCTATCTGGAGAAACAGATCCTAACAAGCTCTACGATTTTATATCCGAGCTAGACCATTACCAAGTTTATACACAAAGCCAAGTAGAAAGTTTTGTTGAGTTGTACTTAAACGGTTCGGAGCGCGATAAACTTGACCCAATATTGGACAATTGTACATCTCTCTACAAGGAACTTGATGAAGATGCTCAAGTTGCATTTAAAAGTGCTGCAAAGGGATTTGTGCGTACTTATGGCTTCTTAGGTGCTATCCTTACATATGGTAGCGCAGAGTGGGAAAAGCTCTCTATTTTTCTCAATCTGTTATTACCTAAGCTACCTACACCCAAAGGCGAGGACTTATCTGCGGGTATACTAGAGTCCATCGACCTTGATAGTTATAGGGTGCAAGCACAAGCGATGGTATCTATCCAGCTGGAAGATAGCGATGCGGAAGTAGACCCAGTTCCAACAAGCACAGCTGGAGGGAAGCATGAAGCAGAGCTAGATTTACTTTCGGCGATACTTAATAATTTTAACGATCTATTTGGTAATATCGAATGGAGCGATGCTGATAATGTGCGACGCCAGATAGCAGAAATTCCCGCTATGGTTGCCAAAGATGAAAAATACCAAAACGCAATGAAGAATTCTGATAAGCAAAACGCCAGGATTGAAAGTGAAAGAGCCTTAAAAACAGTTATGTTTAACATTATGGCGGACAATATGGAGCTGTTTAAGCAATTTAATGATGACCATCTTTTCAAAAAATGGCTATCGGATATGGTGTTTAATATGACTTATGACGCTTCTACAAAATCGCTTGATTACTATAGTAATAGTTTGTGATTCACTGATGGTTGTTAACCTATACCTTAAGAATAAAGCTCTTGAGGTAGTATATCCCAAGAGTTTTATTTATGGCAGTGTTCGCTATCAGTAAGCGTCTTCTTTTTCTGGAGATGTGTATGCATTTCAAATCTCAAAATCTATTATGTGATTTCAAAAGAAGTAGCACAAAACAAAGGATCATTAAATTAATATTCTTTCTGATCGGTATCGGTCGTTAGGATTTGAAAAATGGGATCATTGTAATCTGCTTTAGAGTAAGATACCCATCCGCCAAGGAGGTACCAGACTCGACGGTCATCAGAATTGCAGCAACAAGGCACGTGGAGAGTATAGTAATGATGTCAAGGGTAAAAAAGTGAGTGTGCGAGAAGCCCAGTAAATAAGCAATTCTCGTAGTTCTTGAGTTCAAAACCAGTGTCTTGAAACTAGTGCTTTTTATGGTTCGCGGAAATAAGTCCAAGAGACCGATTTTGAGCGCAAGTGTACAGTTTGGTTGTTAAAAAAAGTTGAGGTTGTGTGAGCAGGTTGGATGCCAAAAAAAATGGCTGCTTTCCATAAAAATATTTTGAAAGAGCTAATACGTATGACTGATTTAATTAAAAATTACATAGCAGTGGATACGATATGCGTTGTTGCCTTGATTATTTTGGCATATGCGTCCTGGAATAATGTTTTATTTATTGCCAAAATGAAAAAACAATTTGCCCTTGCTGCCCTGATCGCAATGACGGTTATCGCAGCGGAACTGGGCAGTGTCATTTTTGAAAATACCAGGCTTGCGGACAAAGTCCCCGCTCTTATCGCTAATGTCATTGGCTTTTCTCTTTCGCCCGTTATTGCGATTGTTTTGTCTGAAGCCTTTTCTGTGGAGAAAGGGAAAATCAGATCACTCCTGACAATCCCGGTGTGGATCAACTTTGTCTTTGTTATAAGTTCGCCCTGGACCGGTTTGGTTTTTAAAGTAAACGCCGATGTCAGTTACTTGCGCGGCCCGCTGTTTGGCGTGTATGTGGGGGCATATTTGTGTTCATGTGTCATACTGATCATGGAGTCAGTTAAGGCCATGAAGTATTACCAGTGCCATACAAAAAGTGCATTTATCATGTTACTCGTTTTTACTATAATAGGAACAACTGTGCAGCTGATATTGCCCCCTGTGCATGTTTCCTGGCTGTGTATCACCTTGAGTCTGATTCTGTTTTATGCTTATTTTTGCATGTTTATAGAAGCCCAGGATACTTTAACCGGATTATTAAACCGCAACGTGTATGACCAGTATACCAAGCGCCTGGATCATGGCATCAACGGTATGGTCATCGTTTTTGATCTGGATAGTTTTAAACAGATCAATGATCTATACGGTCACCAATGGGGAGATTTCTGCCTGCAAATGACAGGAAAGCTGATCAAAGATTGCTTTTATAAAATGGGTTTATGCTACCGTATCGGTGGAGACGAATTTTGCGTGATTTGTAAAACCACGGATGAACAGCAAGCAAGGGACGCGCTCAGACAGTTTCACCGAAAAATAGACGAGACCAGGAAAAACAAAAATCTGCAGGGTGAATTGCCAATGGTTTCTACAGGGTATGCCATTTTTCATGGTTCAACGGGGGAATACGACATGGCAGTAAAAAAAGCGGATGCGCAAATGTACGGTTTTAAAAATAATCGTAAGCGAAATCTGGACACATTACAGAAACAGTGACGACAAGTGCATCATGTGATATCGTCACCCAAAACTTTTTGGATACTCTGGAAAGCCACCGCTATTTCTTCGGTCAGGACAGACAAGACATCAATCCGAGCTTATAGTTCCATGTGGAGACGGTAGTATTGATATCAAAGGTAAAATGAAGGCTTGTGAAAAACCTAGTAAATAAGCCGCTTTTGGGGTCTTGAGGCCAAATCTGATGTGCTGAAAAATGAGCTTTTTACGCTTCGCAGGAATAAGTCAACGAGATAAATTTTGAACGCGTGTATACAGGATTGATAACAGTGGTTCATGACACTACAGGATAGATGTTTTTTAGATTTGGGCAGGATTGTGTGGACAGGATGGATATATGTTTAAATTAGGCACCATGCAATGATAAAGGAAAATAAAGAGGCAATCTTTGAGTAAATTTCGCGAGTATTGAATTGTGTACGCATACTATGGACAAGCGCTGATGCGACTAGAGTATTAGCAATTTTTATGAAAATAATCCTCCGCCAAGGAACTATTGGGCCATTACGACATCTTTTTTGTATCCTCAAGGCATACAGAATGTTGCGTGAAGATTGAGAGGATGAAAGGTTGATAAATAGCGGACTTGAGGGATTATGTGCTTCAATAATGTGACAATACCCCTTGAGAAGATAAAAAAGATGTAAAATTGAAGGATCATCTTTTAACGAAGAAGTTGAAGAGGAACAGGAGTAGGCTTTTATATTTGTTGGGAAAATATCTATCGGTCGAAATGAATGCGATGCGCAAATTATGTATTTATAAAGGTTTCATAAGATAGACGATGGAAAGGATGTAAGATTATGATATATACAGTAAATGCGAGAAGCAATATAAAATGGGATGTTATGAAGAGATACTTTAATTCTGATAAAATCGAGATTATGAAAGTAATTAATTCTGAATTTGAAAAAACAATTGAAATTCTAAATGAGAAAAAAATAAAATATCAATCGTTAAAAAATATTTTAATCCCAGATCATAAAGGTAATAAAAAAGAAGTAGTATTTTGCTTTGATAGTAGCAAAATAGATTCATCATGGTATGGTGGAGTTGTTTTTAGTCAAATAATACCGCTACTTGATAAGAAACGTAAACATGCAATTTTTCATGGCGATTTTTTAACGATTGGCTTATCTGAAAATTTTGCCTACATAATGTTTGCTGAGAATATAATTCAATTGAATCCCACAAACTACATCTATTCGGGTCAATACTTCATGGTATACATTACAAACTTAACAGAAGAAGAAATGGAGGCCATCATTGGAGGATTACGAGAATATCCATGGTTTACTGGTTATGGTGATATGACCTACGCAAATACATTAAAAGATACCTTGGCATATTGTCTGGGTCAAAATTGTTTACAAAATAAAGATATTGTAATTATGTCACATGAGGATGATAGAGAGGATACTGAAAATATGAATTTAACTGGCTATCCTTTCGAGAAAAGCGGCTTTAAAATAATAAGTCTTAAGCAATATTACTATATTTCATTTTTGGAATATAAAATTGAAAGTAGAGCTGTAGATAAAAGTGATTTGCTATTCTGTTTGAATACTATAAGCGATAATGCAGTGGATTATGAAGAGTTTGATATCATTGTATAGCCAGAAAAGTATGAATATATTAAAGCAAAAAATATTGCAGGTATGCAAAAGACTGGTATTAAAGATATGGAAGTGGATAAATTTATTTCCCTGCTTAGAGATAAACTATACGAATCATATATTTATAATTTAGAAATAAATGATTATAATGTAGCAAAGTTTAATACTAATATTGAAATAGATGCTATTGATTCAGACGAAAAAGTGAAATTGCTAGCCTCGTTTGAATATAGTACAGGGAAGAAGCAGTTAAGATTATTGAATTTGTTCTAGATATTATAAAAGGATACAGTACACTCAGGGTATTTTCCGCCAAGGCCCCACCAGGTTTAAGCGGCATCTTTTTTGTAGCCTCAAGGCATACGGAGTGTGTTGTTAAATTGTGTCGAAAATGAGGAGATGTGGATGAAAATTCGAGAAAATTATACTTGCCCACTGGAAATTGTTCATGATTTTGTGAAAGGGAAATGGAAAACAATTTTGATATTTCAACTTAGACATGGAACGCAGACATTTTCAGAATTAAAACATGGAATCCAGGGTATTTCAGAAAAAATGCTGATTCAGCAATTGAAAGAGTTACAGGAGTTTGGAATTATTAATAAAACATGTTATGAAGGGTATCCTCTTCACGTGGAATACTTTCTAACAGATAGAGGGACAAAACTCTTAGAAGCTGTTCTCATTATGCAGGATATTGGAGTAGCTTATATGATAGAACATGGACAGATAGAACAACTTGAGCAAAAAGGAATTGTCTGTCCCAATGTGATACCTACCAAAAAGTAAGCAATTTACTTTTTATTTTATTAGGCTTAAACTTTCATTGAAAAACTAAATGATTATGAGAAAAGAGGTAATTGCTGTGAAAGTTGGTTTGGTTTTGGTAGATATTCAAAATGATTATTTTAAGGGTGGAAAGCATGAACTAGTTAATCCAGAGCAAGCAGTTATACAGGCGAATAAAATTCTTAAATTTTTTAGAGAACAGAATTGGCCGATATATCATGTGCGCCACATAAGTCTAAATCCAGGTGCTGTATTTTTTATACCAGGCACTACTGGGGCTGATTTTTATAAAGATTGCAATCCTTTGGACGGAGAAGAAATCATAATTAAGCATAGACCTGATAGTTTCTTGGGTACGAGCCTGAAAGATAAACTGGAGGAGAAGGGTATTGATACTTTGGTTGTGTGCGGTATGATGACGCATATGTGTATTGATACAACTGTCCGATCCGCCGGTAATTACGGATACTCTGTTGAACTAATCGAAGATTCAGTTGCAACAGGAAATTTAGTATGGCGAGGAATCACAGTTTCGGCAGAACAAGTTCAGTATGCATATATGGCAGCACTGGATGGGACGTTCGCTAAGGTACAAAAGGCAGATGAATGGATTAAAGAGCATAAGTGAATGTTTTTTCTACAAGTTTATAGAATAAATCGATTTCCAATATCCCTTAAAACAATTATAAAAAATGCTTGACATAGATATATCTCTAGGTATTAGTATTAGTAATAAATATTCTTACCTCACTTAAGAAAAAATATCTTTACGGTGAAGTCCATAGAAATCTTAGGAGAGACAATAAACCATTTAATAAAGTTCAACCGATATATAAAACCGATAAAATATAACTTGGTAAAGGAGAAATAAATTTATGAAAGCACTCATCACAGGCGCAAATAAAGGCATTGGCTTTGCTATTGCAGAAGCTCTCGGAAAATCAGGCGTTGAAATTTTGGTTGGCGCACGCAGCGAAAGTCGTGGCCAAGAGGCAGTTAAAAAACTGTCGGCACAAGGTATTACAGCAAGTTTTGTTAAAATTGATTTAAACAATTTTGACACGATTCACAACGCTGCAGAGGAAATTGATCAGCTTGATTTGCTTATCAACAATGCGGGAATTCCTGACAGTCACAAGGCTGACCGCCCCGACCTTGACCAGAAGAAAACAACGTTTGACTACACGACCGACGACCTCCGTGAGACACTGGAAGTCAATTTATTCGGGACGCACGAGGTGATTAGAAGTTTCCTGCCGAAACTCGCTCAAAATGGAAAAATCGTGAACATCACGATACCGATTCAGCCCAATAATTTCTGGCATCCGCTCGCTTATCAGACCAGTAAAGCCGCGCAAAATGTTATGGCGATGACTTATGCACTTGAGTTCAAAAATACGGGCAGCAGCAAACAGATTTTTGGTATCATGCCTGGTGGGGTGGCGACGGATCTCAACGGACATACCGCTGGCGCGCTTGGTGGCTTCATCAAATCAGCTGAAGAAGTGGGTGAGCTCATAGCGAAACTCGCGCTTGACACGGAAAACCACAACGGTCAGATGATTCAATTTGACGGAAAAATCGTTACAGATTACGAAGCGCAAATGCACTGATAACTGATCAGATCCAAGCAGATCATAACAATCTCAAAAAGAACTGGGCAAGATTGAATATATCTGTTATATTTAATTTTGTTTGAGCGATAAAATGAGATGGACATTTTGAGTATATTTTGATAAAAAGATATTCAAGTACTTAGGAAAGTGCATCTGTGAAAAAATGGATAGAGGCGGAAAACTATAATGAAAAAATTGAATGATTATTTATACTCAGGCGATACCGTTCTTAAGATAATACAGAGATATGCTGAGGATTTGAAACAGTCGGCGAAAGTAACTCATAATCAAATTGATCTTGTGCACTGCAATTTTCTGCTTCAAATTGCGGAACTTTTACAGCACAACCAATTCCTGACTTCGCAGTCTCAGCGGATTCGGGAATTCTATAAATATATGGCAAATGGATATCCTTTTCTTGCGTTTACTTTTAAGGGCCGAATTAAATCTCTGATACGCGCGGAAGCAAAATTTAACGGATACATTGTGGAATATATTTACGAGTATTATATTGAACACGGCAATTACCCTTCTCTCCCTGAACTGAAAAACTATTTAAACTGCTTTCGGGACCTGATTGCATACAGAATCGTGATTTCTCTTCCCAAATGCCACCTGAAAGAAGGTGACATTTGCGAGGATGAAGAAAATAAATATCTATATGATGTTGCCAACCAGTTACTTGAATTTATGGAGGAACACGGATTTACCGCAGAACCGGCATCTTTTGTGGGTCAGAAAAAATCGCTCTTGTTAAGTGAGAGCGTAAGCCCATACTATAGAGATTATGTTGCAAATCCAGAGTCTAGTGGCTATCGTTCACTGCATATAACATTTTATGATAACATTGCCCGTTGTTATGTGGAAGTACAGCTTCGTACAAAAGAAATGGACGATTATGCTGAAATTGGTCCTGCAAATCATTTAGGTTACGAAAAACGACAGGAACGTGAAAGAACTAAACGAGATGCAATTCCAAAAGGAGAAAATATTTATTTTGATGATGCTTATGAAAGAGGTGCCCTGTTGCAGCAGCTTGAATTATCAAAATTAGACGTAAATATGTTTTCAGCAGTGAATAATTCACTAATCAACGATGGTTGCGGCCTATACCGCGGAAGACTTATTCTTCCGTACGAGCATCTTTCAAGATTCCAAAATGACCTTGTTGACTGATTATTTGTGAAGCAATCTAGACTACTTATCATCAGAGCGAGAAGTGCGTAAGCGAGACAGCAATAAAAACGTTTCGCGATCTAATATCAAGCCTATTTGTAAAGCCTCTTCAAGAGTGAGGCAAGCCTGTCCAAATTTTGTTCATTCCCTTCTTCGCAAATGGGTTTGAGCTTGTTGTAATCTTCCTTCGATTCGAGTGTCTGCCGGAAAGTAATTTCTGTCCCACCGTCAATGTCCTCGAATGTAGCAGTCAGGATAAAGTGATGTCCAGTCTCGTGCCGCAGTACAATATGTTCTGGCTTGATTTCTTGAAAGACGTTTCGATTTAGATAGTTTGCTCCATCCGGGCCATGCATCGTATATTCCCAGACTCCTTCAGGCTTCAATTCGAATGTGTGGAACGTATTTGTGAAACCGTTGGGCCCCCACCACTGGGCAAGGAGTTCTGGTTCTGTCCAAGCCTGGTAGACCAGATTCCGAGGAGCATCAAGCTTGCGACGAGACACGAGTTCGAAAGTTTCTGCATTACTCTCTCCAAGAGATTTTCCCAGAAGGCCCAGCAATTCTTTTGTCCCCTGCTCACGTTGTTCTGGTGTATCATGGCCGTCGAAAAAAGTCCCCTGTTCTGTAAACACCAGTTTAGTGCCCTCACTGGTCTGGAATAATTCAACGGTAGCTATGGAAACCGATATGCGGAGTTCTCCTTGGTCCAAACTATAGGTATAGACCAGACGTTCATCGGGCACGATTTCCTGGTAATAAGCGTTAAAGGTAAAGACAGGTCCGCCTGCAGGGCCGCCCCGGCTAAATTCTCGCCCTCCGACACGAAAGTCGAATACCTCGGCGGGCTGATACCAGCGAGCCTTGGCGCTCCGGTCCGACCATGCCGCAAATACACGTTCAGGTGCGACCGGGTAAATGCGTTCAATACGAAATGTAGAGTGAGTTGTAAATCGATGTTTCATAAGGTAAACCCTCCTAAATTCAATTTCTGTTTAAAAAATCGCCAAGCTGATCAAAATAGTGTTCCCATTTCAGCCGATGTTCAATGATATACTTTTCGTTACTCATCTTCATTGTTTCCAGTAATGAAATAAATTCGTCAACGGAAGGAGGCTCCTGACGGTTCATTCGCTCAGCAATGCGTTCGAGTTCAGCCAGAAGTTTCTGTTGTATTTCCTTTGTACGCTTTTTCGAGTTCGCTTATATTCAGTTTACCTTCCATACTAAGCATAGCATCGCTAACCCGATCAGCTTTAGCAGGGTCTGGATCACGCATCATGATGTCTAGGCTTTCCGGCATAATCTGCCATGTCATACCATATTTGTCCTTGAGCCAGCCACATGACATTATTTCGCCGCCTTCGGATAGCGCTTCCCAAAGATGATCAATTTCTTCCTGAGTTTTGCAGTTTACCGCTATTGAGATAGCCTCACTAAAAGTATACATCGGGCCACCATTTAGCGCAGTAAAGTTTTGGCCATTCAGTTCAAAGTCTATTGCTGATACATCTCCGGGTTTCTTTCCGGCTGCTTTGGCCACTGACTCTGTGAGATACGATGTGTTTATTATTTTTGAATTTTCAAACAGCGATACATAAAGATCTACCGCTTCTTTTGCCTGATCGTTAAACCAAAGAAAAGTTACTATTTTTCTCATATGAACCTCCTTAGTTAGATTGATAATTACTACAATAATGATAGTAATAAATTCAGTTTATCATAGTCATTTTGATAATCAAAGCGATTTATACATTTACTATAGCTGGGCTCATTATCGCACAATGAATTCCTTATGAAAAAACACAGCTAAAAAATCCTTTAATGTTTAGATATAATATTTTAGAAACAATAGAAGAGGTGTTGAAAAAGAGCAGACATGGTTAAGTATCTCTTTCTAATTTATGGTATATTGTTTATAGAGAGGTAATCAATATGCACGCGTGGGAATCCATACAAAAAACTCTGAACTATATTGAAGAAAATCTTGGCGAAGAAATTGAAATCGATAGACTTGCAGAAATCGCTGGACTGTCACTGTTTTATTATCAGAGATTATTCACACGACTGGTAAAAACGTCAGTTCGAGATTATATTAAGTTGCGCCGTTTGGCAAAATCCACAATTATGCTACGTGACAAAGCGAACCGCATTATTGACATTGCGATGAAATACGGTTTTGGGAGTCACATAACTTTTACACGTGCTTTTACGAAAACCTATGGGATTAGCCCATCGCAGTACCGAAGCAAGGCTATTAGTTTACAAAATTTTGATAAGCCCGATTTATTACTTGGTTATTTTGTGATCAATGAGGGCGTACCGCTGATTAGTGATGGATTAGTTCTGGAAATGAACCGTAAATTTCTCGAAAAACCAATTAACTTTCTTGGTGTGACAGGCTATTATCCTTTCAGTTATGGTAAAATGCTTGGCGAAAAAACCGGCATTGATACGGTTGGTGAAATTTGGGATAGGTTTTATAGGGAACTTCCGAATATCCAACATGTCTCAGAAGGGCGTTGGATTGGTGTTTCTTATCAGGGCGATGCGCCAGATGGTTATTCGAGTTATTTTATCGGTGCGGAAATTAATAAAGATGAGAAAATTCATAACTTTACTAATTGGCAACTACCCATACGAGAATATGTGGTCTGCGGATATGAATCAGAAAACCACGAGGAGATGATAGTTGGTATGGGTAAGGCAATGAAATACACTCGGTTTTGGCTGAAAAAGCATGGTTTAATTGCGGACGGATTTTTTCCTGAAATGTATTATAAAAACAAGTCTAACATCGTTTATGCAGAGTTATGGATTCCGTTTAAAAAACGGGGATAATATAAAATTTAATGCTGGAGGAAAAGCAAATGAGCAACTACCAAGAAGGATTGAAACTACTCGAAGAAAAATTTGGCAACGGCAAAGACAATATTATTTCACTTGCGACGGTTGCACGAGACCCGGGTACTGACGGAAAGCCGCGCCCTGTTGTCCGTAGTGTGGACGCCTATTATGAAGACGGCACATTTTATGTTGTTACACATGGCAAATCAAACAAAATGCAACTAATCGCACAAAACCAGGAGGTTTCGGTTGCAGGATGCTTAGAGATGTTTACCGCTAATGGAGTAGCTGAAAACCTTGGTTGGGTGCTTGACCCGAAAAATGCCGAATTAAGAACCAAGCTCCGCACAGCTTTTGCAGAGTGGTATGATATGGCAAATAATGAAAAGGACGAGAGTTGTTGCTTTTTAGCAATCCATCTCACAAAGGGAACATTAAACATCAACCATTGGGAAAAATTATACCACATTGATTTTTTAAATAAGACTGAAATGAAAAATGGGGGCATTTTTTAAGGAGTGCAGAGTCAAATAGCTTTAGTTGATGGATCACTACGACACATCTTCATATGTCGGTCATTGACCGGGCAGCTTAGTTTTCTCCATTCGCTGCACTGACCGGCCATGATGTCACCATCAAATTAGTTTTAGAGTTATAAGGCAAAGTAAATTACAAGAGGTGAAACGCATGAGAAAAACGCTTCAGGATGTGGCAAGCTATTTAAAGGAAATTTGGGAAGCTGTCTGTAACCAAAAACCTTGAATGCCTGAGGTTTCTGGTGGATTGCGGTATTTGCATTGACGGCATAGATATAAATGAAAAAAAGCAAAACTTGTTAGACATCAAAACCGTAAAGATTACATATCCAGATAACCCCGCTATGCTGACAGGCCTGAAGGTCATGGCAATCGCCGAAATAGACCATGGCACCCTCGTCAACCAGGATATTTTTTTGCGCTGTGATTACAGGGTATTGAAAAAGGATGAAACCGATGTGCTTTCCATCGTGCAGGATACGATAAAGCCTTTATCCGCAGATGTGCAGGATTTCATTCTGCAACTGCATCAGCGCTATATGGATAAAGGACTTACCTGCGTTGTGGAAGTAAAAGGATTTCATATCTATATAAAGTATTGTTATAAACAGAAAGATTTATGGGGAATTAACGCTTCCCTCAACAATGGCTATCATATCAATGTGAAATCGACAAAGACGCACGAATACACTGACACCCTCAAAACGTTTCCTCCAATTTTGCAGGAACTGATTGCAAAGGGATATGGCTGCGGCAGAAAAAGAGAAATTGGTCATTGTGATGGTGGTTGCCGTGGACTTCCCATATCTTTGGATGATTCTGTTTTAGATATACGAGATGACATTGAAACATGGTTTGATCAAGAATTGTCATGCTTGCAAAAAAATAAACGTAATGAACAAATATGATCTGCTTTCTGAGATACGCCGCAGGAAGAAGTACAACTGCATATGCCGCTGGCAGCGGCGATGTGGCAGGTGCAATCGAAAGCACATGGAACGATGCGTCTGGTCAGATCAAAACTGTGGTCAATAAAGTTGTATTCCCCTGCAATAGACCTAATTCAGTCTGTTCCTCGATTTGATTGCAGGTTCCCATTATGCTCACTTTGCGAAGCATCAATAGAAATCACAATATACTTTCCAATCAGATTTTTGCGGATTATAGAAGAAATAGAAACTTCCACTATCTACAATATTAAACAAGGCTTTTGCATCTGATGAGATTTGCAAAACAAATTCATAGCCATTACCAAAGTAATACCCAGGTTGGCAAAAAGCAGGATAACCACCAACTTTGTGCTGGGCATATATTTCTTCGCATATATCATCAAAATAATTTATTCCTTCGGTTGTCTCTAATTGAAGTATCATATCTTCAATTTCTTCCGGAATTCCGCCACCATCCCAACAGGGATAATCATTTTCTATCAATTGAGGTATAAGTGGAAACGGCTTTATATTATCAGTTTGATACTCACATTGAACTAACTGTTCTAATGAACTATATGTACGAATGCAAAACCAAGGACTCAAATCTTCTGATATAAGGTTATCCCAAACATCTTTTGACATAAATATTGTGACAAGCTCAATTCCAGACAACTCCAATGGTAAAAAAGGCAAGCTTTTCAAGAAAATTGTTGCGATAGGAATCATGTTATTTCCTCTTTTATCTTTAGGAAAGCTTTCACCTTCATACTGCCAGCGAATACTGCCAATCCAACTTTCGAGTAATTCACCAGTTGGTCTTTTTCCCCCTGTTTCAAAAACAATAGCTTTTTTTGAAAGTTTTTCCTTTATTTCTTTGACTGTCTTATCTAACACACCTCTTACGCATTTGTAAATAATTAGCAATTCAATTCTTGTTAAAAATCATCGTACCATATTTTGCTGTAAATTTCCACTATCCTTATGCAAGTATACACTGGACTATACTTGACTTGGAATGTAAAGGAGAGAAAACCAATGGGAGGCTGGGGGAATAACCGCTTTTGAATCGGACGCCGGACTGGATGCTGTGGGGTTTATCAGAAGAAATCTACCGGAGGGCGGGAAGCTGGAACTCGGAAAAGGCCATTTCAGAATTACTGAATCTGTGATATACTAATAAATGTCAATAAGAATTGAGGTAAAGCCTCCGACACAGATTGATAGAGGTAAAACCCAACGCAGAAGAAACAAGCTGAAAAGCTTGTTTTGTGCTATGGAATGTCTTTTAGGTTAGTAAAGTTTGCAGAAATTACGAACAGAAAAGACATAAGATCTTTGGAGGTTGCAATGTTTCGAAATCTCATAAAGAAAGCTGAACCAGAAATAATTATAGTAAAACCACCAGAATCCCACCAAAATGAGTGGGGTGGCGACGGATTGGTTTTCTATGTGAAAAGCTTGTTGCGGCTGGATACGGTCTTAATATGAGCGACCAAAAAGTAATATCTGAGTTGCGGGAAGTTTTGAATCATAAATTTATATCATTAGAGAAGTCCCTTGAAAACCTTCAGCTTTTATTGGGATTATTGCCATCGGGCTACTATGCATTCGTTGATACAGAATTGTGCCCCACAAATGGCAATGGGGAATTCTTCTGGAAACTGAATAATACGCCAACTTATAATAAAGCTTCATGCCCGATATATGGCGGAGATGGTTTGTGGAGCAACGAAAAACCATACTATATTTTACCGACACAGCCGCCATCCCACTATAATCATCAGCAGGCTGAGTTCTATAGAAATAATGATGAATATAGGGCGATTGCTTATCATATGGACGGATATCTGTGCGCATTGATAGATGGGCATCATAAGGCTGTAGCTGCTGCATTGGACAAGAAAAAGCTGAAAACGCTTGTTATAATCCCCACAAGTTCAGTGTCCATGCCGAATGACAACTCAAATAATAAAGGTGGAATATCAATAAATGGCGTACTTTTAGTGTCAGATGAGTTGAATACACCTATGGAACAAATAATGAAATCATTTAAATTTGGGCAGCTAAGCAAAGGCGAAACAGGAAAATACTTATCAATGCGGAATACGGATTTTGATAAAAACTATGAATGGCCACAGGAAATATTAGAAGTTGAAAAGGTCTTCCCTGATGCTTTAACTGTTGCAAGGCAACAATGGGCAGGGGATATATCGGACGAAAGGTTAAACCGTATATTAAGGAATAAGGAAGTTCTATCAGACCAAGCTGCCCTAAATATTGCGGTAGCGTTATATTTTCTAAAGAATCCGCGTTTCAAGGAAATGGCGTTTTATTTTTGTAGAAACTATTCCTATACGCCGGTTTGGTATAGGATTTATGGGCTGCTTGCAGAAATAAAAGATGAAGAGGTTGAGAATTTCTTCGTAGACTATCTTATTGAGGGCGATAAAGAGCACCCGGAGATAAAGAAAATTATAGATAAATACTTTTCGGCTTGACAGTTTCGCTATGATATATTGCAATAGAAAGAAGAGGAATCAAAGAATGAGAGTTGTTGAAAATTCTATAATAAGGCCGTTGCCAACCGAAGAACTGATAAATAAGGAAGAACAATATTGGAAGGTGAAAATACCAGCAGATTATCGGAATTTCATTTCGAAAAATAATGGTTGTGTACCAGTAGAAAAAACATTTTTATTTGAAAAGAATAAGTATGTTATTGAAAGATTTTTATGCATTTTAGAGGATTCGGAAAATCATGAAATGGGTATGTATGATATTGATGTTAATTTAACCATGCTAGATGCAAGGTTAATAACTGATGAAGACTTAGTCGGAGCTGAGTTAGTACCAATTGCTGCTCTATTTGGCGGTGATTTTGTATGTTTGGATTATTATGATGATAGAGAAAAGCCTCAGATAGCTATTTGGTATAATGATGAATCCGAAGATCTTGATCCTTCAACAAATACAATTTCCAATAGTTTTGAAGAATTTATAAATATGCTTTTTGAATAAGCAATTAATCAGGTCTTGATGGAGAGACACATCGGATAAATTTCATACCATATTAGAAGAGGTATATTTAAGAAACGAAGGCGCTATGGAACTAAACTATACGGGTGTAGAATGTGATATGTAATAAGAGAAAATAAATCTGAAAGAATAACAATTATGAGTATTGAGGGATTAGAATCTGTGTACATGTTATCCATATATGCAGGTTCACAATATAAGGTTACTTTAGATGTCATGAACATTTCTCATTCAAAGGGCGAAAATTATTCTAATAAGGTTATGCAAAGCTTTGCTGAAACGTATGTCAAAGGAGGTTTTTGTAAAAAAATCATAGAATACATAATTGTTCTAATTATGTAAGTATTATTCAAGGGATTACATGGAAGTGTGTTTTTACTTTTGTATAGCGATTTATGAGATGAGCTGTTGGAAGAAATAAATAAAGAAAAAATGCTAGTTCTGCAAAATATAAAAGAATTTTACGGAGTGTAAACAAGCTTACACTTGATAAGAATTATATTGGCTGTAAATAACTCGAAAAGAATTAACGGAGGAATTTATTAATGGATAACCCCGGGGCAGTATCAATTTGGGTGGGAAATTGTAGTAGTGAAGACTTGGTAAGAGAATATCTGGACATTAAATATAATGAGAATGGTGATGGAATACCCTCTAAGTTTATGGTTGATTTCAAAATAAACTTTATTGATCTTGATGAGGATTTAATTGAATATAGTTATAAAAACTCTCCAATTTCTTCATTGGGGCAATTATTAAAAGATGCGTCAGATTCGGAAATAATGATAAATGAACTTGAAGAGTTTTATGGTGGTGAATTAACAGAAAAATATAATGTATCAATACGAGTATATGATTATGAGTATGAAGAAATTGTTGATGAAACTATTTTTGATGGTAGAATACTTAGATATATTGGTTCTGTAATATATGAGGAATGAGTATTGTTAAAACTAAAACATATGAACCGTTGTTAGAACGATACGTACAACCAGAAAATGTGAATCAACATTACTTTTAAGTATTAAAGGGGATATACATATGAAAATAGTACAATTGAAATTAGAAAAAGATTTAAAAGTAGTAAAATATGTCGCACTGATAAGGAAGTTTGATCCCACTATTTCGATCGGTCAAGTAAAAAACAATATAGAAAATAATTCATATGTTGTAAGTTCTGATTTGCATTATTTTGATGTTCTTGAAGATTTACGGGGAATTGACCGAAAATTATTATAAGGGTGGAGAAATAAACGAAGAGTGAAGAATACAATAATTAAGAGGTGAAATAAGATGAAAATTCAATTTGACCCTAATAACAATATTATTAAACTGTGTATAATGGGTATTGGAATGGAAGATAGTAACAAACCCGAAGATGCAGGCATGCTGTTTTTTAAAGCATGGTGTGAAGCTAAAAATGACTTTGAAAGATTTATTGCAGCCTATTATGTGGCTCGACATCAAAAAAGTATTTCAGATAAATTAAAATGGTTGGAGACATCATTGCAGCTTGCATTAAAACTAAATGATGACAGCGTTAAGAGTACTTTCACATCGCTGTATTTAAATATTGCCAAATGCTATGAGGAGCTAAGCGATCCTGACAAGTCAAAAATGAATTATGATCTATCTAATTCGTACAATGTTTTACCCTCTGATAAAGGTCCATTTTATCACGGGACAAAAGCGGATTTGCAGGTTGGTGATCTGCTGACAGCAGGGGGGGATTCGAATTATAAACCTGACCTCAAAATGAATCACATTTATTTCACAGCCCTTGTTAATGGTGCAGGACTTGCAGCTTCATTAGCAAAAGGAAATGGAAGAGAACGAGTTTATATTGTAGAACCAATAGGGGAATTTGAAAATGACCCAAATGTCACAGACAAGAAATTTCCAGGCAATTTGACACGTTCATATCGCTCACGGGAACCATTGAAAATTGTTGGAGAAGAAACAGAATGGGAGAAACAGAGGCCTGAGGAATTACAACAATGGCGTGAAAAGTTGGCTAATAACAAAGGAGATATTATTAATTGAGGATATATCAATTTGGATACTTTAATGCTGCCAAGATCCCGCCAGGTTCAATCGGTATCTTTTTGACCGTTCAAGGCATACAGAAGCGGTTGTGAGGATAGAACGCATTTGAAAGCCTGATAACGGAGAAGATGAACCCGCAGAACCAGTAGATAAGAATATCAAGGAGAATGAATTAAACAAATTACTTATTAGACATATCGAAGGGGTCAACTACCTATTAGAGATAGATGATATTGAAAATGAAGATATTAGAGGATGTTGTTCTCAGATTATGCGTCTCAATATATTACCTAAGGCAGGTGAGAATCCTATTGTTGAATTTGAGAGCGGCATCTTTTTTAGACGGTAATTCGGATGGCGCATTGTAGTTCTAAGGGGGAATGAAGCAGATAAGCCACTATATGCAGTGATTTTTCATTAAATACTCAGGTGGATGAATTTAAAAACAACAGGAGGCTTTTATGAGCGAATTTTTGAGATTGGAAGATTTGATAATGGGCTGTTCCGAAACTGGCTACGAAGAAGCAGTTGTAAAGCTTTTACAAGTCAATGGAATAACTGTTGATGACTTTGAGCACGTCGGAAAGTGCGATTCAGAGTGCCCAAATTGTGGGGTGGAAGATTTCAGTATTTGGCAAAGGAATATCGGCATCATAAAAAGCAATGAAATTGTCACGTTCGATTTAGATAAAGCTGATGACATTTTGGACTTTGCGATATATTTTTGTAATAATTGCGGAAAGTGGACTACTTATATTGAGTAATAAAATGCTGTATTTTAGAGCATACTACTTGACGAGGTGTTTATCATGGATGGAAATGTTGAATTTTTAAATTATATTCATCAAAATGCAGAGATGGGTAAAGATACAATACATCAATTAATTGGGATTTCACAAGATGAAGAGTACAAAAAAATGCTCCGATCTCAGTTGCAAGAGTATAAAATGATTTATGATAGTACAGAAGAAAAATTGAAAGAAATTAATAAAGTAGCAAAGGATATCAATGTTTTTTCAAAGGGATCCGCTTATGCTATGGTTAATTTGAAAACACTGGCGAATAAATCTCCTTCCCATATTTCTGAGATGCTGATTCAGGGGAGTACTATGGGCATTATAAATTTAACAAAGAAGTTAAAAGAATACGCGGATGCTGATGATGAAATACTTTCTCTGGCAAATAAACTATTGATACTTGAACAAAATAATGTTGAAGAATGTAAAAAATATCTTCATTGAAATGAATTTATGAATAGTGATTTGATTTTTAAAGCATACGAAATCAGCGATAAGTATAACGTTATTTTAAAGGGAAATATTAAAATTTGTGGCGATGTTACTTGTATATTGTTTGCGCACTATTGCAAAAGTACATTGTTTTATTATGATTTTTTTAATGTCCTGCGTGATATTTTAAACGTAAATAGAATTGCCGGTAAAAATTTAAAAGAAATAAAAAGATTTATTAAGCTAAATGGGTATAAAAAAATTTGGACCAAAGGTGTATTTTCTTTTTATGGGGATTTGAGACCTTTAGCTGTGGAAGCAGGATTTGGGAAATGGTCAGATAGTGGGATAATTGCAAACGAAAAGTATGGGACTGATTTTTTAATTACAGCTATATTTTACAAATAGTGGATTGGATAATAACGTTATCAGAATAAAAGTTTGTGCAATCCTATTCTGTGCATTTTCAGTTCTCGCCGCGAATGCCAGGGTAGCGCGCTCATCGATCTGCCTTTTATTGATGATGGGCTGAAAGCTGAAGTCGAATTCATCCAGCCTTTTTCTGTGTGGCCGCCGGGACATTTTGCTTCTTAGCTCTTCACTCCGCTGCTTATGTTCGTTCTGTTCCAGGGTGAGAAGTTCGTCAAAGAAGTATGGAGTAGATGTCCACGCCTGCTTACCATATAATGAATGTTCCGTTCCTGCCTCCAAGGCCCCACCAGGTTCAAGCGGCATCTTTTTTACCCACTCAAGACACGTTGAAACGATAATAATGATGACATATTGAGATGTTGTGGCTTTATAATGAAAAATGAGCAAAAAACGGGGTGAAAAAGTGCAAATTTTGGCCCGCTTTTTTGGCGTTTCATAGATGACAAAGGGTATTTAGAGAGATGTAGCCTCCAAAATCAAAATTTCAGACAGGAAAATCCAAAGGCATCAGGATAGAAAATTTATATGCGGCTGCATCCTTGGAATTTTTAAATGCTTTAGACCGTAGGATTCCTGATAAGGAATTCAACAAGGCTTTTGTTACAGTCAAGGCTAATGTGAAAGATAGCTATTCCGAAAATATATTGAAAAACCTGGCTAGTGCCCATGTAATCATATTCGTCTTTCCGTTGTATGCTTATGGTCTTTCCAGAGCTCTAATGCGGCTTCTTGAAGATTACTACCAGTACATAAAGACAGGTAAGGAGCATAGTAAAGACACAAAAGTATATGTGATTGTAAACAGCGGTTTTCCAAGGCCTGAGAGAGTTACCGAAGAAGCCTTGAGAGTACAAAAAAGAAGACATAAAAATCGAATATGTATACTTCGTGTCTTTTTACCACTTATCTTGACAATCGTGCCATAAAACACTCTCCTTTTTACATGTGATTGTATCAAGGAGAGTTATTTCCGAATCTTTTATTCGATTACTGTCTACTCAAGTCAATCCTCTAGCAGTATAGGTGAGTAATGGCTCTCCGACGGGAGTAACAAATAGGCGGTTACTTCACTATGTTATTTAACGCTACGTTTACGCAACTAAATTTCTTTAACAGATTTGCGAACAATGATCTTCATATCCATTTTTAAAGAATCTGCTTTTTTCCCAGTTTTAATCATATATATTAATCTCCTGGCTGCCTCTTCTCCTAGTTTTTCTGTAGGATGTTCAAAAGTAGTAATTTGGTCTTGCAATAATTCTGAAACGGTTGAATTATCGACACCAACAATAGAGATATCATCAGGAACCCTTATATTGTGGTGTTCCAAAAATTTAATTAAATCGTACGCAATGCTATCATTAAAGCATAATACAGCTGTACAGCCCTCAAGCTTTTTAAGCAATACAGTCCTGCCGGGTTCATTAAAAATATTACTTTCATCTCCAGTAAAGTACCAGAAGACATGATTCTCATCCGCTTCAATACCATGATTCATTAATCCCTGTGAATAACCAGCGAACCTTTCTAAGCCCTGAATTTCATCCATCTTGAATATACCTGCAATATTCCGGTGTCCCAAAGAATAGATATGCTCTACGGCTTTCATACCTACGTTACGATCATCTGTAACAACATACACTGGTTCATGCAGTTCCCTGTAGTATCCATTTATAAATACATATGGTATCCCATAATCATCTAGTAAACGAAATAGATTTAAATTAGGGTTTGGCAGAACACTTCTTGTGCTCTCTATAATAAAGCCATCAATACCGTTTTCGATATATGATTTAATTATACGGGCTTCATTGGAAAATTTATATTTTGTAATTCCGAATGAAAGATTAAAACCTTCTTTTGTAACCACTGATTCAATCCCTCGCATAATGCTTGTAAATACATAATTATCAATATATGTAGTAATTACAGCTATATTATTGGTGTGTATAGAACGGCGCTTTCTCGGACTGATAAAAGTTCCTTTCCCGGACTCCTTGTATAGTATATATTCAGAACATAAATATTCTATAGCCTTTCGTACAGTTAAGCGACTTATTCCAAATTGTTCTGCAAGTGCGATTTCACTAGTAAGCTTTTCTCCTTCTTTAAAAGTTCCATCTTCAATTTTTTCCTGAATCCAGTTCGATACTACTTGGTACTTATATGCGTTGCTTTTTGATGGCATACTTACCTCCAATATAAATAAATTGCTTATAAAAACAATGAAATATTGCATATATAATTGCATACAGAAAACTGTAATATATATATAACAAATCATATTGTATATAATATTAAACTATTTTTCAAGTAAACCTTTAAAATAATTGGTTGATTGTTACAATTGTTACAATTTACAGCCCTATTTAATTTGAATTTATGGCATAGGATGTTCTTTCTTCAATAGCGAAAAGGATAAAGGCGCGGCAGACGTAATATCAAGCGAAATAAGTGCCGAGTTTTTTTGATTCCAACCATTCAATGTCAATTGCTAGTTGGTGTTACCTTTGTTGATATTGAAAGCAAGAGGGATGCCATCTGCATCCATGAACAGACCCATCTGTACAATGGGATTAGGCTTATGGTCTTTGCCATATCCATACTGTTTGAGTTCATCTTCTTGCTCAATTTCAAAGAAATAGTTGGTACAGTCGTAATAAAGCACATCAGTATTCCTTTTTAAAATCTTCATACTGTTATTGTATAGGGATGACTGAATTAAGTCGGACTCCGTTGAGACAACTTCAAGTGTTCTGTATATATGCTGGAGTTCGAAATCAGGTTGCTCAATAAACTGTTTAGAAAGCCCGAGTGTTGCGAGTTTTGAAGATGGATAGATAAGCCTTGAGTAAAGTAAGCGTGAAAGTATCGAATAAAGATTGAAAGTGAATTTGTATTTTCGGTATATCTATGTTAATCATCGTTTATAAAAATTATATAAAAATATATTGACAATGGGTAAGGAAATTGTATAATATTTATATACAGCACGAACGCAGTTTTATTATTAAATGATAACAATTGAGAGAAATACTACTATTAAATTAGAATTGCTTACTGGACAATGTTAAAGTGATCATCATATCAATTAATATAGTACTAAACCGCTCGGCAAAATTAACTTAAGCTAGTACCCGATAAAGGTATAAATAAAAAGAAAGAGGGAGAGAAAAAAATGAAAAAAATCTTAGTACTAGTCCAGTGTTTAGTATTGACTTTGTCCATGGTAGCCTGTGCTCATGATGCAGCACCAGCCACTAAAACCTCCACGGCCACAGAAACCGTTGCCACAGACAAGCCAATCGTGCTCGAGTTCCAGCAGTGGTTTGGCAACGAAATGGCCGATGGCTATCTGCAGAGTGTTTGCGACGCATTTACGGTAAAGAGCGGCGTACAGATCAAGCTTCTGAGCAACCCCTACGCCGATACCAAGACCCAAATTGAAGCAAGCGCAGCAACTGGCACTATGGCTGACATTGTGGCATTAGATGGCGGCTGGATTTATGACTATGCAACCCAAGGTCACCTTGCCAACTTGGATGAGCTGTATGCAGCAATTGGAATGGATGAGAGCGTAATTTCTACCAAAATGGCAGTCCGAGGAATCACTTATGCACAGCCCATCGTTAATTTCCCTTGTCTGATGGCAGTTAACCAGGACCTGCTAAAAAAAGCTGGAATCGAAAAACTGCCGCAAACTTGGACTGAAATGCTCAAAGATTGCCAGAAAATCACGGATCCGAAAAAGAACATCTATGGCTTTGCCATGAACATGAGCACCGACAATGCGACCTGCATGGAATACTTTGCATCCTTTGCCTGGAACTCTGGCTGCTCCATTTTGACATCGGACGGTAAGCCGTTCTTGGCGGGCAATGAGGTTTTCACTGAAACCTGTGAATTCTTTAAGTCGCTGTTTGACAACAAAGTTGTTGCTCCTGGTATGTATACAATGACCGACGCTGATAAGGTTCAGGAGTTTGTCAATGGTCGCGTTGCCTTTATGCCAGACTCTGTTGCTCACCTTTCCAATATAAGCGAACAGGCGCCGGACATGAACGTGACTTACATCAATATGCCGCACAAAGATAGCTACAACGGTGACAGCTTCATGCGTGTAAGCAACTGGGCTGTTGGTATCAGCTCTGCTTGTAAGCACAAGGAAGAAGCTACCAAGTTCATCCAGTATTTGCTCTCCGCAGATGTGAATGCTAATCTGTGTGTCAATGCAAATGGCTTCCCAGTAAACAACACTGCAAATCCGGCCTATACAGACACCTCTGATGCGTTCAAGGCAATTAAGGATGTCTACATGAACAGCCATGGTAAGGCCGAATTTTACTCCATGCCAACTGCCGAGGCTTTGATGAATATTCTTAACAACAGCCTAGTTATGTACATTGACGGTGACTATGCTACTGCCACAAAAATGCTTGATGATGTGCAGAAAAAGTTTGAAGCTGCTTATAAGTAATAAAGAATAAACGATTGTTCATAACGAATTCTGCGTTCTGTATACCATATGGATATATAGAACGCAGACGAATAAAGGCTTTTTGTTTTTATTGTAATCATTTGTATGTAGTTGTACAAAGTGTGAAAGGATAATTTATGAAGTCAAGAACACCCGATAAAAAACTTAAGCTTGATTTTTTCGTCAAAAAGACAGAACCGTATGTTTATATGCTTCCGACGATCGGACTCATGGTTCTGCTCCTGTTTGTTCCGATTATCATGGTCATAGCATACTCGTTTTTTGATAATGTTATTATTAATGATAATCCGGTATTTGTGGGCATTACCAACTATGTTTCGGTTTTGTCTGATGGTATCTTTCTCAAATCATGCACGAATACAGCTATGTTCGTCATTCTTAACGTGATTGCGCATTTGATTTTAGGTATGAGTTTAGCAATGCTTGTCAATGCGAAAAGCCTGAAACCTGGTCCTAAAGCAGCTTTTCGGATTATTTATATGCTGCCGTGGATGTTCAATGCTACAGTAATTGCAATTCTTTGGAAGCTGTTGCTGAATGGTAGTGGTATTATAAACTACTTATTAATCAATTTTAATATTTCGAATTTTCCAGTAGAGTGGCTTAGCAGCCGAGACTTTGCGCTTTGGGTATTAACATTTATTAATATTTGGGCGGGTTATCCTTTCTATATGATCAGCATCTTGGCTGGTTTACAGGGAATTCCATCGACATTGTATGAGGCGTCAAGCATAGACGGCGCAGGTTCTGTGCAACGGTTTTTTAACATTACGCTACCGCAGCTGAAACCTATTTTGATTAGCATTACCATGCTGGACTTTATTTGGACGACACAAAACTTCTCGTTGATCTGGTTGCTGACAGCAGGAGGACCGGCACATGCAACTGAGATGATGAGTACATATGTATATAAAACAGCGTTCCAAAGATATGAATATTCGCAAGCTTCTGCCGCAGCTGTCATTATCCTCATCATATGCGTGATCCTTGCGGTTTTCTACGTGCGAAGTCAGCAACGGGAGGACTGAATTATGAAAACAAATTATACAAAAAACTTGTTGCTTTGGGTTGCATTGATTGCAGCAGCTCTGTTCTCAGGACTGCCCGTTCTTTGGTTGATTTCAAGTTCGTTTAAATCCAATGCCAATATCTTTGCAACTCCGCCGAAGATTTTTGACGAAAGCTTTCATTTCGGAGCATATCTGTCCGTGCTCAGGGATCCGGAAAAACTACGGTTTTTTCTGAATTCTTATGCAATTGCTGCAATCGTTGTAGCCTGCACGATGGCTATTTCGTTGCTTGCGGCGTACAGCTTCAGCAGATTCCAGTTTAAAGGGAAGAAGATCTTTAACACAATCATTATCAGTGTACAGGCTGTTCCTCCGATTACACTTCTGATTCCTTATCTGACGCTAATTGTTTCGATTGGCATATATGACAGCTATTTGGGGCTAGTTTTAACATATACAGTCTTTACGTTGCCGTATGCAATTCTTATGATGACTGGTTATATGAACACACTTCCAAAGGAGCTTGATGAAGCCGTACAGATTGATGGCGGATCTCGCTTCAAGGCACTTTGGAGAGTACTGGCTCCTTCGTCCGCTCCTGGTCTTGTGTCGGTGGGACTGTACACATTCATTCAATGCTGGAATGAATATCTGTATGCTTTAACACTAACTAAAACAAATGCGATGCGCACAGTGCCAATTGGAATTGCCTCACTTATGGGACAGTATGCGTTTGAATGGAACGAAATTATGGCAATGAGCATACTGGGTTCACTCCCGATAATTCTAATTGTTCTGTTTTTCCAAAAATATTTTATCGCCGGTATGACTGCTGGTGCAGTAAAGACCTAATGCCTATTTTAGGTACTGATATTGACGATATTGAATATACAAAATTGAATGGAGGAAAGTTATGAAAACAATTTTACTTGGACAAAATAAGATCCCGGCTCCTGCAATTATTCAAGGTACAATGCGAATTGATAAAATGTTGTTGAAAGACATTACAGCACTGCTGGAAAACTGCCTTGCAAACGGCACAAATTTTATTGATACAGCAAACTGCTATGGCGAAGTTGAAGGCAACTGCGAGGCGGTTCTGGGACAAGTTTTAAAAGCTAATCCGGGCCTGCGTGACAAACTAGCTTTACAGTCAAAAGGCGGTATCACGTTCTTTGCGGATGGACGTCCTTATCACAACTATTCGAAAGATCATCTCCTTAAAACGCTTGATGCATCGCTGTCCAGACTGCAGACGGATCACTTGGATTATTTCCTGCTACATCGTGCCGACGCACTTTTCCGTCCGGAAGAAATAGGGGAAGCGTTTGATATCATGAAGAAAGCGGGTAAAGTGCTTCACTTTGGTATCTCCAATGATGTACCGATGGAAATTGAATTAATTCAGAAGTATTGTAATGTTCCTATTGAAATTAATCAGATGCAGTTTAGCATTGCACATGCAGACATGTGTGTACAGCCCATTGCAACGAATAACCATGACTTCTATGCCAGTGATCGTGATTGCAGCATTTTGAATTATTGCCGGCTCAAGGACATCACGATCCAAGCATGGTCACCATTCCAATATGGATTTATCGATGGTATATTTATTGACAATCCGAAGTACGAAGAAGTCAACGAGGCTATGCAGCTTGTGGCTGATAAATATGGTGTGACGAAAACCACGATTGCTGTTGCCTGGATTTTACGGCATCCTGCAAATATGCAGGTTGTTTGCGGAACGACTAAGACGTCCCGCTTCACAGAATGCTGCAAGGCTTGCGATATCGAACTGACCTATGAGGATTGGTACAACATCTATCTTGCAGCCGGTTATCCGATTATGTAACCAACCAGCTTACAACCTAAACTCCTGCATTGACGCAATGAAGCAAGTCTTTTCCATAAGTTTGATCTGTTGGGCACTACAGGTAAGGCTTCGCTTTATTCTGCAGGGATGCGGAATATCATGGAAGAAAAAACAACGGGTCCGGTTATTTAATAATGGGTTTGGTTATCTCGCCATGGAACCGTATTACAAAGTTAAAGAGGGGAAAAATATTTATGCAATTTGAATCAAAACCTTTTGGTAAGCTCTCTGATGGGAGAGCCGTTACGAAATATATTATGGAAAATAATCAAGGCACTAGATTGGAATTGATTGATCTCGGTGCTCGAATTACATCACTTATCGTACCCGACGCCAACGGGCAATTAACTGATGTTTTGCTCGGCTTCGATGAGCTTGCTTCCTATGCTGTTCCGGCAAACTCTATGGGTGCAACTTGCGGCCGGGTGGCAAACCGTCTGCGCAATTTTAAGATTACGCTTCATGAGAAAACATATCCTCTCTCTAGAAACTGTGATACTTTTACTGCCCACGGCGGCTTACGTGGTTTTCAAGCTTCGCTTTGGCAAGGAACATTTGAAGCAGACGGCATCACAATGACCCTTGTCAGTACCGATGGAGACCAGGGATTCCCGGGAGAGATGATAGTGCGGCTACGCTATACGCTCACCGAAGATAATGTTGTGCGTTTGGATTATTCTGCTTCAGCCGATGCCGATACTGTTGTGAACTTAACAAACCATAGTTACTTTAACCTTGCCGGAAGCGGTACGATATGTGATCATCAGCTTTGGCTTAATGCCAATTTTTATACACCTGGCGATGAGCAGCTCATGACAACAGGTGAAATTCGCCGTGTGGCCGGCACTGCGTTTGATTTCACAACACCTTATGCTATCGGCGCTCGTTTCGACAGTGAGGAGCTCCGTCCAGCAGGTGGTTATGATCATAACTTCGTGCTTGCGCATTCTGAGAATGGTCTTCTGGAGCATGAAGCAACTTTGAGCTGTGATTCTAATGGTCTTTCCATGGAAATGTACACCACAGAGCCCGGTGTGCAAATCTATACTGCAAATGGCATGTCAGAGACTATTGGTAAAGGCGGCAAAATCTATTCTGATCATAGCGGCATCTGCTTGCAGGCGCAGCATTTTCCCGATGCAATGTTCCATACGCATTTTCCGTCTATCGTATTGAAGACGGGGCACATTTATCGTCAAATAACCGAGTATCGATTCAAGAATAGCTGGACTGAAGCAAAATAAAGCAAAATACCTTGTCCGTTTACAGGTCGAAAAGTAAATTCTGCATGCAAGATATTTGTAAAGATGTGTAAGAGACGAAACACAACCGTGCACAATCAGGACCACCGACTTAGCCGGTGGTCCTGATTGTGTGCCAGGCATGGGCGCGATCTAACGAGTGAAAGTCCCGAACACCCTGGTAGTGGGATAAGACAAGGGTGTCTTTGGTTACAAGAATCTGAAGGAAGTCGTCAGCAAATGCATGCTTCCTCTTTTATTCAACAACTATACTATCTTTATTAAAGGAGTGCGGTATAATTATGAAAAACCGAATTGCACTTGGCTTCCAAAATACCGTTGATTTTGAACTTGAATGGGATTCAGCCGTTCTGGAGGCTTTGATTTGGTCATACAAAATCTCTGATGTCGAAATCGGAGTTGACATTCCAATTCATACTGAACGGGACATAATCCTTGTTTTGCTTGGCCATATGAAAGCTGGAACCGGAACAGAACGCATTGTAAGTTCCAGTAATATTACTCGAGAATTCGCTGAGCACTTCTCCAAGAAAATTACATTGGGAGGCACCGCAATCCGCGCCGCAATTGCAATGTCTCACATCGGCTGTCCCAGCACAGTACATGCATGCAGCAACAATCATTATTTTCGCTCCTTAATGCCTGCTAATGTTTCATATCTTACCAGTGTACCGGACGAAGCTGATGAATATTGTCCCCACGTTATTGTACAATTTCCAGTAAATGCACGTATCTCTGCTGGAGATATTGACATTGTCACGCCCCGGCCTAATCGTGTAATTTTCGCATACGATCCACCTAGTGTCTGTCTCATAATTGATGAAAATTTCAAATATATGGCGGAATGTGCTGACGTGTTCCTTGCCGCCAGCTATAATGCCATAAAAGATGAATCGCTTTTACAAGAACGGCTTACCACATCGCTGCGCATCATTGAACATTTACCTTCCAATTGTTTGTTTGTCATGGAAGATGCTTGCTTTCAAAGCTCCAGTATACGCGCCATAGTCACGAAAACGCTTACGCCGCGGCTTGATATTTTCAGCATGAATGAGGATGAATTACAAGATCGGCTTGGCCACAGAATAGATATTCTGGACCCACAATCTGTCAGCGAAGCGCTTTCAACTGTTGCCCAACAGATCAATGTTCCGCTGCTTATTTGTCACTCGGCTTATTGGGCATTGGCCTATGGAAAGCAACCCAGCCGGGCTCGTCAGGCACTAGAAGGTGGAATTGCGATGGCTTCAACACGGTTCCGTCTTGGCGATAAATTTGGAAAGGATGATTATCTTCAGACAATGCAGTTACCAGCCAATCAATTCGGCATTATTTTTTCCACTAAAATTACCAAGCTGTTGGGTACAGACCTGATTTGCTGTTTGGCAGGCAAGAATCTGGACTTTGTTAAAAAACCAACGACAATCGGTTTAGGCGATGCATTTATTGGCGGCATACTGCCCAATTTGTTACCAGAGCGGCTGATATAACCGCGAAGAGGAATTTTTCAGCGGTTATTCTGCACCGAGAAACAAAGAGTTGCTGCGGGTTTTTAAAGATAAGAATGACATGGAAGAAATATGATAGAATATCATTGCAAGAAAATTGACCCAATCAAATTTTTTGTTTTTGGTGGTACATTCTTAATGCAACAGCAAATTGATAAGGGAGGCATAAGTTATGAAAACAGAAAGAATGGAAGTTTTATATTCTGATATAGCTAAGAAACTGGATAAGTTAATACCTGAAAAATGGAATGAGATTTATTTATATGCTCAATTAGCCAATTCTATGTATACGATGTACTTCTTTTACTATACGGAGGATAAAAAGAAATTAGTATATAGTTTTGATATTCCTAAAAATTATGAGATTGATGAAGATGAGTTTGATGATATAAGAGATGAAATTAAAAAAGATTTCAAAGATTTGCAAAATGAATTTGCCGCGAATAAACAGGAATTGTGGACAAGCATTACTCTCGCCATTAAGGACACTGGAGAATTTAAAATTGAGTACAGCTACAATGATATTTCAACAGTTGACCCATTTGAACAACAAATTATATGGAGGTATGAAGTTCTTGGCCTCGACTCATCAAATCAAAGTAATTTAGCCAAAAAGGTGCTTGAAAAGTATATTGCGAATAAGAAGAAAGGCTAAATCTCAGCTTGGATTTTGCTAAAAGGTCTTAAGGGTATATATGTGATCTTCATCTTATCGAGCAGTTGGGATTATAAAAAAATGCTGTACATTTCTTTATATCAATAAGAAACGTACAGCATTTTTAAGCTTATGGCCCTGCAGATAGCGATGTCCGGACGCGTTTCACATCACTTATAGGGGGCAATCCGTACATTCTGGCATATTCCCTGCTGAATTGAGACGGACTTTCATAGCCGACATTGAACCCAACAGTAGCGGCATCTGACGTCTCCGACAGCAGCAAGCGGCGGGCTTCCTGCAGCCTGATAAGCTTCTGATACTGTATAGGACTCATGGCTGTTACTTGTTTAAACTGACTATGCAGTGCGGAGGGGCTCATGTTGACCTCTTTTGCCAAATCGTCGATCCTCAGAGGCTTGGAGTAGTCTTGACTGATCATACGGATCACTCTGGCAATGCTCTGAGCGTGACTGCCGATAATGGCAAACTGCCTGATCAGATCATCATGATCATCCTGCATTACCCGGTAAAGTATTTCGCGAATAATTAAAGGCGATAGAACCGGTATATCATTGGGCTTATCTAAAAGTCGGACGAGTCTTACAACGGCGTCAAGCAACTCGCCATTGTTCTTGTTGACCAACATTCCCCGCCTCGGACTCGTTCTGCTGCTCCTGGATTGTACCGTTTCCCGGAGTACGTCCAGAATTTCGCTTGTATTGAAGGACAATGTCACGCACAAATATGGTTTTTGCGGGGTGGCCTCCTTTATCTGGCCAGCGACTGGCAAACGCACAGAAGCGACAAGATAAGAGTTTATATCATAATGATAGGTTTCATTTGCGAGTACTACCACTTTTGAGCCCTGTGCGATTACGCATACGGATGGCTCATAGATGGAATGCAATGGTTCTGTTATGTTTGACGCACGGTAAAGAGCTAAAGACGGTATAGCGGTTTGCGTGGTCCCATCCCTGTCGGTGTGACTGCTGATAAGCGACGCCAATTCCCGCTGATATTCCGGTATTTTACTGTTCAAAGCCATGGCGTCCATGTCATGCTCCTTTCAATTCGATAAAATAATAATATCATACCTTGTAGTATTAGGCAATAATGAACTACGATTAGGCTATCGGTCCAATAAGCGGCTCATCTATAATAAAAGCGTAGTCAAAAAGGAAAAAGACTCTTGGAGGTGTTTTGATGAAAAAATCCCTATTTGATCAGACCTATATAAAAAAGATGAGCATGAAAAATCGCTTTATCGCCGCAGCTGTCGGAGATCGCCATGCCGTTAACGGCCATATGACAGACAAAGATTTTCTGGTGTATGAAAACTTGGCAAAAGGCGGGGCCGGTACGGTCATCACCGGATTCACTTATATAACCGACTATCCGGTAAACGAGACAATGCTCGGTATCTACGATGATTCATTTATAACTGAGTACAGCAGACTAACGGCCATGGTGCATCAATACAAAACCAATATTATTATGCAATTGGTACATCCCGGATCATTTGTTATGACAGATACAGCCGGAGCCAAAATGCTGGGGCCGAGTGAGGTTGAGAACCTGTCTTCCCAAAAGATACCGTCAGAAATGACAAAGCAGGATATAAAGGATGTACAGCAGGCTTTTGCCGATGCGGCACTCAGAGCCAAAAGAGCCGGATTTGACGGTGTGGAATTGCATGCCGCCCACGGCTTTCTGCTCAATCAATTTTTAACTCCCTACTATAATCGTCGCAGTGATGAATACGGCGGCACAGATGACAATAGAGCCCGTATGTTAATAGAAACATTTCATCTTGTCAGGAAAACTGTCGGCGAAGAATATCCTATATTTGTTAAAATCAACTGTGATGATGGTATTGAAAACGGCATTACTTATGACGGCTTCCATGCGGCTTGTAAACAACTGACTGAGGCTGGTGCAGATGCTATCGAAGTCAGCGGCCACTGGTTTTCATTTAAAAATACTGATTCTTTTTACTATAAAGATTACACCGCAAAAATTGCGCAGGAGAAGAGAATCCCAATGATACTGGTAGGCGGTATCAACGATTTTGAGGCTGCAGCTCAGGTGCTGGAAAGCACAGATATTGAATATTTCGCTATGGCAAGACCGTTAATTGCTGAGCCGGATTTGATAAATCGTTGGGCTGCCGGAAATGCCGGCAAGTCAAAATGTATCGGATGCAACAACTGCACAAAAGCAAGCCCACTGTGGGGACGGTGCATTCTGAACAAAGATAGTAGTCGGGAATAGTTTATTAAGTTGAAAGGAAGGAAACGCTTATGAGTGATCGGTGCGTTTCCGGAAGGCGGTGTAGTCGTATTACCGCCTTCACCGGGCAAGGAATCCTAAAACAACTCTTACCGAAATAAATAATAAAGGAGAATTTTGTTATGGAAACATCAAATAAACAAAGAGTAGCAATTGTCACAGGCGGTTCACGTGGAATCGGGCGCGCAATTGCAGAACGTCTCGCAGCAGATGGGCAGTCTGTGGTCATTGCATATTCCAGCAATAATGCTGAGGCAAACAAAACTGTAGAAGAAATCAAAGCGACCGGAGGCCGTGTTATTGCCGTGCAGGCGGATGTTGCCGATCAGGAAGCAGTCAACCGGCTATTCGATAAGGCAGAGGAAAAATTCGGCGGTATCGACGTTGTGGTTAATTCCGCAGGCATCATGATCCTGGATACTGTGGCTAATTTCGACCTGGATAAGCTGGATCGCATGCACCGGACAAATATTCGGGGCACTTTTGTGGTCAATCAGCAGGCCGCACGCCGAGTACGCTCCGGCGGCGCCATTATTAATCTTTCAACATCTGTGAAGAAGCTTGCGCTGCCCACTTATGCGGCTTATGCGGCCAGCAAGGGCGCAGTTGACGCAATCAGCCTTGTTCTGGCTAAAGAACTCCGTGGACGGGATATTACGGTAAATGCAGTGGCGCCAGGACCAACGGCAACGGATCTATTCCTGGAAGGCAAGGATGCAGCAACCATTGAACACATGGCTAAAATGAACCCGATAGAACGCCTGGGCAGGCCTGAAGACATCGCCGAGGTCGTGTCCTTCCTCGCCGGACCGGCAAGATGGATCAACGGCCAGACCATTTATGCAAACGGCGGGATGGTTTAACCTCTTTTCAAAGTGCCCAAAATAATAAGCGGAAAGGACGGCAATTCTATTTGCTTTATGACAGGGTTTGAAAATATAACGCATTTTTCCAGGGCCTTTAAAGAACGCTATGGAAGGTCCCCGGTATCATACAAAGTTATATAGCTTAAGATAATTGGCAGATATAACAACAACTTTGGCGCGGTAGATGACGTGCCAAGGTTGTTGTCGTTTATATGAAGTGAATTGGGCTAAATGGATAAGTAGGAGTGAGCTAAAAAGAAAACAGTCTTAAAGGTAGTTAATGTTCGCCTTTTGAGCCTGCGCATGCTGGAGCTTTCTCGAAATCACATAAAGCTTCCCATCTTTCTCAAACCGTGCTCCTGTCTGTTTAAAATAGAATGGTACACCGGCCTGAATGCATTGCTGACGGATATTTATAACCCAATCATACTTGCAAACGCGAGCGTTGTTACCGGATTCTCCGCCGACTGTCACTTCTTGAATTTGACTTGAAAGATACGGGGACAAATTAATATCCTCAAGTATTGGCTCACAGATAATACTTTTGTGCCTAATTGGTTCCGCTAAAAAAATAGGGAGCCGATAATCCGCACGGTCCTGATTTTCTACGGTACAACAAATTGCGACATTCTCGTAACCTTCTCCCCAATCCTCGGGCAGCCCTACACGAAAACGGTGAATCCGCTTCGTGATTATAAAAAAATGTAGATCCGCCCTTTTACGAATAATCCGCCATATTTCTGGCCTCCATTCATCTGCAGCTTCCAGGAAAAAATCAGAAGAAAAACAGGTATAGATTGTTTCGATTCCAGTCAGTTTATATTCTCCAGCTCTATTACGCATTAGAGGAAGATTAAAGGAACCCGTTTTGGAGATAACAGCGCTATCCTTGCCGTGAAGTGCATCAATCCGGTATACATAGCAGTTTTGACATCCGGGGCTGATTTTTTTGCAACCATGCCATGGATTCCATGCAGGCATTTTCTTCCTCCTCCTTTTCTTTCACAGATTGCTGATTATACTTTAATTTTACGCCACGAATTAAGAGAATGCTATCAGTATTTTAGCACTATCACTTAGAGCCACTCTAAACATAATTGGAAGATGTTTAAAAAAGAATGATTCCAAACGTGGCATTTTAAGATAATTTTCAATTAATCTTCAATAAATGAGCAATGTACCGGAGGTGGAACTTGCACCAGAGTTTGTCCGGTAAATAACATAATTATCAGTGAGAAAAAGCCGGAATTTCAACATCGGTGTGAGATGTGCTTTGCCTGCAACAAATGGTGCCCGTTCGGTGCAATTCAACATTGGAGCAAACAACAAGGCGTAAAATATCATCACCCGGAAGTAACAAACGCAACGTATGTGTTGCAGTAGTCGGCTCTGCATTTGAATCAATCCGCCCTCCAAGGGGGTACCAGACGAGTACGGCATCTTTTTTACCCACTCAAGGCATACCAAAATGCGTTTGCTTGCTTGAACGTACGTCGAGCGTTGAAAATAAAGGGGGTCAAGCACATTAGCAATAGCCATAAGTATTGAGACCTTTGAGGATATAAAAAAGATGGCATCTAATTTTTTTGGATCTGTTCATTGTTCTGTAATTAAGCTTTCTACATCGTAAAGCCGTGGTGCCTTTATTCCGTACTCTCTGGCATCTGTAATAACTTCCTGTACGGCATAGCCAACTTTAAAGTGGTTATGCGCCACAAGCGCATAGGACATGCTTTTCGGAGA
>JAEWSZ010000134.1 GCA_023397905.1 Bacillota bacterium | reverse complement strand
GAATGTGTGAACAAAAAGAACCTGGTTGAGATTAACCGTAACACGCCCGGGCTATATTTCAGAACAGCGGATCTGATGAGCCGCGGACAGGCAAACGGAGCGTATATTGTGGGCAATGGGGCGGTGGGTGTTGTGGATGTTCCCACGGAGGAGGCCGCCATTGAGATTGAGAATGAAGCCATGCTGCTGTTCGGCATGCCCGTAAGCCACATTTTTCTCACTCACGGGCATGAGGATCACATGGGCGGCCTGCCGCGGTTTCTTGAACGGCAGGTAACCGTGTTTTGCTCCCATTGCCTGCTGGACCTGCTTATACAAAAGGGAAGCCCGCATAAAGCGACGCTGGTGGGGGTAAAGGACATCATGCGGGTGGGAATGCCGGGGGCGGAGGTGGAGCTCCATGCGTTGGAAGGCACGGCCCACTCGCCCTGGGATATGCTCATACGCCTGCCGGAAGAAGGGTATTTATGCGCCGGAGACGCCATATCGGATTTTGAATTCCTGCATTTTCACTATTCAAATATGGAAAACTGGATTTCACATCTCAACAGGCTCTCCGGCGGAAGTGATAAATATATAATCCCGGGGCACGGGGACATATATCCTTATGAAATCGTAGGTCAACTGGCGGATTTTATGGGAATCCTGCGTAAAGCCGCCGGATCTTGCCTTTCAAAACTGTCGCCGGAGCAGATCATGAACATAAGTGAAAAACAAATCAATGCCATTGTTGAGGAATACCTGTCAGGCGGGAGCACTGACGCCGGGGTCATACGTGAAAAAGCCAGGACAGGCGCCGTAAGGGAGCTGCGCATGGCGCTGAGATACTTGCTTTTCAGAGAACTAAAATAGATACAACTTCACCCCAATTTCCATAAAGTCACCCAAGCAACATAACCATCATAATTGGCGTATATAATTTCAGCCACAATACCGGTTTCACTGTCATAGTATATATGCTTTCGGAGTTGCTGCTCGCGGTCTTGCGATTTATCCAAATAGTTTTGACCTAAAAGTTCTGTCACCTCTTCTATTGTGGATATTGCCGTATGGCTGTTGATAGATATTATTACGGCCCCATTAGAAGCGGTAAATGACCGCACTTTGTTTTTGCTGTCAACACCTATCCTTATTTGATTAAAGAAGTAATCATAGTTGCCAAGCGTATTCGGTCTATCCGCCGGATAAACGGATAAATCAATATCGGCAACATCGGATCCAATTTGTATTTCGTCAACGGCAATACTGGATAAATCAGTAGTCGCAAGTCGCCGCACTTCCCATGTGTAAATACCGTCACGGGTGATACTGAATATTGAGCTAACCGCAGAATTAGATATAAGGCAGACAGCGAGGATAGCGCAAACAATGACCGTTGCGATTATCCCAATCGCAGTATTTTTCTTTTTATTCAAGACATTATTCACCCTTATGCGCGTATCGCTTGCCCCAAATGCAAGCATTGACTTTGTAACCTTAATTTTTTTTTGACTAAGGGCAAAAATTATCTCGGCGTATTCCCTGCGAACGCTATCTCCCAAAGAAGCCACAACTTTTTCATCACAACTCATTTCCATATCAATCCCCATATACTTAAACGCAAGCCAAACAAAAGGATTAAACCAATGGAAAGCTAACACAAAACATTCACAAAACTTGATAAGATAATCTTTGCGCCCAATGTGAATAAACTCATGGCATAGCACATACTCCAATTCTTTTTTGCTTATCCCCAAAGGCACATATATTTTTGGATTGACTAAACCAAAAATGAATGGAGTGGAAATCCGGTCGGTTTCAAAAACCCGGTCTTGTATTTTTATGGCGGTTGCCAGTCTTTTTCTCGCATTGTTGTACGCTGTAATCTCATAAATGAGCATACCGGCAAATCCTATAAACCAAATAGCAAACAAAAATGTCAATATCAGTGTTACAGCTCCTGCCGGCGGATTTTCAGGGCTGAGTAAAACTGCTCCAATGGATTGCGGTATATATTCTGTCAGGCTGATTATATTTCCAGTCTCCTTGCCCTGCAAAAGATTTATGAGTGCCGGGAAGCTGATTCCAAAAGGGCATATCAATCGTAAACATACGATTCCCCACAAAATGTATGTGTACTTCTTTGAAAACCTTTTTAGGAAAAACCGCGCAATTAAAGCCAAAACAACAACAACGCTGCCCGCGATACTCATATTGAAAATTGCTATTAAGATACTCGGCATAGCATCAGTCCTCCTTGTATCCGTCAATCAGGTTTTTAATCTTCTCGGCTTCTTCATGTGACAGCGTTTTGTCTTTCAAAAACGAAGTGATAAAACTTGGTAAAGAGCCATCGAACGTGCGCTCTATTATTGTATTGCTCTCATATTGGTGTACTTCAGCTTTCTTCACCAAAGTTGTTACAATGGCATTGTCGTTTTTCATTATCCCTCGCTCGCAGAGTTTCCTTAAAACCGTGTATGTCGTTGGTCTTTTCCAGCCCAATTGCTGTTCGCAAAGTTTCGCTAACTGCCTTGATTGAATAGGTTCATTTTCCCATACGATACAAGCAAACCGATATTCGGCGTCAAATAGTTTTAGATTTTTTTCCATGTCGCAGCACCTCTCAAGTCTGTTTATTACGATAAACTATATTTAGTTTATCGTAATAAACAGGGGCTGTCAATAGTAAGCTAATTGATTTTTCCAGTCTCAATATTACTCAAAGAAAAAGGATACCGTCATTGCAGCACTCTATATTTTTGCGGCTGTGGATTTTGAATTTGCCATGACCTCGCCGCTGGTGACTTCGCGGCCCAAACGGCTGGACAGGTAAATTCCTTCGCTTATGAGCATGGCCAAAAGTGTGATCTCCGTCGTGGGCAAAAGCCCGGTTTTTCCCTGGAGGGCCGCTATCCAGTGCTGCTCCGGGGAGTCATAGGCGTATTCGTTTTCCCTTAACTGGTGCCAGCGCCAGTCGATTTTGTCCAGATCGCAGGTGCAGTCCATCTCCATATCGTTGAAGGTGGTGTGATAACTGAAGGGCGACAGTCTTATACCGCCCTTATCACCCGCGATAAAGCTGCCGTCAAAAGAATTCATATGTATGGCCCATGAATCTATAATGTCCATTGTAATATTTTTTTCAAATCTCACGAAGCCCAGGCCCAGCTCCTCTACATCGTATCCGCCGGATATCCTTCTGGCATGGTCCATGCCGGTCTCCTGATATATTTTGCCGCTGATTCTTTCAACTGCCGGCATATCCATCAGATATAGCAGCTGAGAAATATTATATACTCCAGAGTCTATGAGCGCGCCGCCGCACGCTGCTTCCATCCTGACGAAATTGGGACTGCCGTAACCGTCCACATATGGCCTTCCGCGCCTGCGGTATCCGGATGAGCGGGCATGGTAGATTTTGCCCAGCGCGCCGGCTTTAATGAGATGGCGGGCCGCTTTGGTCTCCTTTGTATAAAAGTGGCCCAATTGTATATGCAGCATTTTTCCGGCCTCGACGGAGGCCTCCAGCATGGTTTTGCCATCGGCATAGGTTCCTGCTATGGGCTTTTCACAATAGACATGCTTACCCGCCCTCAGGGCTTCAATGGTGACCGGCGCATGAAGGTTGTTGTGCAGGCACACATCTACTGCGTCAATATCGTCACGTTTCAGCAATTCTCTGAAATCAGTGTATATGTGGGGAATGTTGAATCTGTCCGCAATAAATCCCAGCTCCTGTTCATGTGCGATTGTTCCGGCAATGGCCGTAATCCGCACATTTTCCATATTGCTGTAAATTTCTATATGAGCCTTTCCTATCTGGCCGACGCCGATAATTCCGATTTTTATGGGTTCCATGTTTTCTCTTATCCTTTCGCTAAAAGACTCTGCACATATTTAAGACTCTGGGCGATACTGTCCAGCGGGGGTATTTCATAATTTTCCTGTTTTACGATATAGTATTCCGCATTGTTCTCATTGCCTGCGGCCACAATGTCCTTAAAGTTTATCAGACCGCTGCCGATTTCTGTATTCAGCATTTCGCCCTTTAGCTTCATGTCCTTTAAATGAAGCATTTTGCAGCGGGGTTTATATTTATTTATAAGTTCTGTGCTGCTGAGGCCGCAATATTCAACAAAGAAAGTTTCAAGCTCCAGAAACATCAGGTCGGGCTGTGTGTTTTCCATCAATATGTCCAGGGCGTATTTGCCCTCAAATTGCTTAAATTCAAATCCATGGTTCTGATAGCCGCACTCAATCCCGCTCCGTTTGCACTTTTCTGAGATGGAATTTATAATCTCAGCTTTCCTTTTCCAGGAATCGGAGCTTATGTGAAGCTCCTCCGGAAAATGGGTGCATATGATTTTGTGATTTCCTATTTCAAGAGAATATTCAATTACCTTTTCCGGGTTATCTTTCAGGTCCTTATACCAGATGTGGCTGGCTGCCGGTACAAGTTCCAGATCCTTCAGGGTTCTCTTTAAGACATTTGCGGGAGTATTGAAGTAGCCGGCAAATTCCACGGCCTTGTAACCGATTTCGGCCACACTTTTCAAGGTGCCCAGAAAATCCACGGGCGTCAGTTGGTGCAGCGAGTACATTTGCAATGCTATATTTTTCATTTTTTTCCTCCTTGAATTTCATTACCGTCAGATGCGGTCAAAAAAGAATACAAATCTCAAGTATTACATCACAATATTAAAATAAAAATCATTTAAGTCATACCGGAAAAACCGGAAAGAATATCTAAAATTTTGTTTTATTTGGCCTGTCAGCCATTTATATATTCCAATGCCAGACAAAACCGTATTTTTCAGAGGAAGCCCGTACGGCATATGACAGGTAAAATCTTCATTGGTGTACAAATCATATTTTTAAATCCTTTGGTAATGATAGAAATGCATAGGATGAAAACGCAAAGTAAACATAAAACGGCAGATATTTACATTCTTTGTGTGCCGGAACATCCACACGTTTTTATCAATGATTTTTATCAGTATGGTACACCGGAGGGATTTATGGCTTATAAAAAAAGCGGATTTGCTGGCCTGTTTTCTTTTTTGGTATATAAAAAGTCCAGGGAAATCAAGCAATTCAGTATACCTGAAAACCGGCCCGAAGGCGCGGATACTTCAAAGGAAGATAAGCAGGAACAGCAGGGTTCAGACAAAAAGGCGAAAAAGTTGAAAAAGCCCACTCCCGTGGGACAGGCCAAAAAGGAAAGCAGTTCCCGGGACAGTAAAAAAATCCCTGTAGATATTGACGGGAACCTGGAGCTTATAAAACAGAGCTTTAATTCAAAAGAAAATAAGGACATAATCATCCGCCAATTCACAGTGGCGGGAAAATATAAGGCTTTCATTGCATATATCGACGGAATGGTCGACAGGATAACCATTAACAATTTCATTCTGCGCCCTCTGCTCCGCAAAGACGAATACGGCAATGAGGTGGGAACAGGCTGCAGTCTGGATTATATTTTCAATGATGTGCTTGAGACAAACCAGGCCACAAAGGTCTCCGACATTGAGGATGTGATCTATGAAATACTTATGGGAAACACATGCCTGTATGTAGACGGCTGTGATTTCTATATTTCAAGCGAGACAAAGGGCTATGACAAGCGGTCGGTTGAAAAACCGCAGACAGAAGGCGTGGTCAGGGGAGCCCAGGAGGCCTTCAATGAAAATCTGAGAACCAATATAACCCTTGTCAGAAGGATCGTAAAAAATAAGGATCTGACTACGGAATTTTTAAAAGTCGGGCGCAGAAACAAAAATTTATGCGCTGTTATGTATATTAACGGTTTGATCAATCCCGCCATAGTCAAAGAGGTGAAGCGGAGGATCCAAGGCCTCAAAACGGACTTTATAGCCGGAAGCGGCATACTTGAGCAGTTTATAGAGGAAAATCCAAGGTCGCTGGTCCCCACAATACTCTCCACGGAACGGCCCGACCGGGCTGCTTCACACCTTGTGGAGGGAAAGGCTGTCATTATTGCCGAAGGGACGCCTTTTGCCCTGGTGGTGCCTGTTTCGCTTTCGGCCATGTTTCATACTCCCGAGGACAGCACTCTCAGATGGCAGTATGGGACTTTGCTGCGGCTCATAAGAATTTTTGCGGTATTGATCACCACCTTCAGCCCGGGTCTTTATGTGGCGCTGACCAATTTTCACAGGGAAATGATCCCCACGGATCTGCTGATCGCCATTGCCAAAGCCAGAGAAAATGTGCCCTTTCCCACAATTTTTGAAGTGTTCTTAATGGAGATATCCTTTGAATTGATACGGGAGGCGGGCATAAGGATTCCCGGCATCATAGGCAATACCATCGGCATCATAGGCGCTCTGATCCTGGGACAGGCGGCCGTACAGGCCAATCTTGTCAGCCCGGTATTGATCATAGTTGTGGCTATAACCGGGCTCGGCAATTTTGCCATACCTGATTTCGGAATGGCTTTTGCAGCCAGGATAGGCAGGTTCATTTTTATCATACTGGGCGCCATGCTGGGATTTTACGGCATATCCCTGGGCGTGGTGGGTCTGCTGGCGATTCTTGCCGATACCAGATCCTTCGGAGTACCGTTCCTGACATATTTCTCACCGAAGGTGAGCGAAAATAACGATCTCATAATACGGAAGCCCGTCTGGAAGCAAGAGGACCGCCCCGACGACGTGAATCCGCTGGATACCGTGAGGCAGCCGGATATTTCCAAAGAATGGCTCTATGAAGAAGGGCAGGAGGATACCGGAACACAGAATAAAACCGGGGCAGAAGGTGAAAACGGAAAAAACGGCAAAGAAGAGGAGGATGAGGATGAATAGGGAAGGGACTTTTGGCACTTATGAGGGCGTTTGCCTGGTTTCGACCATTATAATAGTAAAGATATTCTATACCAGCATAACGACAGTAGTTTCAATAGAAGGGACTTCGGGCTGGTATGGAACAATTTTGTCCTGCACATCCAGTTTGTTTTTTTTCTATTTACTTTATCTGCTGATGAAAAGGTTTCCAGGAAAGGATATCACACAGATAAGCGAAGCTGTTTTGGGAAAATTCATAGGCAAGGTACTGACTCTCATATTTTCGGCCTATGTGCTGTACTATGCCGCTTCAAACCTCAGAGAGTTCATAGAGATGATAAAAACCTACAATCTTCCGTACACTCCGCCAAGTCTTTTGATTTTCGGGTTTATAGCGGTTTGCACAATAATCGCATATTTTGGACTGGAGGACATTGCAAGGCTTTCAGGAATTTTGTTTTTACCTGTGATAATATGTATATTTATAATCCTTCTGCTGGCTATTCCCTACTATGACCCTGACTATTTAAAACCCTATCTGGGCTATGGCCTTAAAAAGACCATAACCACGGGGATACTGCGCAGCTCGGCCTACAGCGAGGTATTCATCCTGACCATAATAATAAATTCCATCCACGGCCTGAAGGCTTTCAAGAGGGTGGGAGTCATAAGTATTCTGATTGCGGGAGTGACCTTCAGCTCAAACATACTGTGCTATACCATGGCATTTCTGTACAGCAGCGGCAGCGAAAATCTATCGGGGCTTTTTGAACTTTCCAGGGCAATATACTTCAACAGGTATGTCCAGCGTGTGGAATCCATATTCCTTTTCGCATGGGTCATTGCCTCGCTGCTGGCCGTATCGGTTGCCTTTTATATATCCATAAACCTGTATTCAAAGGCTTTCAGGATACCCAACCACAGGCCTATAATTTTTCCTTTCAGCTTTTTGCTGTTTATGGTGGCGCTGATCCCTCAGAATATTTCGGAAGTGATTCATGTCCACATACACCTGCTCAGGCAGTACAGCCTGTTCCTGGTGTATCTGGTACCAATACTGCTGCTTGTGATAGCTGTCATATTCGGGAAAAGAGGTGATGCGGCCCATGCTGAAAAGAATTAGCTGCATGCTGGCTGTTTCCATGCTCATGCTGTCCTTTTTGACGGGCTGCTATGATGCCATAGAAGTTGACGATTCGGTATATGCGCTGTCCCTGGGGGTGGATAAGGGTGAATACAACAAGGTCCGGGTCACCATTCAATACTCCACTTATAAAAGCGGAGGGGGAGGAGAAGGCGATCAGGGCGACAAAAAAGGAGGGGGCAGCGGCATGAACAACTCCAATACCGCTCCGGGCCTGAATGTCCATACAATGGAGGCCTCTTCCATACTGGAGGCGCTGGACATGTACGGAATGACCATCTCCAGAAGAGTATCCATGATGCATGCCAAAAATCTTGTTTTCTCAGAGGATATCGCAAAGGAGGGAGTGGCCACATATCTTGCGCCTCTGGCCAGGTTCAGGGAAACCAGGGGAGTTATGAATATATCGGTCACAAAGGGGACCGCGGAGGCATTCATACAGGAAAATAAATCCAATATAGGCGAAAGCATGGCAAAGGCAATGGAGCTGATGTCGGTACAGTCCGACAACACGAGCTTTTTCCCAAGGGTCACCTTTTATGATTTTTACAGAGGGATGTCATCCGCCTTTGAACAGGGGTATATGGCATATGCCGGGATAAATGACTTTAAAAAGCTTTCGGAAAATCCAACAGGCACTCCGCCGCTGGAGGTGGACAAAGGATATGAGCCGGGGGACCTGCCCAGGTCCGGAGTTACAAAACGGGAATTTGTGGGGACGGCCGTATTTGAAGGCGACAAAATGGTAGGGACCCTGAATTCCGACGAAACCAGATATTTTTTGATGATCATAGGCAAGTTCAAACGGGGAATAATCGATCTTATGGACGAGCAGTCGCCGGGAGACGTGATCCCGCTGGATCTGAGGCCGGGAAGGGCTCCCGTGGTAAAAGGGCGTTTTGTGAAAGGAAAGCCTGTGATTGACGTTGAGCTGCAGATGGAAGCCGACATAGGAGCCATCCAGAGCAGGATAAACTATGAAGAGAGGCAAAATATACAGAAATTGAACCGGCAGGCCCAGAAACACATACAGGAAAGAGCCGCCGAGGTGGTAGAAAAAGTGCAGAAGGAGTATAAAACGGATATTTTCAGCTTCGGGCACAAAATCGCCGGATATTTTCCTACCATTCAGGAATGGGAAAAATACAACTGGCTTTCTCATTTCCAGGAGGCGAAAATCAATATAAAAGTAAAAATGAATATCAGAAGGACGGGCCTGCTGATCAATTCATCAAAAATCAGAAGCAGGTACAGTGATTAGAAAGGCGGGAGGTGGAAAACATGATATATCTGCTGGCGGTTTTCATGCTATTGGCAGGGTTCTACAGCATGACATACGGTATCAGCTTATGGAAAGACGATAAAAAGAAGCTGGGGAGCATAGGCGTTATAGTTTTATCTGTGGTAGGGACATTACTCCCCCTGGCATTCATGTTCTGGAAGCGCTGAGAATAATTTGCAGCAATAATATTTTTATTTTCAAATGCGTTGATATTATCTGTTTAGAAGTATCAAACAAGGGAAAATAAGATACTAAATTATTATAGAGAAGCTTGAGGTGACAGTATGAGAATTAAATGGAAAATTATTATGATCATTGCAGCGTTGGTAATATGTTTCACCGGGATAGTTGAAGCATTGACTTATACACAGGTATCAAACATTGTCAATTCGGAAATCAGAGAGGAATTGACGGCATACTCAGGACTGGGGTTATCCCTGTTTGACGCAAAATATTCAGGGGACTGGGCAATAAAGGAGGACAAGCTGTATAAAGGGGAAACCGCCGTCAATGACAATTTTGAAGTGGTTGATGAAATAAAAGACAAAACGGAATTGATAGCCAGCCTGTTCCAGGGGGATACCAGGGTTTCCACAAATGTCGTGGCGGAGGACGGATCGAGAAAGCTGGGGACAAAGGCCTCCCAGGAGGTAATTGACACCGTTATCGCCAAAGCGGGGGAATTTCAGGGCGAAACCAGCGTCATAGGCAGCACTTCGGTTACACGTTACATACCGGTCAAGGATTCAAACGGAAAAGTAATAGGGATGTGGGCTGTGGCAGTGCCAAAGGACAATGTGAATAAGCAGATTTTCGGTGTAATGCTGACAATTTCAATTATATCCGTGCTTATGCTCATGGCGGGAATAGCGGTGGCGTTTATACTGGGCCAGGTCATTTCAAACGGCTTCAACAGAGTGAGAAAAAGCCTTGAAACAATGGCGGATGGCGATTTTACAGCTGAAATCGACAAGAAGGTCCGCAGGAGAAAGGACGAGCTTGGTTCCATCTCAAATTCACTGTCCACAATGCAGGAAAAGATAAGGGAAATGATATCGGGAATAAAGGATGAGGCTTTTAAAATAGAAGAGTCCATAGCCATTTCGGTTAAAAGCACAGACGCCGTTCATTCGGATGTGGAAGAAATCTCCGCCACCACAGAACAGCTCTCGGCGGGAATGGAGGAGACAGCCGCTTCAACTGAAGAGATGAATGCCACCTCCCAGGAAATAGAGTCCGGCATTGAAAATATTGCAAAGAGGGCTGCTGAAGGTGCGGAATCCGCCAGGAGTATCAGGGACAGGGCCGAAAATTTGATGAATGAGACCGCAGCCTCACATAAAACCGCCAATGAAATGTTTGAGAATACGAATAAAAAGCTGAAACAATCAATTAATAAATCAAAGTCCATAGAACAGATAAAATTACTGTCGGATACAATACTTGAAATCACCTCGCAAACCAACCTGCTGGCATTGAATGCGGCAATTGAGGCTGCGAGAGCCGGTGAAGCCGGAAAAGGCTTTTCGGTTGTGGCCGATGAAATACGGAAGCTGGCGGAGGACTCCAAAACCGCGGCGGTAAACATCCAGAATGTTTCAAGAGAGGTGACCGAGGCGGTGGAAATGCTGATCACGGATTCAACGGAGGTGCTGGATTTCGTAGACAAACAGGTCATAGCAGGGTATGAAATGCTTGTGAACACCGGAAAACAGTATCATAATGACGCAGATTACGTAGGAGATATGGTGTCTGAGCTGTCGTCCACCTCGGAACAGCTGCATGCTGCGGTCCAGAACATGCTCAAGGCCATCGAAGGGATAACCAACGCTTCCAACGAAGGGGCAGCCGGTTCCACCAATATAGCCGAAGCCGCCAATTCCATCGTTATCAAAACCGATGAGCTTAGCATGCAGGCCGGAAAGAACAATGAAAGCGCCGGAAGGCTTCTGGAAATGGTAAAAGCCTTCAAAGTGGCCTAAATGCTTCTTTACTGATAATAAAGGCCGGAAACATTTGAAAATTAGAAAATCCGCTGACGGTAAAAAAATTATCCAAGGCGGATTTTCTTGTAGATGGAGGGGGAACAGCCCTTAATGCTTTTAAAGGATCTGTTGAAGGTGACCAAGCTGTTGAACCCTACGGTATAAGCTATATCCGACACCGACATGCCGGATTTTATGAGATAGTATTCAGCCTGTTTGACTCTGTATTCATTCAGGTAACGGCTGAAATTTTTTTCAGTGACATCCTTGAACAGCCTTGAAAAGTAGAAATCGCTGAATCCTACCGCTTTAGCCACGTCGGAGAGGGATATGTCATTCATGAAATTGGCTTCTATATATTTAAAGGCTTCGGAAAGCCTGTCCAGGCCGTGTATTTTTCTGACCGTGCTTGTGCCGCTCTGTGGAATCGCCCTGTCGGCCAGGAAGCTGGAAATGATGGCTAAAATGTCGTATATCCTGGCGCTCAGAAACAGCTGGTAGCCGAATTCCTTCCGGTCATAGCTGTCCATGATGCTCAATATGTGGTCTTTGAGCTTTCCGTGAAAGGGAGCATCACTGTGGGATATCTTAAAGGTATTGGATATAAAGGGCTTGATAATACTGCTGCTTCCAAGAGAATTGAAGGCCGAGGTGTCAAACTGTATGAAAATTCTCCTGCCGGTGTTGTTCTCGGTTGAAAATCCATGGGTATCGCCGTTTGCGATAAAAAGAATGTCTTCTTCCTCCAGGTCGAAGCCGCCGTTGTTTACGGTGATGCTGAAACTGTTTTTTTCCACATAGAGAAGCTCAATGGCGTCATGCCAATGGACAGGATAGATAAAATCCACCTGTTCGTTTATTGCAAGCCTGAACGGAAATTCTTTTGTAAAAATACCTTTTTCGTGTAAGCCTTCAACCAGCATATTTTAATAACCCCGCAGAATTAAGCTTTCAAATCTGCCACCGGCACGATCCCATATAAATATTCTCTGCGGAATGAAATATTCCTTCAATAAATGCGGCAAATGCGTCAGAAAGTACGGCGGAAAATAAAAGCGCCGCGGGAGGCAGCATTATATGCTTATCCCGCAACGCTTTTGGAGAGGTATAATTTATTTGAAAAGTGCTCTGTTCCGGATCAGGCTCATATCAGCTCAAAAGAGCCTTTGAGCACATTGCTTCCGGTCAGGCGTATACTTCTTGCATCAGGCTGGCTTCCGCCCACGTATACTTCAAAGGTGCCGGGCTCCAGCACTGAATCGCCTTCTTCGTTTACAAACAGCATATCCTCAGATGTGAGAGTAAAGGAAACTTCCTGCTGCTCTCCGGGCTTCAGGGCCAGCTTTCTGATTCCCTTCAGCTGCCATCTCGGAGCTGCGGCGGAGGTCTCGACATCCTTCAGGTACAGCTCTGCGGTTTCCTTTGCTTCAAAGCTGCCGGTGTTCTTTACCTTGACCGTGCAGGCAACCGGTTCGCCGGAGGATACTCTGGCGGAGGAGAGCTTCAGGTCACTGTATTCAAACTTTGAGTAGCTCAGGCCGTAGCCAAAGGGATAGAGGGCTTCATTTTCCATGTATTTGTATGTCCTGTTTTTCATTGAATAGTCGTGGAAGTCGGGCAGCTCCTCCGTGGTTCTGTAAAATGTGACAGGCAGCTTTCCGCTGGGGCTGAATTCGCCGAAGAGCATTGAAGCAACGGCTTTTCCGCCCTGAGCGCCGGGATACCACGCCTGTACAATGGCAGGCACCTTTTCATCGGCCCAGGTCACAGCCATGGCGCTTCCAGCCAGCAGCACCAATATGACAGGCTTGCCGGCGGCAGCAGCCGTTACCGCCTCCAGCAACTGCTGCTGCAGTCCGGGGAGGTTCAGGTCAGGCTTGTCGCCTGATGAGTACTCATTGCTGGCATCGCCTTCTTCACCCTCTATATTTGCATCCAGGCCGAGACATATGACAACGGCGTCGGACATTTCTGCCGCAGCCATGGCTTCGGAAATCCTGTCATTGTATGAGGCAAGGCCTTCCATGCTGCCCTTGTACAGGTGGCAGCCCTGGGAATAGTTTATCCTCACTGTTTCAGGCAGTACCTGGCGTATTCCCTCCAGTACGGTGATGTGCTGTGAAGGGGTGCCGAAGTAGTTTCCTATGAGCGCTTCCCTGCTGTCGGCGTTAGGGCCTATGACGGCAATGGATTTCAGCTTGTTTTTATCCAGGGGCAGTGTATCGTTCTGGTTTTTCAAAAGCACCAGGGATTCTTTTGCCGCCTTTAAGGCAAGCTCGTTGTGTTCACTGCTGTCAACCACGTCATATGGGATTGAAGCATAGGGCACATGCTCATCCTTGTCAAACATACCCAGCTTCATACGGGTCATCATAAGGCGGAAGACCGATTGGTCGATGGTCTTTTCGTCTATAAGCCCCTCCTTGTATGCGATCATCAGATTTAAATACATATTTCCGCAGTTCACGTCGCAGCCGTTGTTTACGGCCAGAGCTACGGATTCCGGCGCTGTTTTCGTAACCATGTGGAATTCATGGAAATCCTTGATGGCCCAGCAGTCCGAGGTGACGTGGCCTTTAAAGCCCCAGTCTCCCCTTAAAATATCCTTGAGCAGGGTCTTGCTTCCGCAGCAGGGCTCGCCGTTGGTTCTGTTGTAAGCTCCCATGACCGCTTCGACCTTTGCGTCCTGGACCAGCTTCTGAAAAGCGGGAAGATAGGTTTCATACATGTCTTTCTTTGAAGCCACGGCGTCGAAGCTGTGCCTTTCACTTTCGGGGCCGCTGTGCACCGCAAAGTGTTTGGCGCAGGCCGCAGCCTTGAGGTATTTCTTGTCGTTGCCCTGGAGGCCTTCTACAAATCTTATGCCCAGCCGGCTCGTGAGATACGGGTCCTCGCCGTAGGTCTCGTGGCCGCGGCCCCAGCGCGGGTCCCTGAATATATTGATGTTGGGCGACCAGAAGGTAAGCCCCTTGTATATGTCGTGGTCGTTTCTTCTCTGGAATTCGTGATATTTGGCCCTGCCCTCGGTGGAAATAACATCGGCTATTTCATAGATGAGATCCTCATCAAAGGTGGCGGCCATGCCTATGGCCTGGGGGAACATAGTGGCAATTCCCGCCCTGGCGATTCCGTGCAGGGCCTCGTTCCACCAGTTGTAGGAAGGTATGCCCAGCCGCGGGATAGCGGGGGAATTGAAAAGCATTTGCGTTGTTTTCTCCTCGAGCGTCATCCTGGATACCAGATCCGAGGCGCGTTCCTCAAAACTCAGACTTTCGTCAAGATAAGCGGATTTTTCATTCATATACTAACCTCCATAAGCCGGAAAAACGGCTGCTGATTATTATTGTACCGGTATTCTGATTCAATAATACATCAGCAGCCGTTTTAAGGCTTGTCGTTTTTTGCTTTTTATTATTCAATTTATGCTGTGGGATGATATCAGGTTTCCGCGATGGTCCTTCCCAGCTCGGTGAGCTCATAACCCCCAAGGCCTTCTATTTCAAGCTTGAAATCCTCGGAGCGGAGAATTGAAAAAATAGCGTCAAAAGCAGGAAGACTCAAATCTTCCTTTTTGATTATCATATCGTACTGTTCTTTCTGAATGGGTATAAAGTCTATACCCTGTACCTGAAGGCAGGCTTTTTCATTGCCTATTCCCAGATCGGCTTCGCCTCTGGCAACTATGCTGGCTACCGCAATATGGGACTGGGATTCTCTTCTGTACCCATTGACCGAAGCGCCTGATATCCCCATTCTGCGCAAATGCTCATCAAGCAGGATTCTTGTTCCGCTGCCCTTCTCCCTGTTTATAATGGTAATATCAGACCTGCTCAGATCATTCCAATCCTTAATATTTCTAGGATTTCCCCTGGCGACATAAAAACCCTGCATACGGCTGGCAAGCCGGATGACCACAGCCGGAGTCCCGGGGAGCATGCTTTCGATGTAGGGGACGTTGTAATCTCCGGTTTTGGAATCCCACATGTGGGCGGTAGCCACCTGGACTTCTCCCCTGTACAGCGAATAAATGGCATTGTAGCTGCCCTCATATGAGCGCAGGGCCCGTATGCCAAGAGGATGCTTGTTCAGGTAACGGCACAGGATATCCAGGATAACGTCTTGTCCGGAAATTATAAAGGCGTTGTTTATATGGTATTGATCTTCATAGCCCGCAGGAACTGAGGCTCTGACGGTTTCCGGGCTGTAATTTGCAGGGGCGGCGTCCTTTGTCTTGTTTTTATATTTTTCAACGTCTGCCGGATCGACCCGCAATTTTTTTCCGACTCTATATGAATTTAATTCCCTGCGCTTCATGAGATCATAGACTGTGCTCTTGGAAATTTTCAATATATCCGCAACTTCCTGGGGAGTTAAAGGCCTATTGTCAACCATAATTTCTCAGCTTACCTTTCGACAATTTTATTATATGAATTATATCATATTTATCAGATTAATGTATAATCCAGGCCTGAAAATAATATGCTGCTGCGGCAAAAACAACTCTGATTCACCTTGCTCCGGGTGGATTTATCATAATGTCAATTGCGGCTGAAACCTCAGTCTTCAGCCGGCAGTAATTGACAGGATATAATAAAGCATTTTAAGTGCTAAACGGAAATAAAATATCCGGATAGACATGATATGAATTAAAATGTAATAATAAATATTGAAAAATGTATGCTCTCCGGGTATAAATAGTACTCAATAACGCAAGTTTGCATTTTGTAAAATTCATAAAAAGCCGTAGAGGGAATATAACGGATCAAGATGGTGGCATGAAAGTGGGATACACAAGGACTTTTCGGAGGCGAATAAAAATAGACAAAAAGTTTAAGATTTCAATATGAAGGATTGTGCAATAATTTATTGCAGGAGTATTGACACTCCTTATGTTTTTGCGTATAATTGTGTAAAACAATACAAAATGAATAAAACGAATTAGATTTTCCAGGTAGTTATAAAATGTATGAAGTATTGTTTGGAAAGTGATATTAAATACTAATTGAAGGCCAACGGTGCCTATCGCAAAATTTCTAAAGCAAAATGCCTTTTTTACAAAGTTGTAATATAGCCGATAAGCTGTATTGTGGCATGTGTATATCCTCATTTCAAAGAAGCAATGCAAAATAATCAAATTGTGGTAAGTCTATTTTACGGAGCTGTATCTTAGCCAAAGAATACCATGATCCCAGAACCCGTCTGCTACAGGGATGTGACAGAATTTTTAAATCCAGACCAATCAGTTAATTTAATCAGTGCTGCTTTTAATTGAAGATTGTAAGTTGAGTTATATAAACCAATCGGCTCAACTTTTATTAAGTATTGTTTTTTACGGGTTTTTTCAGCTTAAAAGCTTAACCGGAATTTTTACGGAAGACAAAAATGAAGTATCCGTTTTTCAACAAGGCCCTCCTGCTTTCCAGCAGGTGAGGTTCTAAAATATAACTTTATGTTCTATGTAAAAGGAGGTCTTTAACCATGAGAAAAATAGCGTTTTACGGAAAAGGCGGAATCGGGAAGTCAACAACACAGCAAAACACGGCTGCAGCAATGGCACACTTTTATGATCAGAAGATTTTTATTCACGGATGTGACCCAAAGGCTGACTCTACACGCCTTATCCTGGGAGGAAAGCCCCAGGAAACCTTAATGGATGTGCTGCGTGAGGAAGGCGCCGAGAAAGTGACAAATGAAAAGGTTATTAAAAGCGGTTACAAAAATATTCTCTGTGTGGAGTCGGGTGGGCCGGAACCAGGCGTAGGCTGCGCAGGAAGAGGTGTTATTACGGCAATTGATCTGATGGAAGCAAACGGCGCCTATACAAACGATCTGGATTTTGTTTTTTATGACGTCCTGGGTGACGTTGTATGCGGCGGGTTTGCAATGCCTATCAGAGACGGCAAGGCACAGGAGGTTTATATCGTAGCATCCGGAGAGATGATGGCGATCTATGCGGCAAATAACATCTGCAAGGGCTTGTTGAAATATGCAAAGCAAAGCGGTGTGCGGCTCGGAGGAATTATCTGCAACAGCCGCAAGGTTGACAGGGAAAAGGAGTTTCTGGAAGAGTTCACCGCTTCCATTGGAACCCAGATGATTCATTTTGTGCCCAGGGATAATATTGTTCAAAAAGCGGAATTCAATAAGAAAACAGTCGTCGAATACGACGCCAATGAAAATCAGGCAAAGGAATACGGAGAACTGGCACACAAGATAATTGAAAATAAGAATTTTGTCATACCTCAGCCGCTGACAATGGATGAGCTCGAAAAAATGGTTGTAAAGTATGGAATCGCAGATTAAAAGAGGAAATTTTAAAATTTTGAAAGGTGGATTTCATATGAAAATGCTAAAAGCAATCATACGGCCCGAAATGGCTGATACAATTGCGGATGCGCTTGCTGAAGCCGGATTTAACTCCATGACAAAGATCAGCGCGTTCGGAAGGGGAAAACAGAACGGTATTGTATTCGGTTCAATCCATTATGATGAGCTGCCCAAGGTTATTTTAATGCTGGTGGTTGAGGATAAGGCTGTGGATGAAGTTCTGAAGATCATCAAATACAAGGCGTACACAGGGAATTTCGGTGATGGTAAAGTATTCGTTACACCGGTCGAGAGAGTAATGACGGTAAGAACCGGTGAGACAGGATTGTAGAGGGTTGGCTGTCACATTTTTGTGAGCTGGAAAGGCTAATGGTACTTTATATGAAGGAAATAATCATGATAATCCGTCCGAGAAAAGTGAACGCGACGAAGGAATGTCTTGTTAAACTCGGAATCCCAAGCATGACGGCCATACCTGTAATGGGCAGAGGCAGGCAGAAGGGAATTGCCAACGAGGTAAATATTGAATACCGCTCGGGAATCCTGGATCAGAATAAAAGCGGCGGTATGAAATATGTGCCGAAGCGGTACCTTTCAATTGTTGTAAGTGATGAGAACGTGGAAACGGTGCTGGAGGCTGTTGTCAAAGTAAACCGGACAGGTCAGATAGGAGACGGGAAAATCTTTGTATGTCCTGTGGAAGATGCCCTGCGTATCAGAACCGAAGAGCAGGGTGAAGATGCAATCAATTAATTGCAAGTTAGGAGGTATAATATGCCATATCATTTATTTAAATGCAGCGAGTGCATACCCGAAAGAGAAAAGCATGCTGTTATAAAAGGCCCGGGAGAGACTCTGGCGGACGCTCTGCCGCTGGGGTATTTAAATACTATTCCGGGAACCATTTCAGAAAGAGGCTGTGCCTATTGCGGAGCAAAGCATGTTATCGGTACGCCCATGAAAGATGTAATCCATATGAGCCATGGACCCGTGGGCTGTACCTACGACACCTGGCAGACCAAGAGATATATCAGCGATAACGACAATTTTCAGCTGAAATACACTTTTGCAACCGACATGAAGGAGTCACACATTGTATTCGGCGCCGAGAAAATCCTTAAAAAGAATATCCTGGAGGCATTTAAAGCTTTTCCGGATATTAAGAGGATGACTATTTATCAGACCTGTGCCTCCGCGCTGATCGGTGATGATATTAATGCAATCGCGGCAGAAGTAATGGAGGAAATGCCGGAGGTGGATATTTTCGTCTGTAACTCTCCCGGATTCGGGGGACCAAGCCAGTCCGGCGGACACCATAAAATCAACATCGCATGGATCAATCAGAAGGTTGGGACCTTTGAACCGGAAATTACAAGTGATTATGTTATCAATTATGTGGGCGAATATAATATTCAGGGCGATCAGGAAGTTATGCAGGACTTTTTCAAGAGAATGGGAATACAGGTGCTTTCAACATTCACCGGCAATGGAACCTATGACGGGCTCCGTTCCATGCACAGGGCACATCTCAATGTGCTGGAGTGCGCAAGATCGGCCGAATACATCTGTAATGAATTAAGAACCAGATATGGGATCCCGCGTCTTGACATTGACGGTTTCGGATTTGAACCTTTGTCATCTTCACTCCGCAAGGTTGCTATGTTCTTCGGCATAGAAGACAGGGCGGAGGCAATAATCAAAGAAGAAGTTGACAGGTGGAAACCGGAGCTTGACTGGTATCGGGAAAGGCTAAAGGGCAAGAAGGTATGTCTGTGGCCCGGAGGTTCAAAGCTCTGGCACTGGGCAAACTGCATCCATGAGGAAATGGGGGTCGACGTTGTGTCGGTATATACCAAGTTTGGCCACCAGGGAGACATGGAAAAGGGTATTTCCAGATGTGAGGAAGGGGCCCTCGCCATTGACGATCCCAATGAGCTGGAAGGGCTTGAGGCTATGGAAGAGCTTCAGCCGGACATTATTTTTACAGGTAAGAGGCCCGGCGAGGTTGCAAAGAAAATACGTGTCCCCTATCTGAACGCACATGCATACCATAATGGACCCTGGAAGGGCTATGAGGGCTGGGTACGTTTTGCCCGTGATGTTTATAACGGCATTTTTTCTCCCATTCACGAGTTGTCGCTATTGGATATCAGCAGGGACGAAATACCCACTGATAAAGGTTTTGTGACGCAGCGCCTGCTTTCGGATGTAAATTTGAGTGACGAGGTGAAAAATTCCCAGGTTCTTCGTGAATATACCGGAGATTATGATGCCCTGAAGCGTTTAAAAGAGAGAGTATATCCGGAATTCCCGAGAAAAAGTGAGCCTGTTGCGCAGGCTTCAGCGATTTGATGGAGGTGAACGGATTTGGATGAAGCATTATTTGAAGAAAGAGTTGAGCAATTGCTTGATTTTATTATGAAGAAATGTCTATGGCAGTTTCATTCCCGGGCATGGGACAGAGAACGGCAAAATGCAAATATCATTCAGAAGACCAAGCAGCTGTTGTGTGATGAAGCGGTGGAAAATGATACTCCGGAGCAGCGGTGTTACTATGTGGATGCGGCATACCTGGCGGAGAGCTACAAAAAAAGATTTCCATGGGTATCAGAAATCAACAAGGCTGACTTGCAGGAGATTATGCAGGGCCTGAAAGAGCGGCTTGACTTTCTGTTGATATCCGGCTCCCTGAACAAGGAATTGACTGACCCGCTTTATTAATGAGGAGGTAACTATGAACTGTGATATAAAAGATAAAGAACGTGCAGGTGTAATTAATCCCATATTTACCTGTCAGCCTGCCGGTGTTCAGTTTGCCAGCATTGGGATCAAGGACTGTATCGGAATTGTACACGGCGGACAGGGGTGCGTAATGTTTGTGCGGCTGCTGTTTTCCCAGCACTATAAAGAGAGCTTTGAACTGGCCTCCTCCTCTCTTCACGAAGACGGGGCGGTATTCGGTGCACTGAACCGCGTGGAAGAGGCGGTGGACGTACTGCTTATGAGATATCCCCATGTCAGGGTAGTGCCCATTATATCAACCTGTTCCACCGAGGTTATAGGCGACGACATTGATGGAGTTGTAAGAAAACTGAACGGCACTTTGCTCAAGGAAAAATTTGCAGGGCGGGAGGTACACCTGATCCCGATCCACTCCCCAAGCTTTGTGGGGAGCATGATCAGCGGCTATGATATAGCTGTCAGAGATTTTGTGTCCTATTTTGCAAAGAAGGGCGCGCCTTCGGATAAAATCAACCTGATTACGGGCTGGGTAAATCCCGGAGACGTGACAGAATTGAAGCACCTGCTGTCGGTAATGGAGATAGATGCAAATGTTTTATTTGAAATAGAAGCCTTTGACTCTCCGCTGATGCCGGAGGGAAACCATGTATCCCATGGAGATACCACCGTTGAGGATCTGAGGGATACTGCAAATGCCAAAGCTACCTTTGCCCTGAACCGGTATGAGGGAGGCAAGGCGGCGGAATACCTGGAAGAGGAATTTGAGGTTCCGGCTATTATCGGACCCACGCCCATCGGTATCCGCAATACCGATGCTTTTCTTAAAAAACTGAGTGATGTGACGGGAAAACCCATCCCGGAGTCGCTGGTGAGAGAGAGGGGCATTGCCCTTGACGCAATTACGGATGTTACCCATATGTTTCTGGCGGATAAGAAGGTTGCAATATACGGCAGCCCTGATCTTGTAATCAGTCTGGCACAATTTTGTCTGGACATGGAAATGAAACCGGTTCTTTTGCTTTTAGGCGACGATAATTCAAAGTATAAGAATGATCCCCGCATTAAAGAATTCCAGGAGAAGCTGGACTATAAGATGGAAGTAATTATGAATGCGGATTTATGGGAACTTGAGAACCGCATTAAAAATGAAGGCCTGGAGCTTGATTTGATCATGGGGCATTCCAAGGGGCGGTTCATTTCCATCGACTGCAACATACCAATGGTCAGAGTGGGCTTCCCTGTATATGACAGGGCCGGCAAGTACCGCCATCCGGTGGTGGGATACCGCGGAGCCATGCTTCTGGCTGAAGAGATCGCCAATACCTGGTTTGCAGATATGGAGTATAACCGTAACCGTGAACCTGTTCTGAATATGTGGTAATTATCCCGCAGGGAAGTCCGCAAGTTGGACGGCAGAGCAAGGTGAACTTGATAAGGCTTTCAGGCAAGACAATATAAGAGGCGAAGACAGCCTGATTGTATAAAGAATGGAGAAAGCTATGAGGATACATTATCTGCAGCATGTATGCTTTGAAAATCCCGGCGTAATACTGTCATGGGCGGAGCAGAGGCAATACCGGGTAACCTGCACCAGGCTTTATGAAAATGAACCGCTGCCGTCACAGGAGGAATATGACTGGCTGATTGTCATGGGCGGTCCTATGAATATATATGAGGAAAGCAAATATCCGTGGCTTATAAGGGAAAAAGAGTTTATCAGATCGGCAATAGAATGCAAAAAGGTAGTTATAGGCATTTGCCTTGGGGGACAGCTGATCGCGGATGTTATAGGCGGAAGGGTAATACAAAATGAGCATAAGGAAATCGGCTGGTATCCTGTGAGATTCACAGAGCAGGCGCTGGCAATGCCCCAATTTTCCTTCCTGCCTGAAAATCCGGTGGTCTTTCAGTGGCATGGGGACACATTTACAGACTTGCCTGAAAGCACCGTATTGCTGGCTGGTGGTGAAGCTTGCGGGAATCAGGCGTTTGCGTATGGAGACAGGGTATTCGGATTTCAATTTCATCTGGAAAGCACAGCGGAAATTATTGATGAATTAATAGTGAACTGCGCAGATGAAATGACACCCGGGCCATATGTGCAGAGCGCTGAGGAAATAAGGGCTGGTATCAGTAATATGGAACAAAACAATCAATGGATGGACTTGTTTTTGACAAAACTTTTATAAAGTGGGGTGATATATGATATGGAGCCGATCAGGTATAAACAGAGAGTATGTACTGACACTGAAGTAATAGATGAATTTCTTACCGGCACCAGAACCGGTGTAATAGGTATATCGGGAGACAAATATCCATACTGTGTTCCCGTAAACTATATTTGGAAAAACGGAGCCGTATATTTTCACGGACTCGGCTCGGGCAAAAAGGTACGGCTGCTTGATGAATATCCGGAGGTAAGCTTTACGGTATATGAAGAATTTGGAACGGTGAAGGACCAAGTACCCTGTCATGCCGATACTTCCTACAGAAGTGTCATGCTGTTCGGACGTGCCGAGAGGGTATCGGATTTCAGAGAGAGCGCTGAGGTCTTACAGGCTATCGTAGAAAAATTTATGCCAGGCTTTTATAAAAGCAAAATATCCCCGGAGCTTGCGGAGAAATACCGCTCATCCCATGATAATAAGGCAGTTGCCGTATACAAGATCATACCTCTGGAAAAAACAGCAAAAGAGAATGTGGCGTTGAAAGAGGATTTATTCAGCCATCCCTTAAAGGGTGACTGAAACCCCGGCAGGATATGGATTTTGAGCGGAAAGGAGCTGATTCTGTGATTGCAGCCGAAAGATATAATTTGAAAGGGATTGTGAGTTGTACCAGCTACTCTTCGGGGAAGATAAAGGATTGCAGGCTGGAGGAATACAATGAAATTATTGTGGGGGGACAGAATTTTATCCCCAGATATAAAAAGCCGGACGAAAGAAAAAAGGATACCAAAGCGGTGACTTTTTACGAAAATGGAAATGTAAAAAGCATAGCTTTGGAAGAACCGGCGGAAATTTCAACTTCAGCGGGGATCATAAAAGCCGAATTGATTACCTTCTATGAAGATGGTTCCATAGACAGCCTGTTTCCGCTTAATGGCCAGATTGGTTTCGGGTGGTCGGAGGAGGATGAAGAACAGCTTCTGGACGAGTTGGATTTTGATTTTCCTTTTGCCTCATTCAAAACAAAAATAATCGGTCTGAGGTTCCACAACAGCGGCAGTCTGAAAAGCTTGATCCTGTGGCCGAAAAAACGGATTGAGATAAACAGCCCCATAGGGATTTATCCGGTCAGGATAGGGTTCAGATTATATGAAAACGGAGCGTTGGAATCCTTTGAGCCCGCTGTTCCCATTTCCGTTGACAGCAGCATTGGAACTATTATTGCTTTTGATCAGCACGCCCTTGGAATGGATGCCGATTTTAATTCTGTCAGGCTGTATCCGGATGGAAAACTGAAGTCGGTCAGCACAAACAGTGATATTGTCGCCAACAGGATATCCGCTTCCGGCAGAAAGCTCATATATCAGCAGTTAAGGCTGGATATGGTAAGCGGAGAAATGGTAAAGGTCCCTGTTATTATCTCATTTAAAGGCGAAAATGTAACCCTTGACAATGCGGCTGAAAAACTGACCTTGCCTATAAATGACTGGAAATTTATGTTTCTTCACGATGGAAGCTATATGGAGAAAAAATGCAGCCCCGGCAGTGATTGTTCAGGCTGTGGGGCATCATGCATGTAGGGACGTGGCAATAAGTATTAAAAACTGATCACGGAGGTATTTATGGAAATAGCTGTATTGGTCAATTCAGAGGGCAGTACATCAGGTTTTGAAAAGAACGGTACAATCCGGGTATATGCAAAGATAAATTGTGAATGGGCTATAGTGCGATATCTGGAATACCTCACGGATAATATTACGGATTCCCCGGCCCTGCACAGCAGGGTCAGAGAGATATGCAGCTGGCTTGGAAATTTTTAGCTGATTGTAGTAAACCTTTTCAGGTGAATTCATTATATAGCTTTTGAAGAGAAGCAGATATCAATGCTTGAGATTAGCGGAGCTCCCGAAACATTTTTAGAAGAGCTCAGTGAATGTGTTAAGCACCAGAGGACCGGCAGTGAAGTACCAATGGAGCATAATGCAATATTTGAACTCCGGCCGGGTTTTTTTCATACCGATCTCCGGGAAGTCATGAAGGGAAATACCTCTTATAATTCAAAACAGATTCTGCTGCCTTTTATAAAGAAAAGAAAGTTCGGCTCGCTTGAAATCATATGCGACCATGTGCCTAAATGGCTGGAGAATGAGCAGACGGAATTGAATATCAAGCTTTCCGTTGAAAAGTATAAAAGTTGCCTGAAGGTTAAGATATACCCGTCCAAGGTAAAATTGGGGGAATAGTGAATGAAGACGGAATTATTGGCAGACCTCAGAGAAGACAAACAGTTATCGGATTTTGTCTTCTTGAATTCAAAATTGAAGGAAAAAACCAGATCGCATCCATGCTATAACGGCTGCAACCACGAGAATGCAAGGATACATCTGCCGGTCGCACCAGGATGCAACATACAGTGTAATTATTGTGTGAGGAAGTTTGACTGTGTCAACGAGAGCAGGCCGGGTGTGACGGCCAGTGTAATGAGTCCGGAAGAAGCTCTGGCAAAATATATCCAGGTTAAAAAGGAGATGCCCAATCTGTCGGTGGTTGGAATAGCAGGGCCCGGAGACGCGCTCTGCGATTTTGAATGTACATAAGCCACACTGGGGCTTATTAAAGAATATGATAAGGATATCACTTTCTGTCTGTCCACAAACGGTTTAATGCTGTCAGACTATGCGGATGAGATAGATGAACTGGAGGTCAGCCATGTTACGGTCACAATAAATGCCGTTGATCCTGAGATTTCCGCGAAAATATACAGGTATGTGAGATATGGAGGCATTGAGTACACGGGGGAGATGGCCGGGGCGCTGCTGATCAGAAACCAGCTTGACGGGTTGAAAAAACTGACGGAAAAGGGTATAGTCTGCAAGGTCAATATAGTGGCTCTCAAAGGGATAAATGATTCTCATATACCTGAAATAGCAAGAACGGTCAAGAATCTGGGATGCTATATTGTTAATATAATGCCATTTATCCCGGTCAGGGGAAGTGTATTTGAAAATCTTCCAAGGACTGACGCAGGGGATATTGCGGCGCTGCGCGGCAAATGCGGGCGAGTGGTAAGGCAAATGCACCATTGCAGGCAATGCAGGGCGGATGCGGTGGGGACTCTGTAAAGTCAATTACTGCCGGCTGAAAGCACCGCAGGAAAAGGCAGGTGGGACGGAAATGGAAACATTGTTGAAAAAGTACCGGGTGGCCGTAACATCCAAATACCGGAGGCTTGTGGATCTTCATTTCGGCCATGCGGAGGAATTCCACATATATGACGTTGGCAGTATGGGTTCTGAATATGTGGAGTCAAGGAAAGTGGAGAAATACTGCACAGATTCCGAATGTGACGATCCTGAGTCCAGAAAGGAAGCGGCATTGAAGGCAATTGAGGATTGTGACGCGGTGCTGACTATGAGAATAGGCTATCATGCCCATAAAAGGCTTTCGGACAAGGGGCTTTTAGTAGTTGAATCCTGTGAAAGTGTGGAAGATGGATTGCTGGACCTATTGCACAGTGTGAAAAAATAAGGCGGCTTCGCAGGTAATTGTTGAGAATGGTATCTGACCCGGAGAGGAGTTGGAGTTTATGTTGATGGAAGCTGAAACATTGAAAAAAACTGATGTGTTGAATTATCTGATTGTTATGGATCTGGTAAAGACTGAAGATACTCAGGCCATGTACGGCTCCTTAAGTATAAATTCCCGCAAGAAAATAATGGCCGCCATGCTGCACGACGATTTGCTCGGAAGCGGGACAAGAGTGATGGTTGAAGGCAGGGAGCTGTATTCAAAGATATATACCTTCGACAGCCATAAGGATTGCAGATTTGATAATTCCTTCGGGACCGCCATAGACAGTGTGGACTTTTCAATAGTGTCTGGCAAAGACATCTGGAGTTATATATACGGAGAATATTTTGTTAATAACCGGTTGTCGTCTGAAATGCCGGGTTTTGGACTGATCAGGGTCTGAAAAAATAGGATATTGGACTGATCGGAGTCTAAAATAAGATAATGGTTTTATTGACGCCGCTGTCTCATAATTTTATATAGATGGCCCGGCAAATTGCTGCCGGGCCGGTTTTTAATGTTATGATAAAAATAATAATTGCTGTTTGTAAGAGATTTCAGCCGCTGCAAAACCCATCTCGGCAAAGGTTTTTACCATTCGCCTGTGACCTGGGTCTGAGCCTTGTAGAGCGAATTCCACTCATTTTTCAGTTCGGTCCAGTGACCTTTGCTTTCCAGATTTGTTCTGAATTCCTTCCAATTCTGTTCAAACTGGTTGTCGGAAGAGGAGAGGATGAGTTTTGCCGTGTATTCAGATACGATCTGCTCCACCGTAGGCCCATATTTTTCCCACAGGCTTCCCTTTTCCGACTTTACGGCATCCCAGGAGTGGATATTGTCATGGGTTCCGTAAGTGAAAATCTCTTCGTTATGTTTCACATGTATATAGTTGCCTGCCTCCGGCGGCTGCTGTTTTGTCCACCAGGGATACCAGGTTTTTGACATGGTTCCCAGCATGTACAGCTCGGGCTGTAAATTTGCCCGGGTTGCCGGATTGTTCCTGGCTTCTTCATAGGCGGGATCAAAGGTCCATGCGCCATAGGGTTCGGATACCCAATCCCAGTTTGTTCCCCGGATTCCTTCGCTCAATTCAAAATGACGTTCGGGAAGCTTTTCAAGGGACCAGTTGAGGAAGGCCAGTATAGCGTCAAGGTTTTTTGTATTTTTGCTTATATAAACCGATGACTTTGGGTAGGGATTTACAACAAACTGCTGGCCGGGCTTTTCAACATTTTCGGCCTTGGGGAAGGGAATGGGGAAAAATTCACGGTAAGGATCTCCGGGCTTGGTGGGTACAAAATCCTCATAGCCTATGACAGAGGCGTATTTGCCGGAGTAAACCTTTTCCCTTCTCACGTCGCTTTTCTGTATGACCGACTCTTCATCCATAAGGCCTTCTCTTACCAGCTTATTGAGCCATCTGAAGGCTTCCGCATAATTGGGATCGTCATATTGGAAAACAAATCCGTTTCCAACCTTTGCGACGGAGGCCACACCTCCCGCAGCCCGCCCGGTCTTTACTCCGAATGCCGTCAGAACCGTCTCCGGATTGCTGTAAGTGGTGGGGATGTATTTACTTCCGCTGGGGCCAGTGAGCTTTGCGGATTCCTTCAGATAGTTTTCAAAATCCGAAATGGTTTTTATACTGTCTGCCGATATTCCCAATTCTTTCAGTATGGCGCCGTTTATCATAAAGGCCTGGCGTGTCCATCCCGTCCAGGGATCATTGATATCCACATCCCAGTTGGTGGGTATGTACCAGAACTTTCCGTCCTTATCCTTTGAAACGGCCAGGTAAGGTTCCGGTATGGAGGAAATGTTGGGATAGTCCTTCATGCCCAGAATATCTGTTGCCTCCATAACCGAGCCCGAACGGACGATATTATTGTTATAAATATCGTTCTTGTCAATTACGGCCATGTCTTTAAAGCCGCCGCTGGCAAGTGCCAGATTAAGTGCTGTTTCCACATCTCCGGTAACATTTTTTACACGGGTATTAAAGCCCAGCTTTTCACGCCATTGCTCCTGAACCTTGGTTATTTCGGAGAAATCTCTTACCTGTCCCACCCAGATTTCTATTTCCGGGTATTCCTTAACCGCATCAGCACCCGCCGTATTGGCGCCGGACGACGAGCTGCCGCCGGACTGCCCGGCAGACGGAGCGCCTCCGCATCCGGCCAGTGAAATGGTCAGAAGAACGGCCAGCATAAACGATACAAGTTTTGCATTTCTTTTCATATAAATCCTCCTTGTTAAATAAATTGGTTATCTATCGGTCAGCCTTTTACGGCTCCGATTCTCACGCCTTTTACAAAATACTTCTGAAGGTAGGGGTAAAGCAGCATAATAGGCAAAGTTGTAACCATAATGGACGCCATGCGGACTGAATTTGTGGTGATGGAGGCCATTTCCTCCTGCAGGATGCCGGCTGTCATATTGGATGATACCGAGTTGTTCTGCATTGTAATCTGCATGCTGTCCAGCAGCTTTTTCAAATAGGTCTGCAAGGGTATCAATTTCTCATCGTTGACAAAATAAGCGCCGTCAAACCATGAGTTCCAGTGTCCTACCGCCACGAAAAGGCTGATTGCCGCAAACAACGGCAGTGAAATGGGAAAAATAATCCGCGTCAGTATGGTAAACTCGCCGGCGCCGTCCATAACAGCCGCTTCAACGAGACTGGACGGTATTTCGGAAAAAAACTGCCTCATGACAAACATGTTCCATATGTTGAAAAGCTGGGGAATTACAAAGACCCAGAAGGAATTGATCAGGTGCAGTTCGTTCAGAACCAGGTAATAAGGGATCAGGCCGCCGCTGAATACAAAGGGTATGAGTATGACAAACATGAAAATTTTCTTGCCGGGCAGAGTCCGGGAGGCCAGGGCGTAAGCCGCCAGGGCCGTGACCAGAACGCCTCCCACCGTGCCGATGACCGTTCTGGCAATGCTTATAAAATAGGCGTTTTTGACGATGGGATTTGCCAGGACCATCTGATAATTAAAAACAGTAAAGGCCCTGGGGAAAAAATATATTCCCCCTTTCATGGCGTCGGTCCCCTCGTTGAAAGATAAAACAAGCATATACCAGAATGGGTACAGTACAAAAATGCATAACAGTATAATCCCAGCATAAATGAAAGCTTGCAGCAGTTTTTCCGAAAAAGTGCTTTTGATTGTATTTGACATTTCATTTACTCCTCTCCGAACCTCTAAAAGAATTTCAAAAATTACTCCCGTCTTTGAACCGGTAGTAATTGGCTTTTACCACAGGCCCGCTCCGCCCATTTTCTTGGAAAAATAATTGGTAAACAGGATGAGGGCCAGCTTTACAATGGATGACAACAGCCCCACGGCCGTACTCACGGAATAATTCCCCTGCTGGAGGCCATTCCTCAGAATATAGGTGTCAAGGACATCAGATACGGGCAGATTTGCAGGATTCATAAGGGGCAGTATCTGCTCCATTCCTACATTGAGTACGTTGGGTATATTCAGAACAAGCAGCACTGATATGGTAGGCATTATACAGGGGAGAGTTATGTAAAGCATTTGCTTGAACCGCCCCGCCCCTTCAACATAAGCCGCTTCATAGAGGGAAGGATCAATGGAGGTTATGGCTGCCAGATAGATAATTGTACCCCAGCCCACTTCCTTCCAGATACTGCTGGCAACAAATATTAACCTGAAGTATTGAGGTTTTGCCAGAAAAGCAACCGGCTCCATTCCCACGCCGTCCATCATTTTGTTAAGGAGCCCCACCGAAGGCGACAAAAAGGATTCGATGATATAAGCCACCACGATCCAGGACATAAAGTGAGGAAGGTAGACAATGGACTGGCTGACTCTTTTAAAACGGCTGCCTCTTATTTCATTAAACATGAGCGCCAGGAGAATTGGCGCCGGGAACCCAAACAACAGCTTAAGGCCGGTAATGGCCAGGGTATTTCCAAGCACGCGCAGGAACTCCGGATATTTTAAAAATTCAAAATTATCAAAGCCGGTCCATTGGGCGGACCAGATAGACTGTCCCGGGAAAAAATCCTTGAAGGCGATAATGACACCTGCCATGGGACGGTAGCTGAAAGTGAACAGAAACAGCATGGCAGGCAGCAGCATGATATATAGCATTTTATGGCTCCATATTTCTCTTAGCAGTGAGCCCCGTCCATGGAAATTCCAGTTTTCCATCCTCTTTCTGCTTAATTTTGCAAGTGGATCCAGTGATGACATAGTGTCTCCTCCATGAAAAAATATAGTGGCATGGTTTCCTGCCGTATTTCCGATTATGCTCACCTTTTTGTGCATTAGCAATAATAAATTCTTTATTTACTAGTAGTTTTTTATTCAATTTTACTTATGGGCCTTGAATATGGAATAGCTATTTTTTATGAAAATGAAACTTTCTTGTGTATTTTATATAAGAAGGGATGTAATCTTTACTAACCAATTGCATTCGAACATGCTTTAATTTATGATAAAAAATATATAGAGAGAAATCAGATGCATCAAGTCAGAACATTTCAGGAGGGGAATGTATCCTTGCAGAAAAATACAATAAAGGATAGTAAAATACTTGTCAAAACCATTACATATTTCTTTGTTTTATGCATTATTCTGGTTATCGCATTCTTTTTCAGCTTTCAGGCCATTATCCTGCCCAAATACAAGCTTCAGATATTAAATGAAGCGGAACTCTCATGCAATATGCTTGAAGAGATAATAGACAATACCATTGTCAGCAAGATGAACGATACCAGCTTTGAAATCGTACTGAGCAATAAAAGCAGCATCGCCATGCTGGCTCAGCAGCCGGACATCTCGGCCCAGCAGGCCCTTGCGCCGCTTGCGCTTCTGGATGAAAAAATAAAGAATACCCATTTGTTTTACACAATCGATATTTATTTTGAACAATCAAACACCATGCTGTCTTCACTATATGGTTTGAAAAATTTTGACAATTATCCCGTTGAAAGGAAAAAATATTTTAACTGGCTGGATAACACAAACAACAGTCAGGATTATGTGAACAACCTGGATATCCACCGTTATTCCGTAAAGCTGTGGGATAAATCAATAAATATCGTATCATTTTCAAAAACTTTTCTGTTCCATATTAACGGCTTAACCTACAAAGTCATTATAAATTACGGCATGAAACGGGACGAGCTTGCAGCTCTGCTGAAAATAGACACCCAATCCCCCAACGAAAAGTATATCCTGACAAACCGTAATAGCAGCTATGCGGACATTTCCCACAAAAGCTTCGGGGAGGATGCCATGAAAGAGGCTGCTGAAAAGCTGGAAAACCTCAAGTCTGCCGAAAGCTTCAAGCTTGAGGATAATTTGTATATTGCAAGCATGTCAAGCAAACAGCTTTACGGCTATCAAATCGTAAAACTCATACCCATTACCGACATTGAATCCGCTTCAAAAGATATCCGGAAAATTTTCGTGCTGTTTTTGGCCGGCATCCTTGTGATTTCACTGAGCCTGAGCTATATGGCCTCCTTAAAGCTCTATAATCCTTTCCGCAAGCTTCTGCAGAAGGTGGATTTCCTGGAGCTGGCCCTTGAAGAAAACCGGCAGGGAGCCTTAAACCACTTTTTCCTGTCCCTGCTCCATGGAACCGTCCATGATCCGGCGGAAATTGAACGGAAGTTAAAGCTGCTGAATGTTTCCTTTCCCTACGGTCAATTTGTGGTCATAAGGCTGATGTTCAGTGAAAGGATTGTAAAACATATAGGCCTGGAGCCATTTCAGCATATACTCCAATTCATTATGGACAAGCTTCTGCGCTTTAATGATGAGCGCTGTGTCCATTTCGTGGTCGAGGCCAACGAAATGTCCCTGGAGCTTATTTTAAATTACAGCCAGGATGAGGCTTATGAGGACTTTCTCCAATTTCTGCTTGCACTTTATGAACTGGATGAGCTGCTGCCATCCACCATGCGCATAAGCAGCGGACTGGTCCGGACCTGTCCTGATGAGCTGGCCCTGTCTTTTGAAACAGCCTCGGAGGCTTACCGCTATCAGTTTATCTATCCCGAGGAAAAGCACCTGTCCTATGAAGCTCTTGACATCGGCCGGAGAAAGACCTGTTTTGAGCCGGAATTGCTGCATGAATTCAGGGATTGTGCCAGAAAGCTTGATATTGAAGGGCTTTATCGTGAGATGGGGAATATTGCGGCCCGGATTGAAACCGGAGGGTATACGGTGCAGTGTTCGCTCCGGGTCCTGGAAGACCTGGCGGAGGAATTTGTGGCATGCCTCAATACCTGTTATGCCCATTCCTCTGTCGGACGCAAAGAGCAGCTGAATGGAAAAGCCGGTGATCCTCTTAACATAAATGAGGCAATGCTGCCCATTCAAAGCCTTTATACAGACTGGCTGCTGTACAGGGAAAGTATGAATGACAATAAAAAGAGCACCCTGATCCTGGGGGCCATAGAATATATCAACAGCAACCTGGACAGGCCATTGACCCTGGATGAAGTATCCCAGCATATTTTTATCAGTCCCGCCTATCTCAGTAAAATTTTTAAGGAAATAAGCGGGACCAATTTCAACACCTATGTCAATAACAGCAGAATGGAGAAGGCCAGGGACCTGCTGCTCAACGGAAACTCCTCGGTTGAGGATATCGCCATTCACCTGGGGTTTACCGGATCCAATTACTTTATCAAGCGGTTCAAACAGTTTTACGGCACCACTCCCAGCGTGTACCGTGCCAATTCCCTGAAAAGGTGATGCCAACGGATAAGGGAGCCGTCTCTGTTATTTTTATAAAAGCTTCCAGGCTATTTCATTCCATCTCAGCTCGTTGCGGAGGCTCCGGATGGTGGTGTCCCTGTCTATGAGAACATATTCTATTCCGGCCATCTCAGCCCAGTCGATGAGCTGTTCGGAGGTGACGTTGTAGGAAAATACGGTGTGATGGGCTCCACCCGCATAAATCCAGGCTTCGGCGCCTGTTTGCAGGGAGGGCTCCGGCTTCCACAGCACTCTTGCCACCGGCAGCTTGGGCATGTCGATTGTGGGCTGGACGGCCTGGACTTCGTTGATGATAAGCCGGAAGCGGTTGCCCATGTCAATGAGGGAGGCGCATACCGCACGGCCGCCGGCACCGTCAAATACTATCCTGGCGGGATCGGCCTTGCCGCCTATTCCCAATGGATGGACCTCTATGCGCGGCTTTGTGGCGGCTATGGTGGGGCAGACCTCCAGCATGTGGGCTCCCAGTATCATTTCCTGCCCGGGAACCAGGTTGTAGGTATAGTCCTCCATAAAGGAAGTGCCCTTGTTGCCGGCCATGACCTTCATCACATTGGTCAGGGCGGAGGTCTTCCAATCGCCTTCTCCTCCGAAGCCGTAGCCCTGCGCCATCAGGTCCTGGGCGGCCAGCCCCGGGAGCTGCTTTAAACCGTGCAGATCCTCAAAGGTGGTGGTGAAAGCGCTGAAGCCGCCTTCTTCAAGCATGGCCTTCATGCCCAGCTCTATACGGGCCTGCTCCCTTATGGCTTCAAACTTTGCACCGGCTTTTGAGTCGGCTGCCATATCGTATTTTTTATTGTATTCCGCAATCTGAGCATCCACCTGCCCGTCGCTGACGGCAGCTATTCTGGCCGCCAGGTCTCCGATCCCGTGGGTGTTCACAGACCATCCGAACTTTATCTGGGCTTCCACCTTGTCCCCTTCGGTAACAGCCACCTCGCGCATATTATCACCGAATCTCAGAACCTTCAGATACCGTCCCCATATATAGGCCACGGCAGTTCTCTCCCAGGCGCCTATCCTTTCCCTGACAGCCGCGTCTTCCCAGTAACCTGCCACAACCTTGCGGGCAATGCGCATTCTCGCGCCTATAAAGCCATGCTCGCGGTCGCCGTGGGCAGACTGGTTCAGGTTCATAAAGTCCATATCTATATCATTCCAGGGTATTTCCCTGTTAAATTGAGTATGGAGGTGCAGCAGGGGCTTATTCAACTGTGAGAAGCCCGCAATCCACATTTTGGACGGCGAAAAGGTGTGCATCCAGGTGATGACTCCCGCGCATTTTTCGTCGGAATTCGCCTCTGTGAAAACCTTCGTTATTTCATCGGGCCTGGTAACGGTGGGCTTGTAAAGGATTTTGTACGGTATTGCCGGATCCCCGTTCAATTTTTCAACTATTTTTTTCGAATGGACCGCGACCTGCTCCAGAGTCTCAGGTCCGTATAAGTGCTGGCTGCCTGTTATAAACCAAAATTCAAATTCCCTGACATTGATCATTCTTAAACTCCTCCTAAACAGTTAAACTTGTATGCACATGTATTTAATTTGATTATATATCCTTTCAAATTAAAAATCAATAATATTCCGCGTAAGGATTTTGTTTTCATCAGGGCAAGCAATGCGGCACTTTATGGATTTTGACCATGACATGCCAGTCCATGAATGTCCGGGCACGTCAATTTGAATATTGAAAATGAAATGACAATGCTATATAATTAAAGTCATAGATTGTATGCACAAGTTGAGAGGCATAAGTAAAAAACCGGGACAGCGGTTTTAATTGATATTTGTAATAATTGCATGCGCGGTTTATGCGTGGCAGGAGGCTAAATGCAGCAGAATGAAGCAGGTCAGACAAAATATGCCAGGTTGATGGAATTTATTAAAGACGAGATTCTCATGGGCAGGATCAAGCCCGGGGATCAGATCCCGTCCGAAAATACCCTGGTTGAGCAGTTTTCCCTGAGCAGGCACACGGTGAGAAAGGCTGTATCAATGCTTGTAAACGAGGGATTTCTCTATACCGAGCACGGCAGGGGCACATTTTGCAGGGACAGAAGCGTCAACAGGACGAATTCAAGGAATATAGGAGTAATAACCACATATATCTCCGAGTACATTTTCCCGAGAGTGATCCAGGGTATCGATTCGGTCCTTTCGGAAAATGGATACAGCATCATGCTTAAAAATACGGATAATGACGTGGAAAAAGAGGCTACCTATCTGCAGGAAATCCTTGAGAAGGATCTGGAGGGCCTGATAATCGAGCCGACCAAGAGCTCGGTTTTCTCAAATAATATAAGGTATTACAAGGCTCTGGACGAACATAACATACCCTATGTTTTTATACACGGGACATACCAGCAGCTTGAAAACAAGCCTCAGATCATTCTCGACGATTCGGAGGGCATGTATATGGCCGTGAAATATCTCATGGGCCTTGGCCACAAAAATATTACGGGAATTTTCAAAGCCGATGACATTCAGGGGATAGAAAGGCACAAAGGCTATGCCAGAGCTCTGGCCGAGGGCAATATCCAGTACGACCCGGACAAGGTCATATGGTTTCATACGGAGGACAGGGAGATAAAACCCTATTCAACCGTTGAAGCCTTTATAAAAAGCGGCAGGAAAATAGATGCGGTGGCCTGCTACAATGACCAGATAGCCTTCGGAGTATACCAGAAGCTGACGGAACTGGGCGTATCCGTACCCAAGGATATATCTTTGACGGGCTTTGACGATTCATATTACGCTGCCAGCTGCCCGGTAAAGCTGACGTCGGTAAGCCATCCAAAGGATCAGCTGGGCCGTATGGCCGCCCAGACCCTTCTGAAAATGCTTGAAGATCCCGAATATGCAAAAAGTACTATCAAAAAGGTCATTACCCCCCAACTGGTGGTAAGGGACTCCTGCGCCGGAAAAATATAAATCTGTAAAAGCTGAAATATTATTAATATTACATGTGAGGAGAAATATTATGAGTCTTGAATTGAAGGATGTGAAAAGCGCCATTGTCAACGGACAGACAGCCATCGGAATCGAATTGGGATCCACCCGTATAAAAACGGTACTGATAGGCCCCGACAACGCGCCCATAGCCACGGGAAGCTATGACTGGGAAAACAGCTATGTCAACAACGTCTGGACTTATGACCTGGAGGATGTCTGGAAGGGCGTGCAGGGAAGCTACCGGAATATGGCGGATAATGTAAAGGAAAAATTCGGAGAGGATCTCAAGGCTGTAAAATCCATGGGAATCAGCGGAATGATGCATGGTTACCTGGTTTTTGACAGGGAGGGCAGGCTTCTGACACCCTTCCGCACCTGGCGCAACAACATAACAGGACAGGCCTCGGAGGCGCTGACAGGGCTGTTTGACTACCCTGTGCCCCAAAGGTGGAGCATTTCCCATCTCTATCAATCCATACTGAACAGGGAAGAGCATGTATCGGATATAAATTATATGACCACATTGGCGGGATATATACATTGGAAGCTGACGGGGCAAAAGGTCATGGGAGTCGGGGAAGCGTCCGGAGTTTTCCCCATTGACCTGAAAACGAAAAAATTCAATCTGAGGATGGCAGGGCAGTTCAATGAATTGGTAAAACCGCTGAAGCTCACATGGAAACTTGAAGACATTATGCCGGAGGTGCTGGTGGCCGGCGAAAGAGCAGGCAGCCTCACTGAGGAAGGGGCAAGGCTTCTGGATACCACGGGCCTGCTGCAGTCTGGCATTCCCCTGTGTCCTCCGGAAGGAGACGCGGGAACGGGCATGGTGGCCACCAACAGCGTATCTGTCCGCACCGGGAATGTGTCGGCGGGCACTTCAGTCTTTGCCATGATAGTTCTGGAAAGGGAGCTGTCCCGGGTGTATTCCGAGATAGATCTGGTGACGACGCCGGACGGGGATCTGGTGGCAATGGCCCACTCCAATAACTGTACTTCTGATTACGACGCCTGGATGGGCTTGTTTTCAGAGGTCACCAGGGTGCTGGGGGTGAATGTGGGCAAGCCTGAGCTGTACGACACCTTGCTTGGAATGGCTCTCAAGGGCGATGCTGACTGCGGCGGCTTATTGGCTTACGGATATATTTCAGGCGAGCATATGACCCATTTTGAGGAAGGCCGCCCCATGTTTGTGCGTTCCTCGGGCAGCAATTTCAACCTGGCCAATTTTATGCGGGTCAATCTGTTTACTGCGCTGGGCGCCATGAAAACCGGCCTTAACATCCTGCTGGAAAAGGAGTCGGTGAAGGTGGACGAGATCATGGGACACGGCGGATTTTTCAAGACCAGGGAAGTGGGTCAGAAGATCATGGCCGCGGCTTTCAACGTACCCGTATCAATCATGGAAACCGCCGGAGAGGGCGGCGCCTGGGGAATCGCGCTGCTGGCGGCCTATATGGCCAACAGGGAGAATGGGGAATCACTGGAGGATTTCCTGAAGCAAAAGGTTTTCGCAGGGAAGATAGGGAGCTCTGTCGCTCCGGATCCGTCGGATGTGGCCGGATTCAACGAGTTTATGAAGCGCTACACCGGCGGGCTGGCAATAGAGAGAGCTGCGGTGGATTTTTTGAGATAAAGTGGAAGGTTAAAAGAAATTTTAAGAAATTATAAAGGGATGACCGGGCCCATGCAAGCTTTTATGATGTTTTGTGCGAAATGTGGGGCATGGGCATATTATGGGAGGACTTTATCATGCTGAAACAACTTAAAGAAGACGTACTGGAGGCCAATCTGGAATTGCCGAGAAAAGGCCTTGTGACTTATACCTGGGGAAATGTAAGCGGAGTCGACAGGGAAAGGGGGCTGCTGGTTATAAAGCCCAGCGGCGTCCCCTATGAAAAGCTGAAAATAGAGGATATGGTAGTGCTGGACCTGGAAGGGAATCAGGTGGAGGGAAGTCTCAGGCCCTCCTCGGATACTCCTACACATATTGTACTGTACAATGCATTCAGGGATATAGGCGGTATAGTCCACACCCATTCGCCATGGGCCACCAGCTGGGCCCAGGCGGGCCGCCCTATCCGCCCCATGGGAACCACCCACGCGGACTATTTCTACGGGGAGATCCCCTGTACCAGAAAGCTGGCCCGGGAGGAAATAGAGGGCGAATATGAAAAGAATACCGGACTTGTCATAATCGACACTTTTAAAAATCTGAACCCCGTATATGTGCCCGGAGTCCTGGTGGAGGACCACGCGCCTTTCAGCTGGGGCAAAGATGCCCATGAAGCGGTCCATAATGCGGTGGTCATGGAAGAGGTGGCCAAAATGGCCTTCAATACTCATATGCTCACAGGCGGAGTAAACAATGATGTAGACCAGTACCTGCTGGATAAGCACTTTCTGAGGAAGCACGGCACCAACGCCTATTATGGGCAGAAGTAGAAAAGGGAGTAAAAAGAGGATTAAAAAATACCCGGGTCCGGCACATACTGCCGAAAGGCCCGGGTTTTTTTAGCATTGTGTAAAATTTATATATGATAAGTCATAAAAATGCTGTAAAATGGATATCAGGAATTATTTTGACAAAAACTGTATGTGAAAGCGGCAGTCGGATATATTCTAATTAATTAAAATAATTTTGGAAACAGGATAAACACATATGGCCAAGAAAAAACTGTACATATTGTACCTTGTGACAACGCTGTTCTGGTTTTCGACATATATATACTCCCCGGTTTTGCCCACATATGTAAAGTCGCTGGGAGCATCGTACCTGATGGTGGGGCTTATACTGGGCTGTTACGGAGTGGGGCAGCTGGTGCTCCGTGTCCCTATAGGGATCCTCTCGGACAGGTGGAACAGGCGGAGAATATTTATTAAATTGGGGCTGCTGTCCCTGGTGGTATCCTCGGCCGGACTCTATTTATTTAAAGCTCCCGGACTGATACTGGTTTTCAGATCCTTTTCAGGGGTGGCCTCCGCATTCTGGGTCATATTTACCGTGCTGTACTCCAGCTATTTTGCGGAAAGTGAGGCCACAAAAGCTGTGGGCGTCCTCAATGCCTTTTGCAACGGGGGAATGCTGGCCGGTCTGCTGGCCGGCGGTTTTATCGTAAAGTGGTGGGGCATAGAGGCCAATTTCCTTGTTTCGCTGGCGGCCGCCGTTACGGGCCTCCTTGTCAGCTTTGCGATTTCCGAGAAAAAGATAGACCGCAAACCCGTTGAGATAAAAGAGCTTTTCACGGTGGTCAAAGACAGAAATTTTCAGATAGTATCGGTGGTAGGCGTCATTTGCCAGTTTGTTTCCTTTGCCACGGTGTATGGTTTTACGCCCGTCGTGGCAAAAAATCTGGGGGCTTCCGATTTCCAGATAGCCATGCTTACGGCGCTGTCGGCTTTGCCGGGTATTTTCGGCTCCATACTGGGAGGTTCCTTTTTTGCTGAAAAGCTGGGAGAAAACAGGACCATGATCTACGGCCTGGTCATAACGGCCACAAGCTGTGCCATAATACCTTTTGCGCATAATATGACAGTGCTCTCGGTGTCGCAGTTTTTCGGAGGTTTCGGCGCGGGCACTGTTTTTCCCCTATTGATGGGGCTCTGCATTAAAAATGTTTCCAGTGATAAAAGAGCCACGGCCATGGGGATTTTCCAGGCCATATACGGTCTGGGCATGTTTATGGGGCCGGCCGTAGTGGGAGCGTTGACAGACGGGATAGGGATAAAGTGGGGTTTTATAGCGATCGGAGCGGTAGCCCTCTGCGGGATCCCGGTATCAATGCTTTACAGGCAGGATAAAAATTTATCTTCCGCCCATAATGCCGGGCGAATTGTTGGGAAATAAAAGGCATATAATATTAATGCTTATTGTATACCTACTTGTATTATTTACAAAATAGGAATAAACTTACAGTAGGGGGTAATCAACGGAGATTGCCTGTATTTTTTTGCGGCAGTAATAATTTAATATTTAGAGGGGGACTCCAGTATGCATTTTGACTACAAGCAGTTTGACAAAAAAGGGCTTGAAATCATATCCTTGTATTATGTTGATGAAGAAACCAATGATAAGAAGGAAATCTGGGTTATTCCGGGACATGGGATGAATCTTTGCAAATACAAAGCCAACAGTCTCAGGATAATCGAGTTTAATCCCGATGAGTTGAGAGAAAACTTCTATGGCACCCCGCTTTTATACCCAACGCCAAACAGAGTCTGTCAGGGTAAATTTACCTACAACGGTAAGGAATATCCCCAGATAAAGAACGGAAGACCTGTAACCATCCACGGCCTGCTGCACAATGAGCCCTTTAAAGGCGCAAAAATCGACAGGTCTGAGGACAGCATTTCCGTATCGGCCTTTGTGGATTTCGACAAAAAGAATCATTTGTATGAAATATTCCCATTTGATCACAGATTGCATATCAAATACACCCTGGACGCATCCGGCGTACTGTTTGAATATGAAATAGAGAATAGAGAGAAGGAGCAGAGCGTGCCTTTCGGCATCGCAATACACCCGTATTTTGCAAAAATAGACGGGGATGAGGGAACGTATATAAAGGCTCCTTTCAATAAAGTTTACGAGACTACCGGGGATCTCCTGCCAACGGGAAGACTGCTGGAGCTGAGCGGCGAGACCGATCTGACGGATTTCAGGCCGGTGGGCTCTCTGAAGCTGGACACTGTTTTCACGGATAATATCAACAAGGGGCCGGCGGTGATAAAATATGTGAAATCAGGGGTGCAGATAACGCTGGAGTCCAGCAATGACTTCACCCACATGGTGGTATACACCCCACCGGGAAAAAATTATTTCTGCCTGGAAAATCAGACCTGCGCCACCAATGCCCACAATCTTTACGACCAGGGCATGGCCGACATTTCGGGGCTGAAATTTGTGGAGCCCATGTCCCGGTTTGAGGGATTTGTGCGCTTTGTTACAACGAAAATATAAATATAATTGGATCCTGCATAATAAATCCGGGGGCGCTTCTTAATTAATTTGAGAGCCGCCCCCGATTTTATTATGAAAAAATTTAGATTTAGGATATAATTATTTTACTAAAAAAATTTTTATATTGACTTATGAAATGTTTGGATGTATATTTATAACAATACATTACTAAACATATAGAAATACTAGGTCATGGAATGGGAGGTCAGAAGTATGAGTAAAAAATTGGGTTTTGATACCCTGCAGGTACACGCGGGTCAGGAAGTTGACCCAACCACAAGGTCCAGGGCGGTTCCGATATACCAGACGACATCATACGTATTCAAGGATGCCGACAATGCTGCCGATCTGTTTGCGCTCAGGGACAGCGGCAATATCTATACCAGGATCATGAATCCTACGAATGATGTTTTTGAAAAAAGAATTGCGGCGCTGGAAGGCGGTACTGCGGCTCTGGCCGTGGCGTCGGGTTCGGCGGCAATCACTTATTCCATACTTAACATTGCGGGCGTCGGGGATGAAATAGTAGCCGCAAACACATTGTACGGCGGAACATATAATTTATTTGACGTAACCCTTCCCCGGTACGGGATCGTCACTAAATTTGTAAATCCGGACAATGTGGAGAATTTTGAAAAGGCCATTACGGACAAAACAAAGGCTGTTTTCATTGAATCCATAGGCAATCCCAACGCAAACATAATTGATATCGAAGCTGTGGCAAACATAGCCCACAAGCACGGAATACCGCTTATCATCGACAATACCTTCGGAACGCCTTACCTTGTGAGGCCAATCGAGTACGGCGCGGACGTAGTGGTTCACTCGGCCACAAAGTTTATAGGGGGACACGGAACCTCCATAGGCGGCGTCATAGTTGACGGGGGCAAGTTTGATTACGCGGCCGGCGGCAAATTCCCGGGCTTTACAAAGCCCGATGACAGCTATCACGGAGTTGTGTACTCACAGCTGGGCGGAGTTGCTTTTGTTACAAAGGCCAGAGTACAGCTTTTGAGGGATACGGGAGCTGCCATCAGCCCTTTCAACTCCTTCCTGTTCATACAGGGGATTGAGACGCTTTCTCTCAGAGTTGAAAAGCATGTCAGCAATTCTAAAAAAATCGTTGAGTTCCTGGAAAAGCATCCCCAGGTTGAATGGGTGAACTATCCGGGCCTGAAGGGCAACAAGTACTATGACCTGGCTCAGAAGTATTTTCCCAAGGGTGCGGGCTCCATATTTACCTTCGGTGTCAAAGGCGGTTATGACAGCGCCAAGAAATTTATTGACAGCCTTGAAATATTTTCTCTGCTGGCCAATGTGGCAGATGCAAAGTCGCTGGTAATACACCCGGCAAGCACGACCCACTCGCAGCTGTCGGAAAAGGATCTTCTGGATTCCGGTGTAACGCCGGGGACAATCCGCCTTTCCATCGGTATAGAAGATGCGGACGACCTGATATACGATCTGGACCAGGCCCTTGCAAAGATAAAATAAGATACTTGCAGTAAGAAATATACAAATGCAATGTGTGTAGTGTTATACAGGCCGCTTAAGCGCGAGGATAACTTGTTTTTCTACATATATTGCATTTGTTATTTTTTTACTTTTGTTTCTGTTTTGCATACTGCAAATTTCAGGCTGTTGACTTTTTATTCCGTAAATATATAATTTATATTACGACTTTATTGAATAAATGGAATAGTCATATACTTATTTGGAGGATTATGGCTTTGGGAGGTTAAGTGATATGCCTATAAGAATACCTGATAATTTGCCGGCAGCGGAAGTACTGAATAATGAGAATATATTTGTCATGTTTGAGGACAGAGCCTATCATCAGGATATAAGGCCGCTTAAAATAGTTATTTTAAACCTCATGCCTACCAAAATAACCACCGAAACGCAGCTGCTCAGGCTGTTGGGCAATACACCGATCCAGATTGAGACCGTTTTTTTATACCCGGCATCCCACATGCCTAAAAACACTCCCGAGGAGCATCTGATAGAGTTTTACAAGACTTTTGATGAAATATGCAACGATCATTTTGACGGGCTGATTATAACAGGCGCCCCCATTGAACAGCTGCCCTTCGAGCAGGTGAACTACTGGGAGGAACTGACCAGGATAATGGAGTGGAGCCTGACAAACGTGTACTCTACCCTCCACATATGCTGGGGCGCCCAGGCGGGATTGTATTATCATTATGGGATACAGAAATACGATATTCCGAACAAAATGTTCGGAGTTTTCCCACATTACAAGAGCAAGGAGCATGTGAAGCTGCTCAGGGGCTTTGACGATATTTTTTATGTTCCCCATTCAAGACACACGGAAATAAGGCGTGAGGACATATGCAAGGTGGAGGAACTGGAGATCCTGGCCGAATCGGATGAAGCGGGTGTGTATCTGGTGGCTTCAAAAGACGGCAGGCATATTTTTGCAACGGGACATTCCGAGTACGACCCTCTTACCTTGAAGTCGGAATATGTGAGAGATGTTGAAAAGGGGCTGGACATAGCCGTTCCTAAAAACTACTTTCCAAATGACGATCCCGGCGCATGTCCGGTGGTGAGGTGGAGGGGCCATGGCAACCTGCTGTATCAGAACTGGCTCAACTATTACGTATACCAGGAAACACCGTATGATCTGACTAAATTAGGAAAATAAATAAGGTTATTTGACTACCTATGAGCACCCGAAAAAGTTTGGTTACAAGCCATATCCTTTTCTTTCGGGTGCCGGTGAAAGGTTGTTTCAAAGACACCGCGAATAACGCACTAATATGACATTGATTGCTGTGCCAGGGGGAGGACCGGTACAGGATGGGGTAGCAGTCATCTGGTGCTCATAGGTACGATAGAGATAGCTCTATCTACTTTACATAATATTGAACAGTAAATTGAAATGTTACTATTTTAAATCACAATTCCCCCGTATTTTTTGGATGCTCCTTATTACCGCATCCTTGGAATTTCCCCAGGGAGCGTCGTTGAATCTGTAATCGAATTTTTTTGTGAACCACTCAACTTCCTTTTCTATCCTTTCCAGATGGAGCAGCTGCATTTCCATGAGATTTTTAACGAATATGGCTGTTTCGGAGGCGTTCAGATATTTTTTCGTTGAAGTCAGCAGCTGTTTCATGTGCTTTAGGCAAAAGCCCTTTTTGGAATGAAATTTTTCACGGAAGTCGGGCTCCTTGAAGTACAAATAAAATATTACGTCAATATACCTGTCCATGGTGTGTTCCAGCTTGCTGCATATGGCGCAGCTGTTTTCGATGTGGTCCAGCTCGGAAACCAGCTCGGAAACCAGCTTGTCGGTATCGGTCTGCTTTGAGGACAGCCTGCCGGTGATGTTTTTGACCAGGCCGGAAGAAGCATCCTTTTCCAGTGAGCGGGCCTTGCTTTCATAAAGCTTTTTAAGCCGGGAGTTTTTTTCCTGGAGAAAGGTATCTATCATCAGGGCCAGTCCCAATCTGTTGGCCTGCTTGTTGTACATGGCTTCAAAATGGGCTTTGCAGAATCCCAGTTCATTGGTCTCCTGGCGTTTGTCGGGCTCCATCAGCGACGGGCCCAGGGCATAGTCGATGCTTTCATCTTCAAGCTTTTTTTCCAGCACGCACAGGGGGCATTCGCAATCCTCGGCAAAGGCGTCTGAAACGGGTATTGTGTATATTTTTTCCTTCATGTTGATCTCCATCTCTTTATTTATTACAATTATGAATAATTATATCATTTAAGCCGGCAATTGAATATGCAATTGCTTCATCGCCAAAAAAACTCTGATTGGATTGTGGTACAATGGGTAAAAACTTATTAGCGTCAGCACATTTTGAGCTTAACATATTTTAAACAAAGAGAGGGATAAATGTTATGGAGTACAGGGGATATTCTGCGGAGGAAAAGGACGGAGTACTGTCAATCGGCAAGGTAAAGGACTTTGATCTGACCCACATTTTTGAGTGCGGGCAGTGCTTCAGGTGGATAAAGCAGCAGGACGGGAGCTACAGGGGCATTGTGGGAGGCAGAGCAGTAAATGTGAGTATGGAAGGGGATGTGCTTTACATCAGAAATGCCACCCTGCAGGATTTCGTGGATATATGGTACGACTATTTCGATCTGGGAACGGATTATTCGGAAATAAAAGCCGTTCTCGAAAAAGACCCCATAATGAAGGAGGCAATTAAAACAGGCTGCGGTATCAGGCTGCTCAGGCAGGATTTCTGGGAGATGCTGATATCCTTTATTATTTCTGCAAATAATATGATTCCAAGGATCATGAAAACGGTGGATTCGCTGTCTGCGCTGAAAGGCGGCTGTATCGACTCCGACATGGCATACTACAGCTTCCCGGAGACGGCGGCACTGGCCAATTCCACATTGGAGGAAATACAGCAGTGCAGGGCCGGTTTCAGGTGCAAATACATCCATGAGACCTCCAGGCTTGTCAACCAGAATGCGGTCACAAGGGACAGGCTGCTGGGCATGGGTACGGAGGCCGCCAGAAAAGAGCTGATGAAGCTGCCGGGGGTCGGGCCCAAGGTAGCAGACTGCATACTGCTTTTCAGCGGGGTGAAATTTGACGTTTTCCCGACCGATGTGTGGGTCAAAAGGGTAATGGAGGAGCTGTACCTGAAAAAAGATTCTACCCTGAAGGAAATACAGAAGTTTGCGGGAGAACACTTCGGAAATCTGACGGGCTATGCCCAGCAATATCTTTTTTATCATGCGAGGCTTAACAAAATTGGAATGGCAAAATAGTCCCGGAACTTTTTAATAATCACTTCAATATTATGTAATGTGTAATAAAAAAGTGGGGCAGGACACATTATTTATAATAATTTGAGAGTGGTCAGCGTGAAAATCGCGAAGCAGACATTCGGTGCGCACATTGGTATTTTTTCACATACCAAAGACCCGCAGGCGGATTTTTAAGATTGCTTGCCTGTGCGGTTTTCACGCATATAGGAGGTTCGTATGAAATGTATTGCAATTTTGGAGACGGGAAATTTTGTATATAAGCTGGATTCAGCGCTGGAAAGAAGAGGGTATAAGTTTGAGATCGTATCGACGCCGTGCCATGTTGTCAAAGGAGGCTGCGGATTGTGCCTGAAATTTCCTGAGGAGTACTTAAATGTAGTAGAGAGGGAGGCCGTCACCTGCAATACGCCAATCAAAGCCATATACAGGGTTATCCCGGGATTTTCGAGGAACAGGTATGAAAGGATATAGGTAAGAGAATAATAAAAATAAAGATAACAGCAGATAGTGGGCGATATATCTTCTAAACAATTTTAATAATTATTTTACATTGCAGTATGCTGGTGCTATAATAGGGCTATAAAGCAGGAATTGATAGGATTTGAAGTTCTATCGGTCTTTATTCTTAAATTTGATAGAGATATCCTGAAATGAGCGCGAAAGACCTTTATTTTGAACCTACATCTGTAATAAGGGAGTCTGCTGTCTGGTATTCTATGTCAGGCCTTGATTAATTCCGACACACGGCGTGAACGTTGTGCAACGGCGAAGGAAGGCTGAAAATACCACCGGGACACCCACCTAGCTTGGGCTAGGTGTCAAAATACTGGGGACGCCATTTTGGGAATTGATAAAAGCATATGGGGGCAGAAATGCCCCTTCGCTTTATCTTCGGAGCCTGCTTCTGCGATTCTAAACAAGTGTACTCTGTCTCCGGACCTTTCTTATAGTACTTTTATACTTTTTATTCCGACTCCCGACGTTAGGGTTTTATTCTGAATCCTGGCTCCTGAAATCTGAATTCTGCATTTACATGCAAAATCAAAACTGTTAAAATGTCTATATCTGAAAGTGCGCAATTGAATAATTGCGGAAAAATACAGGCGCGCCTGGGATTAATTTATTGTTGAAGATGGGAATATACTTTATAGGGAGCCCCGATTTGGAGTCTGGGTTTCCGGTATAGTATGGAGAGATATATTTTTGAAGGAAGGGCATATGGGAAAAGGACTTTTAAATGATGCCAGATTAATAGCAAGCCGTGATCCTGCGGCTAAAAGTACCTTGGAGGTAATACTTCTTTACCCCGGTTTTCATGCGCTGGTTTATCATAAGATAGCGCACTGGTTTTACAGGAAGAAAAGATTTCTGCTTGCCAGATTTATTTCACAATTTGCCAGACATTTCACCGGAATCGAGATCCATCCCGGAGCCAAAATCGGAAGGGGTCTGTTTATCGACCACGGCATGGGAGTCGTTATCGGCGAATCGGCGGAAATCGGAGACAACTGCACCATTTACCACGGGGTAACTCTGGGCGGAACCGGCAAGGATAAGGGCTCCAAGCGTCATCCTACCGTGGGGAACAATGTGCTGATCGGAGCCGGAGCAAAAGTGCTGGGCCCGTTTAAAATAGGAGATAATTCCACAATAGGCGCCAACACCTTCGTAGCCTTTGAAGTGGAGCCATACTCCACTGTGGTAGGAGTAAAGGGAAGAACTGTTAAAAAAGGCGACAGGAGAGTTCTTGCGCCCTCCGAATCCCTTGATCAGATACACATGCCCGATCCCATTTCTCAGGAGATATGCAGGCTGATGTCCCGGATCCAGCATCTGGAGCAGCGGATGGCAGGCAACGACGATGGCGTGTATTCTTCCAAAAAGAAGATCGGCAGGACAGTTGACGGCAATGCTGATACGGCTGCAAATACAAATGTAAATACAGCTGCAAATACAAATAAAGTTGCGAATGCAAATACCGATATAAATGTAAATGCGAATGTTGATAATGATATTAAATAATATAAAATCTAAAAATTTTATAATCTGCCGGACAGAATTATTTATGGATAGATAAACCAGAAAGAGGAAGGGAGAACAAGATGAAAGTTTATAATACACTTTCGAGAAAAAAGGAAGAATTTAAACCTATAAATGAAAAAGAGGTTCGTATATATTCATGTGGCCCTACCGTGTACAATTATGCACATATAGGCAATTTAAGGACATACGTATTCATGGACATGCTGAGAAGAGTGCTGGAATATGACGGCTATACGCTGAAGCATGCAATGAATATTACCGATGTGGGCCATCTGGTATCCGATGAGGACGAGGGCGAGGACAAGATGGTAAAGGGAGCCCGCGAACAGAAGAAGACCCCCTGGGAAATAGCTGAATTTTATACCGATATATTCATGAAGGATATAAAGGCATTAAATATAGAGGTCCCCGATATAGTGCCAAAGGCCACAGAACACATACCTGAAATGCTTGAATTTGTCACAGGCCTGGTTGACAGGGGATTCGGATATGAGACCAGCGACGGCATATACTTTGACATACAGAAATTTGACGGCTACGGAAAGCTGTCAAGAGCCAATCTTGAGGATCAGATAGCAGGGGCCAGGGTGGAGGTAAATGAGGAAAAGCACCATCCGGCTGACTTTGCGCTCTGGAAAAAAGCTCCCAAGGAACATATCATGCAGTGGCAAAGCCCGTGGGGAATGGGTTATCCCGGATGGCATATCGAATGTTCGGCCATGGGCAGAAAGTACCTGGGGGATGTTTTTGATATTCACACCGGCGGCGTGGACCATATCCCGGTACATCATGAAAATGAAATAGCCCAGTCGGAGGCCCTGCTGGGGAAACCTGCGGTCAACTACTGGATGCACGGCGAATTTATGATGGTGAATAACGGAAAGATGTCCAAGAGCCTGGGAAACACCTACACCATCGACAACCTGCGGGAAAAGGGCTATGACCCGCTGGCTTTCAGATATATGTGCCTGAACGCCCACTACAGGAACAAGCTCAATTTTACCTGGGTTGTTATGCAGTCGGCCCAGGTATCCTATGACAGGTTTGTGGAAGGGGTGCTCTCACACAAGGGCGGAAGCGAAAAGATTGACAGCGGAGTTATTGATGAGTTTCTCAGCGATTTTGAAGCCGCAATAAACGACGACCTGAATATACCGAAGGCTCTGGGCATAGCCTGGAATGCCGTCAGATACGGGAAGAAGTCCCAGCAGATATTTGAACTTTTGACCAAAATGAACAAAATATTTGGCTTTGATTTAGATAAGAGAAAAACTGAAACCGATGGGCCCGAAGTCACGCCGGAAGTCGGGAAGCTGCTGGAGGAACGGCAGCAGGCCAGAGCGGGCAAGAACTGGAAGCGTTCGGACGAAATAAGGGATGAACTCAAGGCAATGGGCATTGCCGTGGAGGACACGGCAGCAGGGCCTAAAATAAAATATTTATAGCAAAAAGGGGTATTGAATTTGCAATACCCCTTGAAAAAAAGGACATATCCGGATCCGGGGGCAGAAACAGATCAATTACTTGGAGGTAGTTTTTGTGAGAGTAGCTGTATGCGGTAACGCTCAGAAGGATAAAAAGGCCATGGTAAAATATATCGGGCAGTATTGTTCCGAGCAGTTGTGGGATTGCCGCATAGATGAGTATGACAGCGGTGAGGAGCTGCTGTCCGGGGCTGCCCGCAAGAGGTACCACATTATTTTTCTCGACCTGTATTCCACCGGGGCGGATGGGGTGAAATGCGCCGGCGCTATCAGAAAAACCGACGACAGCGTGGTTATTGTCTTTATTACGTCTATTGATAATTACTTCGAGGAAGGCTACGAACTGGGAGTTAAAAGCTATATCGAAAAGCCCATTGAGGAAAGCAGCGTCAGATCCTGTCTCCGGCGTTCCGCAAAATACATCCGCGAACTGAAGCAGACGCTGGAAATCATGGCCGAGAACACTCCTGTAAAGATAGCTCTGCACGATATCCAATATATTGAGTCCATAAGAAACGTCAGCCTTATACATACGGATCAGTTTCTTATCAGGACCGGCGCCACTCTGGATGAGCTGGAAAGGCAGCTGGGGAGCAGGAAATTCCTGCGCACCCATCAGGGCTATCTTGTGAATATGGACGCCATTGACAGGGCCGATGAGAATACTTTTTATATTAAAAACGGGGACCGGATCCCCATCGGCGTATCCGGAAAGGGCAATATACTGGGGAGATATTCCGAGTACATGTCTGAAGGCCATAAAAGATAAAATTTGAATTAGCATGAGGTTTGTTTCTTTCATATTATGTGAATATACCGTCTGTGAAGATGATTTCCGTCTCCGCAGACGATGGAAAAATCATAATATGAAAGGGTGGGTCGTTTTGAACAAATTGCAGGAATTTGTATCTGTTATAAACTCTAAAATAGGATGCGGATATGTGTACGGAGGGCAGAATGCCGAACCGCTTACAAAGGAAGCTTTAGCCGCGCTGGTTAAAAAATTCGGCAGGTCTAAGTATTATTACAGCGGTTATTCTGCCGAGAAGTGGCTGGGCAAGGAGTATTATGACTGCTCGGGCCTTATTGTGTACACCTTGAGGAAATTGGGGATTATCCAAAAGACCGCTGATTACACCTCTCAGGGCATCTATTCCGCCCTGTGCACTCCTATCACAAAAAAACAGCTGAAAACCGGTGATATCTGCTTCAGGAATACTTCGGCTGGTATAATTCACTGCGGAGTGTATATGGGCAATAACAAAGTGACCCAAGCCCGCGGCACGTCATATGGGGTGGTCAATACCAACCTGTTCGATTCCTTTAATGTCTTTGGCAGGCTCAAATATTTTGCGGGAGATACCTCCGACATAAAAATTACCTTTGAGAATTCGACTAAAAATATTGTGGAAGCCGCGTATGCCTATGAACTTCCGGATAAGGCTTCAAAGAGCATTGGCAGCCTCAAGCCGGGAAGCGCCGTTAATATAGCTGCCGTAATGAATGGCAGCTGGTATCTTGTGAATCTGAACGGCAAAATGGGGTATGTGGATGCGGAAGCTTTCACAAATCATGCTGAGCTGAGGAAGGCCCTTGAATTTCTGAGCCTGAAGTCTGAAATTGACATGGAATACTGGTATAACCAGGCCATCAATACAAAATGGCTGGATTTGTGCTTCATTAAAATAGCCAGGGGCTTCGGAGGTATGTTATACTGATCTATAATACATTTAAGTTTATAATACATTTAAAGATAAATAGGGGGAGAATCGGATGACAAAGTTGGTTTCCTGGAATGTTAACGGGTTAAGATCCTGCATGGACAAGGGATTTATGGATTTTTTCAGGCAGGTGGATGCCGACATATTCTGCATTCAGGAGAGTAAACTGCAGGATGGGCAAATTCAGCTGGAGCTTGAGGGCTATGAGCAATTCTGGAACTATGCCGTGAAAAAGGGCTATTCGGGAACGGCGGTGTTTACAAAAGTCAAACCGCTGTCCTCCTCCTGCGGCATAGGAATGGCGGAACACGACAACGAAGGGCGGGTAATCACTCTGGAATTTGAGCAGTATTTTCTTGTGAATGTCTACACGCCAAACTCCAAGAGGGAGCTGGAGCGGCTTGAATACAGAATGAGGTGGGAGGATGATTTCAGGACGTACCTGAAGCAGCTGGAGCTGAAAAAGCCGGTTGTCGTGTGCGGGGACATGAATGTGGCGCATAAGGAAATTGATTTGAAAAACCCTTCTTCAAACAAAAATAATGCCGGATTTACGGCTCAGGAAAGGGAAAAGTTCACAATGCTTATGGAGAACGGCTTTGTGGATACCTTCAGGGCGGTTTATCCCGACAAGATCGGCGCGTATACCTGGTGGTCCTACATGTTCAAGGCCAGGGAGAAAAACGTGGGGTGGAGAATCGACTATTTTTGCGTTTCTGAGAGCATGAGGAACAGCATCGAAGGCGTGGATATATATTCGGAGGTAATGGGATCGGACCATTGCCCGGTAGGACTCCAGATCAAATAATATCATCTTATGTAATATTTTGAAATAAAATATCGGAAATAGGAATACCGCTGATACGGCCTTGTTTTGGAAGGATTGCGGAACATTTTTTTATTCACACGGCGGACAGGGCCATTTTAAACATATGCACAGTTTAATCCACATTATCCACAGAAATCATGTCCACAACAGGGATAAAGTGTGGAAAAACCTTGTGATTAACACAAAAATCCGAGATTTAAAAGATATTTTGCAGTTAAAGCTGTGGATAATTAACTTTTTCCAGTTGATAAAAGTTGTTTTAACCGGCATGGGATTGGTGTATAATAGGTAGGAATGCAGAATTCAGGATTCAGAAATCAGAATGAAAGCTTTAAAGGCGGAATTCAGGAGCGAGGATTCAGGAATCAGAATAAAAGCTTAAAGCAGAATGCAGGAGTCAGTAGTCGGGATTCAGAATAAAACCTTGAAGGCAGGAGTACAGGAGTGCAGAATGATACCTTAAAGGCAGAATTCAGGAGCGAGAATTCAGGATTCAGAATAAAACCTTAAGGGCAGGAGTACAGAATAAAACCTTAAACCCGGAATACAGGAAGAGAACCCTGATAAGTAGATAAACAGATAGGGGATAACAGATGTTTGAAGATGTTATGGGGAATATCCGCAAGGACTTTGATATAAAAGAGATGGATGTTTTGAGCCTTCAGCCGCTGGTACTGGCATATATAGGAGATGCGGTGTACGAGGCGTATATCAGGACTATGCTTGTTGTCAACAATAGGACAAAGGTAAATATGCTTCACAAGATGTCCGTCAAATATGTAAAGGCTCAGGCACAATCCGACATAATCCGCAGGATATTCGACAAGCTCACTTCCGACGAGCAGGATGTGGTAAGGCGGGGCAGGAATGCCAAGTCCGCAACTGTTCCGAAGCATGCGGAGATAGCAGATTACCGCTATTCCACAGGATATGAAGCCCTAATAGGGTATTTATATCTGTTAAATAATACGGAAAGACTTATGCAGATATTACAGATGTCTGTTGAAGAATAAAATATACGGGAAGGCAGGCTGCAGCCTGTGAGACCGGAGATAATTCATAAGTCGGAGTCTCATAAGACCGGCTTTACACATACGAGAATAAGGCCATCTCTGATGGCCCGGGAGGATTAAATGGCCGAGGCGGGAAGAAAAAACAATACTAGGAATACACGCAATGATAGGAATGACACAGGAAATTATTCAAATAGACGGGGGACCGGAAACGGGAAAGATAAAAGAGGTACGTTTGCCGGCAGAAAAGGCCCCGGATTTGATAAGGATAGAAGAGAAATGCGTCCGGAGAGAGGCTCAGGCGAATTCAAAGCTGAAAGAAACATACCGGCTGAACCGGGCTTGGATACAGGAAGCCAGGAGGAGCAGCTTGGGGAAAACGATAAGCTTGAGGGCAGAAACTCTATTATGGAGGCGCTGAAGGCCAACAGGACCATAAACAAGCTGTTTGTGCTGAAAGGCGAGCGCGAGGGTTCCATCCGCCAGATAATCGCATTGGCAAGGCAGAAGGGGATTATTATAACCGAGGTGGAGAAAAATGTGCTTGACGGGATGTCGACCTCCAGATCCCACCAGGGGGTCATTGCATTTGTTGCCGTCAAAGACTACGTTGAGGTTGACGACATATTGCAGATAGCGCAGGAGAAGGGACAGCCCCCCTTTATAATAATACTGGATGAGATATCCGATCCTCACAATTTTGGGGCCATCCTGAGAACTGCCAATGCTGTGGGCGCCCACGGCGTCATTATTCCCAAAAGAAGGGCCATAGGCTTGACTTCGGCGGTTTCAAAGGCGTCGGCGGGAGCTGTGGAATATGTGCCGGTTGCCAGAGTGACAAATATTTCCCAGACCATTGAATATTTAAAGAAAAACAATATCTGGGTGGTGGGTACGGATTCCACGGGAGAGAAGGCTTTTTATGAAAGTGATCTCAAAGGCCCTGTGGCGCTGGTTGTGGGAAGTGAAGGCGAAGGAATGGGAAGGCTGATCCGTGAAAATTGTGATTTCGTGGTAAATATCCCGATGCAGGGAGAAATAAGCTCATTGAACGCTTCAGTTGCCGCAGCAATCGTTATGTATGAGATATTGAAGCAAAGGGGAAAGTCCTGATTATAAAGCTTATGTTATAAAGTTATGGACGATTGAGGGGTCAATGGAGTATCTGGTAATAGATGGTTACAATGTTATTAATCAGTGGACCGATCTTTTTGATTTGAAAAAAGATTCCCTGGAGGATTGCCGTGACAAACTTCTCAATATGCTTTCCAATTATCAGGGCTATAAAAATATCAATATTATCGTGGTATTCGATGCGTACCTTCAAAAGGGCGGACAGGAAAAAATACAGGATTTTGACAATATAAAGGCAGTTTATACAAAAGAGGGCGAGACCGCCGATAATTTTATTGAAAGGTTCGTTTATTTAAACGGCAGGTCAAATCTTATAAAGGTGGTTACTTCGGATTTTCTGGAGCAGATTATCACCATGTCGTCAGGCGGAATCAGAATGTCTCCGCGGGAACTGCGCCTTGAGATGCAGACTGATATTAAGGCGGCAGGGGAAAAGAACTATGGGCCTCCAATCAAAAATAATACCATAATGTCAAAGGTAGCACCCGATATATACGAAAAACTGGATAAAATCAGAAAAGGAAAGTAAAACTTGACATATAGGCAGCAGTTGCATATAATTTACTGTGAGTATCTATCTCTATTTTACCATTCTTTATCAAGCCAAAAAACTGGGGGCAAGTGTATTGAAAACTAACTTAAAGACTGAAGTCTATCTAGCCTACAGTGGAATGATGGACGAGGATGTTATACAAGAGGCAAAGGTTGGTAATGAAAAAGCGCTGGAGTATCTGATCAACAAATACAAAAGCTTTGTACGTGCCAAGGCAAGGACATATTTTCTCATCGGAGCCGACCGTGAGGATATTATTCAAGAGGGTATGATTGGACTGTTTAAGGCAATCAGAGACTACAAGGGGGACAAGCTGTCGTCCTTCAGAGCCTTTGCCGAGTTGTGCATTACACGCCAGATCATCACTGCCATAAAAACGGCCACCCGCCAGAAGCATATACCTCTAAATTCCTATGTCTCGCTCAACAAGCCCATTTTTGACGAGGAATCGGACAGGACCCTGATGGACGTCATAAGCGAAGAAAATATAAGCGATCCCGAAGAGCTTGTAATAAACAGAGAAGAGTTTATTGGTATAGAAAATAAGATGGGAGAGATACTAAGTTCTCTCGAATGGGAGGTTTTGACCTCATATCTGGAGGGAAAATCCTATCAGGAAATAGCAGAGGATCTGGACCGGCATGTAAAATCCATTGACAATGCGCTACAACGAGTAAAACGTAAATTGGAGAAATATCTTGAAGAACAAAAAGCCTAATTTGAATAAACAGGCTAAAATGCTTCTGGACGAAGGCCAGTCAAACATGCTATAATACCCTAGTCCATTAGCCCTGCTACATAGAATGCGGGTGTAGTTCAATGGCAGAACATCAGCTTCCCAAGCTGACAGCGTGGGTTCGATTCCCATCACCCGCTCCAAAAAATTTAAGGTTTTGATCGGCAAGTTCCTGGCACGATGGATAACTGCTAAGGAATCGGACCCGGAAGGGCTCGAGCGATGTCACTAGCACGCGAAGCGAAGCATATGCTATATATGTGAGCACCGCAGAAGCGCCTGGTGACACCGAAATACAAAGTTCATCGCGACATTTGCTCCCATAGCTCAGTTGGCAGAGCGCATCCATGGTAAGGATGAGGTCTCCAGTTCGAATCTGGATGGGAGCTCCAATAAAAAAGGTATCACGTAGTGATATCTTTTTTATTGGAATTTTTTATTTAAAGACATGACTTATAGCTCCATCCTTACCATGGATGCGCGCTCTCAGTTGGCTGAGGTTCGATAAACGAGCGATGCAAGGAAGCCGAGTTCCGAGGAGCGGAGCATATGAAATATGTGAGCACCGGAGGGACGAAGGGTGACACGGCAGCGTGAAGATTAGCGGGCCTCAGAACATTCATGGTAAGGATGGGGTCTGAGTTCGAATTTGGATGGGAGCTCCAAAACAAAAAGGATATCGGTTTTCCGATATCCTTTTTGTTTTGGAAAGTTGTAAGCTGGTTCGAACTGTGACCTCACATGTGTGACTTGAAGCGCTCTGCCAGGCAGAGCCTGCGAAGCAAAAATCGAGCAATACAAGGAACGTGCACGTCGAGGACGAAAGCGCCGACGGCGCCAATGTCACGGTAGTGAATAACGATTTTTCACGCTCCATAATTATTTCACCCTATACAATCCTCAATTTTTAATGCAATATATAGTTTACATTTAGCAATATATAGTGTATAATTTGATCATCAAGAAGGAAGGAGGTCTTCCGTGAAAAATAAGAAACTCAAAATTGCCAGAATTGAATGTGATATGAGCCAGGAGGATTTGGCTAATATTGTTGGGGTCACACGGCAAACTATTGGTTTGATAGAATCCGGGAATTATAATCCAACATTGAAACTCTGCATTGCGATATGTAAAGCTCTTAATAAAAATCTTAACGACTTATTTTGGGAGGAGCCATAATGAAAATCAAAGATGAACGTGTCTTACAATTAAACAACAAGATTCAAAGTGAAGCCTATTTTGTAGTGCTATTCCTTGCGGCTGCTTCTGTTTTTATTAAATGCTATGTGATGGATATGTCTTTCTCACAGTATGCCGTTGAACTTGGTATTATTATTTTATCAACAGCTTACATTGCAGTAAGGAGCATGTTGCTCGGATACAATTTTATGAATACGTCTAAAGGTGGAAAGGCATTAATAGTATCGGCTGTTTTAGCTTTAAGCCTTGCTATAAGCATTATAAATGGAATAAGAAATTATTCTCTATACGGTGATAAGTACACTGGAGTATTCGACGGACTTTTTATTGCAGTGTTAGTGATTACTTTTATTTCTGCAGCTGGTTTTATCTCCGTTGTATTTGCTCTTCTATATTGGTTCAATAGGAAAGGACAGCAAAGGATTGAAAAAAAACTAAATGAAGAAGATGAACAGGATTGATTGTTTTAATCAATCACGTTTCCTTCGTTACAGAAAAGAAGGGACTGGAGTGGTGATATGCAAAATGAAAAATGGATTTTAAGTATTATTATAATGGCAACATTGAGCGTTAGCCTGCTTGCAGGGTGTGAAAATAAAACAGCCGCAGTATCAGCCGATTTATCTGTCTTACAAACAGACATCAGCACCTTGAATGTATCTGAAAATGTGCAGGTTGTGGGACTTGGAGAAGCAAGCCACGGCACAAAAGAATATCAACAAATGAAAGCAGAAGTATTCAAGGCATTAGTCGCAAACAATGGCTGCCGAACATTCATTATTGAAGGCGACTTTGGTGGAGCATTAAAGGTAGACGCTTATATTCATGGAGCAGAGGGAACCGCTAAAGATGTTGTTGGAGAAATTGGTTTTAATATTTATCACACACAAGAAATGGCTAATTTGGTGGATTGGATGCGTTCCTATAATAAAGACGCTCCCGAGGGAAAAGACTTGCATTTTTATGGAATGGATATACAGCGATACGATAACAACAAGGAATACCTGTTTTCCGTATTAGATGTGGCTGCACCAGCGCTAAGTAAAGAATATAAAACGTCCCTTTCACAATTAACTGATGAAACAAGGTTGACATTAAGAGCAGAAGTTTTGAATAAGTCTAAAACAGATGTTTTAGGATTGTTGAAAGAAATGGATGCTTCTAAAGCAGATATTGCAGCCATTTCTGGGCAAACCGCCTTTGATTTTGCAAGGGAAAGCGCAAATACAATCTATGAATGTAGCGAAATACTGTTAAGCAATAATTCCGATTATAACTCCTTGCGGGATAAGTATATGTCTGAAAAAGTAAACTGGTTTTTACAGCACCGCGATGATAGCGTACTCTTTATTAACGGCCATAACGGCCATATTGGGAAAACCTCAACTTCCGGCTACACTTGCTTGGGAGAATTACTGACTAAAGACATAGGAAAAAGCTACTTTGCGATTGGGACAGACGCAGAAAATACAGAATTTAACTCACAAGATAATAATGGGAATTTTAGTGTTATGGAAGTTAAAAATCGAAATGAATTAAATAGTCTACTCTACAATGTTGAGAGCGATTTTTACTATATTGACTTCTCAAAAGTGATTGATGATGAAAATTGGCAAAAACTTTTGGACGGACAACAAAAGATTACGACGTTAAACGTAGGAATTTCGGGTTGGCAAAAACTTTTGAAATCCTTTTATACAACAACCATTGTTCCAAATGATATATTTGATGGAATGATTGTTTTCAAAAAGGTTTCTCCTACAACACTTTGGGGTATGGTTCAATAAGTTTCCCTATTAAACCGCGCCTTTTCCGATATCCTTTTTGTTTTGAAAGTTGTAAGCTGGTTCGGATCTGGATGGGAGCTCCAAAATCTAAGAACCTTGAAGTGCTGAGAATTCAAGGTTCCAGGGTTTAGAAGGTATCAATGAAATAAATATCTATCAGATATAGACCCTTTGTAAACTCATTATACTTAAGATTGAATAAAATGGAATATTTCTATATAATTTCATTAATCACCTTGTCAACCTAAAAAATCACTGAAAATTCAAATTTACATTTGGGGTAATCTTTATCCATATTTTTTATATATAAGTGTAGCTATGTTTTACTGACACATGATATAATTGTTTCAGGAGGAATAAGCATGGATAAACTTGATTTAATACTTGAAAAGTTGGGAAAAATTGATACAATAGAATCCAAAATTGATACATTCGAATCCAAAATTGACACCTTAGAATCCAAAATTGATAAAATACAAAGCGATATTACAGCATTAAAAGCAGATAATAAATTAATAAATGGTAAACTTGATGGTTTAACAGAAGTAACCTATACCATCATGGAAAATCAAACAGAACACAAAATGAGAATCGAAAAATTAGAAAATAAAGCGGGATAAAATTAATGCATAAGCCTATCTGATTGGTGGCTTTATTTTTTTATCTTTTAAATTATCCCATATTAGCCGATTAAAATCTTGCAACAGTTGATGTTTATTGCAAAGGGTTTTTTATCTTAATTTGTAATATGCTTTTTCGAAATGAGAGAATGTGGAATGATGTTTAGTAACTATGTTGCATATTATTGAATAAAATGTTATTATAGAATCATAATATCATATAAAAATATTAATTTTAAATAACATTGTAAAGAAGGATAGAAATGAAACAAACTGGTTACAGTGAATTTATAATAGAATATGTTAATAAAGCAACGCCTGGAGTGGCTATATATACAGAAGATACTGCGAGAGCGGTTGCAACACATTTTGGTACAAGTGTAGAGCAGGCAAAAAAGGTTGTAAATGTTACGTTGAAGCGATTGATGGACCGGGAAAATAATCTGTTAATAAGATTTGATAAAGGTATCTACTATAAACCCAAAATGACTGCATTTGGGCCATCTAAACTCAACCCAATGCAGGTTTTTATTGAAACTTACATCAAAAAAGGAATGAAAGTATTTGGTTATGAAACTGGACCATCTTTATTGAATCAAATGGGTCTAACAACACAGATTCCTAAATATCGTTACTTTGCAACTAACCGTTGTCAAAGATATGGGGATCATGTTGATACCAAGCTAAAGGTAATTTTGCGCCGACCTTTAATGAATGTTAATGAAGAAACAAGACCCTACCTACAGTTGCTGGATGCTATTGAGAATAAAGACAGAACTCCGGTAGACGTGGAGAATGCGCAAGGGAGATTGGCTAAATTTGTTGTACAAAATAATCTTGATTTTAAAAAGCTAATAGCCTACGCAAGGAGATATTACAGCAAGGAGGTCGTCTGGCAGATTGCGGAATTGGCTGTCAGCATGGAAAATGAACCTGCACTTAGATAGAGATGCTTTTGAAACCCTCCTGTTAGATGTCCAAGAGAGAACAGGAGTAAGAGCAGATATACTTGAAAAAGATTACTATCTTACATTGATGCTTAAAGAACTTGCGGAGAAGCAAAGTGATCTCCATGCTTATTTCAAGGGAGGTACCGCACTTTATAAAGCGCTTGGAAGTATTCGAAGGTTTTCAGAAGATATTGATTTAACAGTTGAAATCCATGATGGTATTAGTAAGACACAAGCAGCTAAACGCTTAAAAAGCTCTGCAAAAGGATACTCATGCCTTGAAAGATCAGATGAGGAATGTGAGGATAGAAGGGGCAGTATAACTGCGGTCTATAAGTATGAACCTATAATTGAAGTGGATGAATCGGATTCATTACAAAGATTTGGAAGAGTAAAGATAGAGTCTACATCATTTACTGTTAGCGAACCGATGGATTTGATTAGCATCGGCCCGATAATTTATGGACTTGCATCAGAAGAGCAGAAAGAAATCGTTGGGAATACTTTCCATGTAATACCTTTTGAGATTGGGACAATAAAACTTGAAAGAATTTTTGTAGATAAACTTTTTGCCTCCGAGTTTTATTTCTCTCGGAAAATGTTTTTTGATGTTGCCAAACATGTATATGATATTACCGTTCTTTTTGAAAATGAGCAGATTAAAAAGATGCTTGGAGATAAAACAGCATTTGAAAAGATGATACAGTATAAAAGGCGTGAAGAACTGGCCAGAGCAGGAGGCGTTCCAGCGGATGTCCCAATGCATAAGTTTTCTTATATTAAGGAGCTATTTAATTCTACAGATTTTTTAAGTGGATTTGATCATATGCAATCAATCTATGTGTTTGATGAAAGGGATAAAATCTCAGTATCCCATTTGAAGGAAACGATAGTGGCTATTCAAGATATCTTGATAGAGTATGATTTGTAATTTGAATAAATAGTAATACTTCGCCTTTACCCCAAATCGGGTTGTAATTGGGTTATTTACACTTCGGTCTGCCTGAAATTACCATAAGACATTTTTGGAAATCAGCACGTATTAAGGCCTATACATGGTTTTACACTATTGGAAATGAAATTGAGCGCATCCATGGCAAGAATAATATATTTTTTCAAAGGGCGGTGAATCTGTGGCATACAGCGAACTTATAAAAAACTTTGCAGGAATCCGCGAATATATGCGGCAGTTCTTCGTCTACGGGTTCAGAGTCCGCGAAGAATTCGACGCAAAAAGTTCGCGAAGCTACGACAACGAAAAACGCCGTGTGGAAAGCTGGCTTTCGGACTATATGTCCTTCCGGCAGGAGGCGAGCGGGAAGGCGGTATTCCTTTCGGTTGACAGCCGCCATATCCCGAGTAATCCGTTTTACAAAGCATGGAAGGCATCAGGCTTTACCAGGAACGACATCAGCTTGCATTTTTTGCTGATGGACATTTTGTTTGACGGCAGTGCAAAGACAATTCCTGAAATACTGCACTGCATTGATACAGAATACTTACCGGCCTTTCAAAACGCCGAACCCTTCGATGAATCCACTCTGCGCAAAAAGCTGAAAGAGTATGCGGATGTTGGGCTGATTGTCACCAAGAAACAAGGCAAGCAGCTTATTTATGGGTTGCCCGAAACAAAAGCAAATCTTGACTCTTGGCGGGACGCAATATCGTTTTTCTCCGGAGATAACCCACTCGGTGTTGTCGGCAGTTTTCTGCTTGATAAATTTGAGAGCGTGCCGCCCATTTTCACATTCAAGCACAACTACCTTCTTTTCGCCCTGGATAGTGGCATTATGCTGGATCTATTAGAGACTATACACGGCCATAGAAAGATTGAACTTGAACTGATCGGCGGTAAAAACAGCAGAACAAGACGGTGTGTCACACTGCCGCTCAAAATCTACATCAGTGTTCAGGGCGGCAGACAGTATTTGGCGGCATATGACTTTTGGAAGAAAAAGGTTTGCTTCTTCAGGCTGGACAGCATTCAAAAGGTTAAACCGCTGGAGCCAGTGGAGAAATATGATACATATCTGGAATGCCTGAAAGATGAACAATCGAACATCTGGGGTGTGGCAATCAGACAAGGGAATATTGAACATATTGAGATGAGGCTGGCGGTGGAGCAAAAAGATATTCATATAGCCAGGCGGTTGGAACGTGAAAAGCGCTGCGGCACAGTCGAGAGACTTGACGAAACAACATGGCGGTTTTACGCTGATGTTTATGACGCCTGGGAACTTATGCCGTGGCTCAGGACCTTTATCGGCAGGATTTCTTCTCTGACTTGCTCCAATAAGCAGGTAGAGGAGCAATTTTGGGCGGATTATTCAGCGCTCGCAGACCTCTATGGAGGTGATGGACATGCTGTTTAGTGAAGTGTACTGCGTTTATTTCAATGCCGTTGCCGCAATTATCCGTGAGGCTTTGCAAGGCAGCATGACTGAAAAGCGGATTTTAGAAATTATCGGTGATAAGGCATTCTCAGAGAGTATACTCGCCATACAGCCTTCTATCAGGAATGAAGAATGGCTGGTGATTAACAAGGAGCTTCATACTCCAATCAAAAATCCACCGCAAATGCCACTGACCAAATTGCAAAAGCGGTGGTTGAAAGCGCTGCTCACCGACCCGCGTATTAGTCTCTTTGAGCCGGATATTTCGGGTCTTGAAGACACAGAGCCGCTTTTTACGTATGGGGATTTTGTGTTCTTTGACCGATACGCAGACGGCGACCCATATACAGATAAGAGCTACATCGCGCATTTCAAAACCATAGCGGTCGCCTTGTCGGAACGCCGCAAATTGCATATAAAATATCGCAACCGGAATGACAGAGCAATGCACGGCGAATTCATTCCATATAAACTTGAGTATTCCGCAAAGGACGACAAATTCCGCCTGGAAACAGCCGGCGGCAGATATGCGGCCTACATTAATATCGCCCGAATTGATGAATGTGAATTGCTGGAGCCGTATGAAGATGACGAACTACATCCGCCAAAACGCAGTGAATGCTCTGTGGTCTTTATGCTTAAGGATGAACGGAACGCTCTTGACCGCGTCATGCTTCACTTCTCTGATTGCCGTAAGGAAACAAGGCGATTGGAGGGAAATAGCTATAAAGTTGAGTTGTGGTATGGAGCACATGATGAGACGGAAATACTCATCCGCATATTGTCCTTCGGCCCCATGCTCAAAGTTATCGCTCCTGACAGCTTTATCGGGCTGATTAAGACGAGACTTGCAATGCAGCAGGCACTTAAAATATGAAGTTGCGGATTCAATTATGATGAGTTCGCAACTTTTTTTCCACGATTTTCTGGTTTCAATAAAGTATACTCATACTTGTAAAGCGCATACAGCAATCTTTGGTGAGGAAACGACACGGGTAATACCGCCGAATCCGGGGCTCAAATCCCCAATGCGCTTTGTAAATTAAAGATGCCGACAGCAGCAACATAATGGTCATAGCAAGTTCGAATCTTGCATCAAGCGGGAAACCGTAAAGATGAGAAAACGGCATCTTGAAATAAAATCCAAAAAGGCGCATACAGCAGACAATTCTCCCATTATAGCGACTTGATGAGACAAGCCGATGCGCCTTGCTTTATGAAACTAAAGTCAATTACTATCGGCTGAAAACCAGCTTAAAGCGATATTCGCTTGGAAGGTGAAGGCTTTCAACTGTAATTGATTCGGTAAAGGCACTTACAGCAAACCAACTTACACCTGTCAAGTGTTAAAACAGTGCCTTGTTTATTGAAGGAGGGAAATCAACCATGCTGAAATTCTTGAAAAAAGAAGCTAACCAAACCACCACGGAGAACGGTGCGGCTACATATCTGACCACACAGTCCGATTGCCTTGACCTGTTCGCCACTATGGGCGCATTGCGCAGAGAGCCGGAAGCGGAGATTAATGCCCGCTTTGACAGGGCATGGGCGGAGAACCCCGACCTTGCGCTGAAAACACTCTTTTTTGCCCGGGATATTCGTGGGGGCTTAGGCGAGCGGTTGGTATTCCGCACTATACTGCGCCATATGGCAAGCGACCGTCTGAACAGCGTGTCGAAGAACCTGTGGGCAGTGCCGGAATACGGACGCTTTGATGACCTGCTTTGCTTGCTGGATACGCCTGCGAGACAAGCGGCAATCGAATACATAAAAGAGCAATTTAAAGCCGACATGGAAGCTCTGACCAAAAACGAAGCAGTTTCTTTGCTTGGCAAGTGGATGCCCTCGGTCAACGCCCACAGTGCCGACACAGTGCGTTTTGGAAAGATGATAGCGAAAGCGCTTGGCTTGACGGAGGCTGAGTACCGCAAAGCCCTGAGTAAGCTGCGTGCGTATATTAAAATTATCGAAAACAACCTGCGTGAGAAAGACTACGCCTTTGATTACGCCAAGCAGCCTTCCAAGGCCATGATGAAATACCGCAAGGCGTTTCTGCGTAATGACGGCGAGCGTTACAAGGAATTTCTCTCCAGGGTTGAGCGCGGGGAAGCCGCTCTGCACGCAGGGACATTGCTGCCTTATGAGATCATACATCCTGCCTTTGAGGAGGGCCGTGGCACAATAAGGAATATTTCCGCTGATGAGCGCCGCAGCATGAATGTAACCTGGAAAGCGCAGACGGATTTTACAAACGGCGAAAATGGTCTGGTTGTGGTGGACGGCTCTGGCTCCATGTATATGGCGACGAACCCGAAGCCTGCTGAGGTTGCTTTGTCCCTTGGCATATATTTCGCTGAGCGGAACAGGGGGGCGTTTCAGAATCACTTTATCACTTTTTCCGAGAATCCCCGGTTGGTGGAGATAAAGGGCAAGGACATTTACGACAAGGTGAAATACACCGCAGCTTTCAATGAAGTTGCCAACACCAATATCCAGAAAGTGTTCGAGTTGATTTTGCGCACCGCTGTCAAGAACAGGCTGCCGCAGAGCGAACTGCCTGCCACTGTCTATATCATTTCCGACATGGAGTTTGATCAGTGCGCAAGCGGAGCGGATATAACAAATTTCAACTATGCCAGGAGCCTGTTTGAGCAGCACGGCTACAAGCTGCCAATGGTAATGTTCTGGAATGTGGCAAGCCGCAACCGGCAGCAACCGGTAACCATGAATGAGAAAGGCGTGGTACTGGTGTCCGGCGCAAGTCCCCGCGTATTCTCCATGATTACCTCCGGCAATCTGTCTCCTTATGCTTTTATGATGGATACGCTGGGAACGGAGAGATACGCAAAGATTACACCGTAGAAATGAGTGAACATAATGATCGAAGTAAAAGGACAATTTAACACAGCCCTCTGCTATGCCGCCACCTTAGAGGAAAGTGCGGCACAGCAGATCCGGGCGGTATGCGACCAGGTCGAATTTGCCGACTGCAAAATACGCATTATGCCGGATGTCCACTCCGGAAAGGGCTGTACCATCGGCACGACCATGACCATTACGGACAAAATCGTACCTGGAATGGTTGGAGTGGATATCGGATGCGGCATGGAGACTGTAAAGCTGGCTGAAACCGGGATAGACTATGCCCGTTTGGACGCAGTGATCCGGCAACATATCCCTTGCGGCTTTGAAGTCCGAAAAAAGACACATCCCCTGAACCGCGAAATCAATCTCAAGGAGCTGCGTTGTATCGACGAAATCAATCTAAGCCGCGCCAACCTTTCCATCGGAACGCTGGGAGGCGGCAACCACTTCATTGAGGTGGATAAAAATGAAACCGGCGGGCTGTACCTTGTGGTGCATTCCGGCAGCCGTCATTTGGGTTGTGAAGTTGCGGATTATTATCAAAATGAGGGCTTCCGCGCACTGTGCGGAAACGCAAAATATCAGATAGCTGCAGCTATTGAACAGCTGAAAGCAGAGGGACGTCCTTGGGAGATTCAGGGTACTGTTAAAGCCCTGAAAACTCAGACGCATATCAACCTGCCGAAAGATTTAGCTTATGTTGAAGGCGGGCTGTTTGAAGACTATATACACGACATGAAAATAATCCAACAGTTTGCCATATTGAACCGCCAGGCAATGGTGGCGGTGATATTGGAAGAGATGGGGCTGCACGCAGCGGAGCGCTTTACGACCACTCACAATTACATAGATACAGAGGAGATGATTCTTCGCAAAGGTGCGGTGTCTGCCAAATCAGGCGAAAAGCTGCTTATCCCCATTAATATGCGTGACGGCAGCCTGATTTGCGTTGGTAAGGGCAACCCCGAATGGAACTGTTCCGCACCCCATGGAGCAGGCCGCCTTATGAGCCGGGCCGCCGCCTTCCGTGAGCTTAGTATGGAGCGGTATCAATCTGAAATGAGCGGGATCTTCTCTACCTGCGTGGTCAAAGATACATTGGATGAATCACCTATGGCGTATAAGAGCATGGATGAAATCGTCGGGCAGATAACTCCCACCGCCGAGATCATTGAGCACATCCGCCCGGTATACAACTTCAAAGCGTCGGATTAAAAGAAACTCATAAGTAGTAACTTGAAAATGGGCCGCAGCAATTTTTTGTTTTGCTGCGGCCCATTTGACTTTACAGCAGCACAGCTTGCCTGCTTTTTATTTATTATGACTTCCGTATCAACCTTTTCCTCCACGCTGCGGTTTTCTTGCTCATAGTCGAATGGCCCATGTTCAAAAAACAAGAGCAATGTCCAAAATGCCCAGTTGAAGCTTCTTACTTTTTTCTAGGGAATATAGCATAATATAAATATAGAAGGCAGGTGTCATTATGCGCGATATTGAACAAAAAATCCGGGAAGTAAACGGAACCATGGCAATTGAGGGAATGCCATTGACTGAAGCCGATAAAGAGAATATGCGGGCTGTGTTGCGTGGAGATGTATCCTTTCAGGAAATGAAAAGGCGTATCCTTGCGGACTATAAACCGCAAAAAAAGTTGAATTATGAGCGGGTATGATTATGAGTATGAATGGGATAGCAAATACTGTTATCCTAATTCGTCTGTTTTAAAAAATAAAATGCATAAGTCTATCTGATTGGTGGCTTTATTTTTTTATATTTTTAAATTATAAATCCATATTATCCGATTAAAATCTTGCAACAGTTGACGTTTATTGCAAGGTTTTTTTATCCCAATTGTACTATACTTTTTTCGAGGTGAGAGAATGTGGAATGGCTGGAGATATTTTCACAAGCGAATAGTTTATCGGCAATGGTGAACCGGCGGGATTCATGCTCTGGCTGCCAATCAGAAAGTATAGGTGATAACAGTTCAAAAAGTCAGCAGTCAGCGGTATGCAAACTGCTGACTTTTTTCATGTCCGGGAACGTATCAGGATAAAATTGAGTCATTGACAAAAAAACTTCCAGATGATAAAGTTTATCAAAGGCACTTGTATATAGAACTTTTATTAAAGTCACTAAATATGTGCAATGATTGTAATATATTCAAGTGCACCGTTAAATCGGCATAATAATCAAACAGAGCCTGCCCTTCCATAAAATACCGGCTGCAGAGATATTTGATAACGGCAGAGCCATACAATACATCAATTGCAATAGTAAATGTGCAAGGGGGAATATACTATGAATATTCAATCCGTATTTGATCCGGCTTTTGCAAAGTACGGGCAAATATTGTCAGGCTATGATTTTGATGAATTACTTTCCAGTCTTGAAAAAACGCCGGATTCCGGCTCAGTGCTATACGTTCCAAATTCGTATGAACTGGAGAAGACACAAATATTCAATGAATTGAGCGAGCGGCAGTTCGGGGGCATGCCCATACAGATAGGATATTGCAACGGCCGCAATACCAGGCTCAATTGTCTGGAATATCACAGGGACAGCGAGGTCAACATACCCTTATATGATATTATCGTATTGCTGGGCATGCAGCAGGATATAGCTGACGGAAAATATGACACCGGCAAGGTGGAGGCATTCCTGATTCCAGGTGGAACCGCCGCAGAGTTCTATTCCACGACACTTCATTACGCGCCCTGTCACACAAAGGCGGAAACAGGCTTTAAAGTGGCATGTATCCTTGCGCGGGGCACAAATACTGAAATTCCGGCTATAAATATAAGGAATACCGAAGATAGAATGTTAAGGGCCAGAAATAAATGGCTGCTTGCCCACCCCATGTCGGCTGAAGCTGCGGAAGGCGCATATGTGGGATTATCCGGGGCAAATCCGGATGTTTCGGATACTCCATGATACACGTTAAATAAATTTCAAGGCGACTTATTTGAATTTCAGTGAGATTTAACATACTACAATAAATTTCAAAATGACTTATTCGAATTTCAATGAGATTTTATATATTTTAATAAATTACAAGGTGACTCATTTCAATTTCTATGAGATCTTAATGAGATTGATTAAAATAAATTTTAATGATTTTAATAAATTACAATAGTTACCGGTTACAATCGGGCAATTTATAATTAAGCAACGAGTATTTCTGTGAGGTCGGGATATGCTGAAATTAATTGCAAATATTAGTATTAGAACAAAGCTCATACTCGCTTTTTCCATTTTGATTATTCTGCCGATATGCATAAACTCAATAGTTTCATACTACCGCATGGTCACATTTGTGGAAGACAAGTCGGTGACTTCTTCCCACATTATTACACAGCAGATCAACACCACCTTTGACACATATTTTAAGAATATTGACAAGCTGTCATATGAGATTGCCTACAGCGATAACGTCCATCAGTGGATAACCAACGATTATACCGATAACGACAACAAGGACTACGCCTACGGAATGGATCTGCTGGCGGCCTACCGGTTCCTGGAAGGCATGCGGAAGACTGTTTACGGGATCGACAGTATCTCCGTGTACAATAATGACGGCAGGTTTTACTATGGAATGAGCATGGGCTCTGTGAATTCCAACTATAAACTGAAGGATGAGGAATGGTTTCCCAAACTGGATGACTCCGGGGGCGAAAAGGTACTGGTGGGCCCGTATGAGGGCAAGCTGATCGATATTTCCGGCAGAAAGGTCATATCGCTTGTCAGAAAGATCAAGGATTTAAAGAAGTTCAGGGATTTGGGCTACATTGTCATTGAATTAAATATGGGCGATATGTTTGACAATCATCTGAAAAATATAAAGCAGGATCCGGGCAACAATATATTTATCATAGATGAAGAAGGCAAAATTATTTATAATAACGTAGACCAGAATGAGATCAACAAAAATTTTGACCGGCAGATATTCTCCAAAATCGGCAATCTGAGATCAGGAAGTTTTCAGGGGAATTATAATGACACGCCCTCGCTGATAACCTTTTATACTTCCTCCTTTACAAACTGGAAGGTAATAAATGTGACCAGCAAAAACGAACTCATTAAAGGGATTGATACCGTGAGAAACAATTCCATAGCTGTGGGGCTTGCACTCATAGTAATCACATTTGTCTTTTCAATAATTATTTCAAATGGTATAGTCAGACCTATACGGAAGCTTAAAAAAATGATAGGCAAAATAGAACAGGGGGATTTCGGAAACACCATCGAGGTTGAACAGTGGGATGAAATCGGTATGCTGACCATAAGCTTCAACAACATGTCGCAGAAGCTGAAAGACCTGATCGGCCAGATCTACATAAAGGAAGAGGAGAAGCGAAAGGCCGAAATCGTTGCGCTTCAGGCCCAGATCAATCCTCACTTTACGTATAATACGCTGGGCGTGATCAAGCAAATGGCCACCATACAAAAAGCCGGCGGCATCTCAAAAATGGTGGATTCCCTTATAATTCTGCTCCAGACTTCCGCAAAATACAGGAATAAATTTATAACCGTGGAAGAAGAACTAATGCTGATCAAGTCGTATATCTATATCCAGGAAACCCGGTACTGCGGCAAGTTTTCCGTTGAATACGAGTACGACGATTCCGTGCTGGAATACAAGACCCTGAACCTGATACTCCAGCCAATAGTTGAAAATGCCATGTTTCACGGGATACAGAACAAAGATGGCTTTGGCAAAATCGTAATAAGGATCCATATAGTCGGAAATAACCTTCAATATGTGATCGAGGACGACGGCATAGGCATGTCCCAGGAGAAGATCAATGAAATATTTTCCGGAGACAAGGCCGACTTTGAACGCCTGGGCATAAGCAATGTCCACAAAAGGATCAAGCTGTACTTCGGAGACAGCTACGGAATAAGTATATGCAGCCGGGTTAACGAAGGGACAAAGGTTACGATAATTATACCTTTAACAAAATGAGGTGTAGAATTATGTTGAAAATTATGATCGTTGATGATGAACCGCTGTTGAGGATGGCTCTCAAAAACCTGGTTGACTGGGAAGCAAACGGTTTCAGGATGCTGCCCGATGCCTCCAATGGGGATAATGCCATTGATTTGATAAAAACGGAGGCGCCCAACATACTGCTGACGGATATAAAAATGCCGGGAATGAACGGGGTTGAGCTGATAAAGTACTTGCAGGACAATTATCCCCAGGTCAAAACGGTGGTCCTGAGCAACTATGACGATTTCAGCTATGTCAAGGAAGCGCTGCTGCACGGAGCGGCGGACTATATATTAAAGGCCAATATAACCCCTGAAAAGCTGATCAATACGATTAACGTGCTGAAGGATAAGTTTATCCTGGATGAATACCAGGAAAAAGAATCCCTAAAGAGGGAAAACGAAGTCAAACGGAACTTTGACTGGCTGAGAAATGAATTCCTGAAAAACCTTGTAATAGGTAAAATAAGTACTTTTGAAGAGATACAGTTTTATAATAACTATTATGAAACCGGAATGAAGGAAGGAAAATATATAGTATGCACGCTCATAGCCGATGAATGGGCTGAGCTGAACGGGAAATACAGCGGAGAAGAGATTCACATACTGCAAAATACCATTAACACTATTTTAGGCGAGGTCATACAATTTGATAAAATATTTTTCCCCTACAACATAAATCATTATGTGCTGGTCATTTATATGGACTGCTTCAGCGAAAATTCCTTTATCAGCAGCATTTATGAAGCTCTGAGCAGGTTCCAGACAGCCGTTCTGAGGTATACGAATATTTCGTTTACTGTTGGAATAAGCGGCATAAAGGAAAAGCTGCAGGAGATACACATAGCGCACAAGGAAAGTATCCAGGCTGCGGTTTACAAGTTCTACAAGGGAAGCGGGAAAATATACAAGCTTGGAGATATCACCCTAAAGGATGAGGACCCCGGAGTCAAATGGATAAACAAGGAGAACATCAGAGCCATTAAGGACTCTCTTGAGAGGGGGAAAATGGACTGTATCGACAAAATACTTGAAGAATGCTTTGCGGATATCGAGCAGAATCAGTATGACATAACCCTGGTAAAGCAGTTCTTTACGGATTTTATCATATTCATACGGAACAGCCTGATTGAGCATGCGGAAAAATATGAGGCGGATATAGAAAGGGTTGAAAAGATTTCAAACCAGTTCAATATGTGTGAAACATATTCCGAGGCAAAAAACACTTTGCTTATGTATACCGCAGGCATAGAAAGCAGCCTGAATAAATGGAATACCATGCAGTACAGCGAGATAGTCTCAAAGGCCGTACAGAACATTTCCGCCAATTATGACAAAAATCTGACGCTTAATTCGGTGGCGGACAGCATCAATGTCAATTCAAGCTATCTCAGCAGGTTGTTTTTAAAGGAAACAGGACAGAATTTTATTGATTACCTTACGGACATTAAAGTCAAGAAGGCAATGTCTTTCCTGATCGGCAGCAATTTGAGCGTTCAGGAGGTAGGGGAAAAAGTCGGATACCAGAACCCAAAATATTTCAACAGGGTATTTAAGAAGCTGGCGGGCGTTTCACCGAACCAATACAGGAAAACAAACAGAACGTAAAATAAAGCATAGCTGCAAAGCCGGTTACTAATATTTACAGGGGAAAGCCAAGGGGATGTCTGATGAAAAAATCGAATTATGTTTCTTCAATTGTGCTGACTTTGGCAGCTACTCTTCTGATTGCCGCATTTACCATATGGTATGAGGAAGATCAGGCGTCAATAGAGAATAAGCCGGATGTTGTAAATCTGGACAGTGAGCCCGTGGAAATCCAGTTCTGGGATATGTCGTGGGGCGGCAAGGGGTATATTGAAACAGCAACGGCACTTGTCAACAAATACAATGAGCAAAACAAAAATATAAAGGTAAAGTACCAGTCAATATCGTGGAACAACTGGCAGAATACCTTCGCGGTGGCGGTCGCATCCAAAAGCACACCGGACATAAGCACAGGGGGAGGCTACCAGGCATTCCAATTTTACAAGCTGGGCGCCATCCTGACAATTGACGATGTCATAGCCGACATGAAAAGCTCGGGCAAGCTGGAGGATTTTCAGGGAGATTCGGTGGAATTGCTGAAATATGACGGCCATTATATAGCTCTGCCGTGGAACCGGGATATCCGTGTAATATGGTACCGGAAGGATTTATTTGATAGGGCGGGCCTGCAGCCTCCTGAAAACTGGGGAGAATTGAGGACAACCCTGAAAAAGCTTACCAATGAGAATGAATACGGGATGGTCATAGGAGGGGCAATGAACAACGGCCTCCAGTTTCTCATCTCCATGCTGGTCAATAACGGAGGAGGACTGTTTGACAATAAAAGAAATGTGGAGGTAATAAGCGACAGGAACAGGGAAACGCTGAATTTCATTTCGGAGCTGGCAAAGGACGGCTCCATAGACCCCGCATCGGCGGGTATTTCAGACGACGACGCGGAGAAGGCCTTTGCTTCCGGAAAAGCGGCTGTATATTTCGGAACTCCGGGCATTGATGATAAATATGAAGAGCTTAAGGGAAAGGCCTGTGTTATGGACCCTATCCAAGGGCCTCACGGGGACAGGGGGACGGTCCACTGGATCAACAACATCATGCTGTACAGGAATTCCCAGCATCCCAGAGAGACCAAGGAATTTTTAAAGTGGTGGTCGGAAAATCAAAAGGATCTGTTTATAGCGGGAAAAATGACCGCCCTGCCCGTAAGGGACTCGTTTGCGGATGACAGCTACTATACGGCCTATCAGAACAGGGCTATCATCGTTGACAAATATGTTCCCGTGGGAGAGTCAATGGCAGCCAATTTCAACACCCTGTTTCCGGAATTGTATGAAATTGAAGGGGACACAACGCTCAGAAACGCTATTCAGGGACTTATAATGAAAAAGGACCCGGAGGTTATATTAAACAACATGCAAAGAGATATAGAAGCCATAATGAAAAATAAATGAATACCGGAAAAGCACATAAAACTAAATACCGGATATTGATAAAATATTGAAAAAGCCTGTAATAAAACTAACCCTCAGGGATCGGTTTTGCAACAGGCTTTTTTGCGCTTGAAAGCAGCCTGCAAAAGCCCGGGCAAAAGGGGTGGATTATTATTTGCAACACATCCTTTAGTCAAAAATTATACCCATAAAGATAAAAAAAGGTGCCCCTGGCTTTGGACCGGTGAAGAGCTGCCGGAGAGAATGGCTAACACCACAAAAATAGATAAATATAAATCAGTTTTGTGGGATATGTTGTTGATCCGGCCTGATTTATACTTAGGGTGAAGTTAAAAAGTGCAGCTCGCTTTAGAATCCGGATTCGGCGAAATGAATTTTCCAGAATGCTTAATATTTTTTAGTTAGGGTTTTAACATGAATATTTAAGGAGGAAAAAAGAAATGAAACGATTGCGTCTATCAGCGTCAGTGCTGGCATTTACCATTTTATTTACGGCTTTGGCAGGATGTGGTTCAGGCAGCCAGTCAACTTCGACGGCAACAGGCGGACAGACAAACAGTACGGCCGCTGTCAGTGAGACGGCAAAGTCGGAACCGGTGGAAATCCAGTTCTGGGACATGGTTTGGGGCGGCAGCGAATATATCCAGATGGCTACTCAAATATGCGAAAAATACAGTGAAGAGCACAGCGGCGTAAAGATCAAGTATCAATCAACACCATGGAACAACTGGTATCAGACCTTTGCAACAGCAATAGCATCCGGAAGCGCGCCGGATATAAGCACAGGAGCAGGGTATCAGGCCTTCCAGTTTTCACAGATAGGTGCGATTCTGCCTATTGACGATGTTGTCGCCGATCTGAAAAGCGCGGGCAAGCTGGACGATTTCCAGGGGGATTCGGTGGAGCTGCTGAAATATGACGGCCATTACATAGCTCTTCCGTGGCAGAGGGACATCCGCGTTATGTGGTACCGCAAGGACATCTTTGACCAGGCAGGCTTGCAGCCGCCAAAGAACTGGACCGAGTTCAGGGATACCGCCAAAAAGCTTACAAAAGGCGATGTATACGGTTTTGCCATGGGCGGATCGGTGAACAACGGCCTTCAATTCCTGCTCTCAATGATGGACAACAACGGTGGCGGACTGTTTGACGAAAACAGAAATGTTGCGGTAAACTCCGACAGAAATAAGGAAACCTTTGAATTCATATCCCAGATGGCTAAAGACGGTTCAATAAACCCAGCCTCGGCAGGCTTTACGGATGACGATGCCGAAAAAGCCTTCGCTTCTGGCAAAGCTGCCATGTATGTGGGAACTCCCGGCCTTGATGACAAATATGCGGAATTGCAGGGAAAAGCATATGTAATGACTCCCCTTGAAGGACCTCACGGAGATAAGGGCGCTTTGAACTGGATAAATAACATTATGCTGTACAAGGACTCCAAGCACCAGCAGGAGACCAAAGAATTCCTGAAATGGTGGTCTGAAAACCAGAAGGACCTGTTTACAGTGGGAAAAATGACCGCATTGCCGGTCAGAGACTCCTTTGCTTCGGATGAATACTATACGAAAAATGAAAACAGGGCGGCCATAGTAAAGGATTATGTGCCCATTGCAAAATCCACGGCTGCAAACTACAGCTCATTGTTCCCGGAGCTCAATGAAATAGAAGGGGACTCGGCTTTAAAGAACGCAATACAGGGCCTGATACTGAAAAAGGATCCCGCCAAGATATTAAACGATTTGCAAACCGCAATAGAAGCCGTTATGAAGAAAGCCCAATAAGCCAGTAATAGGGAGCGGATGGAAACGTCCGCTCTCTACAAAGAATAAAGGAGCCGGACGATGAAATTATTGTTGAATGCGGGTAATAGTATCGGAGATAAATTTAAGGTAAGCAATGATACCAGGGATAAAATACTTTGCTTTATGTTCCTGCTGCCGTCTATCTGCTTCATAAGCTTTATAATTGTCTATCCGATGATTACCGGATTGATGTACAGTTTTAAAAACGGAACTATGTTTGATTCCGGGACCTTTGTGGGACTGGAAAATTTCAAGAGAATATTTGTAATGCCGGAATTCTGGAATGCATGCCGTTTCAGCGCGATTTTCTCAGTAATAGGCGTCTCGGGAAGCTATGGTATCGGACTTGGTCTGGCGTTATTTTTGAATAAAGACGTGCCCTTCAGAAACTTTTTCAGGGCGGCCATACTCATACCCTGGATTGTGCCCTCCATTGTTTCGATTGTATCATGGAGGTGGCTGCTGGGCGATCAGGGCAGTATTATAAATACTATTTTAGGCGCATTCGGCAAGAGCCCCATATTGTTTCTGGCAGACCAGACCTGGGCGGTATTATCCGTGAGCTTCGTAAAGGTGTGGAGAAGCTTTCCCTTTATGATGGTCTCCCTGCTGGCCGTGCTGCAGACAATACCTGAGGAACAGTATGAAGCGGCCCGCATTGACGGCGCAAACAGGCTGCAGCTTTTCAAGTATGTCACATGGCCCAATTTAATACCCATAACAATAGTTTGCGGGATACTTATGACCATATGGTCGGTAAACGATTTCGACACCATATTCCTGCTTACCAACGGCGGCCCCTTTGATTCTACCCAGAACATTGTGGTCATGGCATATAAGTATTCCTTTACAAAGAACGATATCGCCGGAGGCTCGGCCATGGCTATTATCACTATGTTGACTCTTATGATCCTTGCAAATTTTGTTTTAAGAGTTCAGAAGAAGACGGAATAGGGGGAGACATAATATGAAAAAAGGGAAAAAACTTAACAGGTTTATATTATTTCTGATTATACTGGTTTTTACAATTATTATTGATTTTCCTATTTTGTTTGTAATTATCAATTCCTTCAAGTCCACCAGCGAGATCATGATGTCCAGCAACAGCATACTTCCGAAGCAGTTTACCTTTGATAATTATATTTCCATGTATTTGAATTCTAAAATGCTTATTTTTATCAGGAACAGTTTCTTTGTGACCAGCATAGGGACTGCCTTAAGTATAATTGTGGCCGGTATGGCGGGTTTTATAATGTCCAGGTACAAATACATAATGGTAAAAGGCTATTCAAATTTCCTGCTGATGATGCAGATGTTTCCTCTGATATTGTCGCTGATCCCCCTGTTCATTCTTTTTAAAAAGGCCGGAATAGTCAATACCCATATGGGTGTCATTTCCATATACCTGTCCATGAATCTGCCCTTTGCCACATGGATGTTCAAAGGCTTCTTTGATTCCATCCCGAAGGAACTTGAGCAGGCGGCCTGGATAGACGGGTATTCAAAAGCCCAGTCCTTTGTGAGGATAGTACTTCCCATTTCCGGGCCGGGAATTATAGCGGTTGCCATATACTCATTTTTGCAGTGCTGGAACGAATACATGATAGCAAACATATTTCTCAGAAAGGATGAGCTGATGACCATCCCCGTGGGGCTTCAGATGTTCATCCAGCAGTATACCTCGGATTGGGGAGGCATGTTTGCGGCAGCCACCACGGCCATGGTCCCCGCGTTTATTATATTTATTTTCTTCCAGAAATACATTGTGTCAGGAGTGGCTGCGGGCAGTGTAAAAGGCTAAAACCCGCTAAATCGGTTTTTCATTACTATTTGTTTAAGCGCTATGCGCGTTGATAGGAGATTATTATGAAAACAAAAAGTGCCATATTGACGGCTCCGGGTAAATTTGAGCTGTCTGAAAGAGATATTTATCCCAAAGAGGACCAGGTGCTGGTGAAGGTGGCGGCCTGCGGATTGTGCAACTGGGAACTGAACCACTGGAAGGGCCTGCTGGGCTCATGCCCCCAGACTCTGGGACATGAGTGGGCCGGCACGGTCGTGGAAACAGGAGAGAAGGTAAAAGAAATTAAAGTGGGAGACAATATTACAGTGCTGCCAAACAGCCTTTCGGGATTTTCCGAATACGCCCTGGCAAGCGAAGGCAGCTGCTGCAAGCTGGCCCCGGGCATAAATCCCGGATATGCGCTGGGAGAACCTCTCAAATGCATTGTCACGGTGTTGCGGGGAACGGCGCCTGAAGCCGGAGACCATGCGGTAATACAGGGCTGCGGGCCTATGGGCCTGTGGTGCATACAGGCTTTGGCCGGCGGCTTCCTGTCTTCTCTTATTGCTCTGGATATTGATGATGAAAAACTTGAGCTGGCGAAAAAATTCGGCGCCACGCATACTGTCAATTCTAAAAAGGAAGACGCTGCAAAAGCGGTATCGGATATAACACACGGAAGCATGGCCGACTTTGTCATCGAGGGCACGGGAATCCCCTCGCTTCTGAACAGCGCACAGAAATACCTTAAAAGTACGGGCAGGGGAAGGCTTATACTGATGAGCTCCCATGAGGCTGTCTGCAAGGAATTTGATTTCAGGGTTGCCATAGAAAAGTCCGCACAGATCATAGTCCCACATCCCCTGTTTGCACAAAACCCCATGGATGATCTGAGGCGCGCGGTGTCACTGTTGAATGAGGGCGTGTTTAAGGTTGAAGAAATAGTCAGCCACACTTTCCCGCTGAGCGATATACAGAAGGCCTTTGAGACACTGGAAAACAAACCCGCCGGTTATCTTAAGGGCATTGTGATACCATAGTAGGCTTTAGTCTCAAACCCAAACTATCGGCTTTCAGCCAATAGTAATTGACTTTATTACAAAAGGATATTTACTACATAGAAATATTTTTTGCATGAAAATAATATTGCATAATGGCTTAGATTTAATTACCGGATATTGTTTTGGGAGGTTTACCATGATTCGTGTAGGTATAATAGGGTGCGGTTCCATAACTAAATTCAGGCATGCGCCGGAATATTCCTCAAATGCCGATGCCCAGATCCAAGGCTTTTTTGACCCTTTAAAGGGCAGAGCCGCTGAAATGTGCGGGCAATACGGGGGAAGGGCGTACGATTCCTACCAGGATATGCTGGCGGACGGCGAAATAGACGCCGTGAGCGTCTGCACCGCAAACAGCTTTCATGCCCCGATTACCATAGCTGCCCTGCAGGCCGGAAAACATGTGCTCTGCGAAAAACCCATGGCAACGTCGCCGGAAGCTGCCAGAGAAATGATCGCAGCGGCAAAGGAGTCCGGGAAGTTTCTCATGATCGGCCATAACCAGAGGCTGGCCGCTGCCCATGCCAAAGCCAAAAGCATACTTTTGAGCGGTGAGCTGGGCAGGATCATAAGTTTCTCAACCACATTTTCCCACAGTGGGCCCGAGAACTGGAGCATGGATAAGGGGGCAAACACCTGGTTTTTTGATAAAAAGTCGGCCACCATGGGCGCCATGGGCGATCTTGGCATTCACAAGGCGGACCTTATCCGATGGCTCATAGGAGATGAAATCACGGAAGTAATGGCGCTGGTCACAACTCTGGACAAAAAAGGCCCCGGCGGGGAATTGATCGGTGTGGATGATAACGCTTTCTGCATTTTGAAATCAAAAACGGGCATTACCGGTACAATGACTGCAAGCTGGACAAATTACGGCCGTGAGAATAACAGCACGGTTTTATATTGCAGCGGCGGAGTCATGAAAATTTACGATAACCCAGATTTCCCTATTGAGATAACTAAAAGAAACGGAGAAAAGCTTTACTGCAAGGTGGGGGATATCCAGACAAATGACAATCAGTCAAAGTCGGGTGTGATAGACCTCTTCGTCAAAAGCATTGCCACCGGCATTCCTCCTGAAATATCGGGAGAAGAAGGGCTGGCGGCGCTCAATATAATATTCGCCTGCATGGAGTCGTCGGCTTCAGGTAAAAAAGTAAAAATAAGCGCCTAAAGGAGTTGGTATTTTGTTGAAAATAGGTCTACAGCTGTTTTGTGTAAGGGACTTCTGTGAGAAGGACTTTCCCGGAACCATAAAAAAGGTTTCGGATATAGGCTATCAGGGGCTGGAATTCGCGGGTTACCACGGAATGAAGGCAAAGGAACTCAAAAAGGTAATTGATGGCCTTGGCATCCGGGCCGTGAACAGCCATGTGCCCTTGGACAGCCTGAAAAATAACCTGGAAGGTGAGATCGAGTTTGCAAAAACTCTGGGAATGGACACCATTTCCGTCCCATGGCTGCCTCCCGAAATGAGAAAGAACGATAATGATTTCCTGGAAGTAATGGAATTGATCCATGATATAAATGAAAAGTGCAAGCTGTATAATATCCAATTGTGCTATCACAACCACGATTTTGAATTTGCGAAAATAGACAATGAATATATCCTGGACATGTATATGAGGAGGGTAAGCGGCCTCAAAATGGAGCTGGACACCTTCTGGTCCTCCTATTCAAACGTTGACACCATAGAATACATGAAGAAAAATGCGGCCCTGCTCAAATATATACACCTGAAGGACATGATAAAGGATACAAAGCCGAACTTTGCCGAAGTAGGGGAGGGCTGCCTGGACATAAAAGCTTTTGCGGAAACAGGCGAAAAGCTCGGCGTGGAATGGGCATTTGTGGAACAGGACGTTTGCAGCAGGCCCAGCATCGAAAGCGTGGAAATAAGCTTTAACAATCTCAGGAAAATGAATATAGCGCAGTAATATTTTAAAAACATTTTGAGAAAGGGATAATGGACTATGACCAATGAATTTGACTCCGGCAGATCCACAAGCGGCGAAGCCACAGGCAGCGGGACCTTACGGATTTATAACCTGCAATGCGAATATGCGCAGAATCCGCTGGGGATAGATGTTTTGAAACCGCGGTTTTCCTGGATGGCTCAGTGTGGTGAAAGAGGCATAAAACAGCTGGCTTACAGGATAATTGTTTCAAGCAGCGGTGAAAAGGCCGCTTCGGATATAGGAGATATGTGGGATTCGGGCAAAGTGACCTCCGGCAGTTCCGTTGATATAGAGTATGGCGGGAAAGAACTTGCCAGCAGGGGCATATACTTCTGGAAGGTGTGTATCTGGATCGGGGAATACGGCGCAAGCGAATTCAGTGAGATCGCACATTTTGAAATGGGCCTGCTGGATAAAAAGGAGTGGAAGGGTATATGGATGGGGTTTCACGGGTCCAAGTGCGGCAAATCCATTTTATTCCGCAATGAATTCAGGCTGGAGCAGCGGCCCGTAAAAGCCCGGGCGTATATCAGCGGCGTGGGATACAATGAATTCAGGCTCAACGGCAAGAAGGTGGGAGATAATGTCCTTGACCCGGGCTGCACCGAATACAACAAAAGAGTTTTTTATGTCACCCATGATGTCACGGATTATTTAAGTACGGGAGATAATGTAATCGGAGTGATACTGGGCAACGGATGGTATGCCGCCACCGCCCTGCTGTTCCAGCTGGAAGTGGATACGGAAGACGGCGGGAAAACAGTTATCTATACCAATACCAATTTTACGGAATGGCAGATAGCCTCCGGGCCTATTCTTGAAAACAGCATTTACGACGGTGAAATATATGACGCAAGGGAAGAAAAAAGCGGCTGGGAGACGCCGGGATACATTGAAAGTATGGACAAAAAGAAGTATTTCGAGACCTGGACCGCTCCCTGTGCCATACACGGCCCCGCGGGCAAGCTGACCGCCCAGCCGCTGGAACCCATAAAAGTCATGGGTGACATAAAGCCCGTAAGTGTTAAAAAAGCCAGGGAAAACGTATATGTTTATGATATGGGGCAGAACTTTGCGGGCTGGGCTAAGCTGAAGGTAACGGGGCCCGGAGGTACAAAGGTCACCATGAGGTTTGCAGAGACCCTGTATGATGACGGGACCGTAAACCAGGAAAACCTGAGAACCGCTATGGCAAGGGACATATACATATTGAAGGGCGAAGGTGAGGAAATTTACGAGCCCAGATTTACATACCATGGCTTCAGATACGTCCAGGTGGAGGATTTCCCGGGAGTGCCTGATCTGAACAGTATCACCGGAAGAATAGTGCGTTCCTCGGTGGACATCACGGGAAGCTTTTCCTGCAGCAATGAATTGATAAACAGGCTTCATTCAAATGTGGTGTGGACGGAGGTCAGCAATCTGCACAGCATCCCCACGGACTGCCCTCAGAGAAATGAAAGGCAGGGCTGGCTCAACGACGCCACTGTCAGGGGAGAGGAGACGGTGTACAATTTTAATATGTCACGGTTCTTTCCAAAGTGGATCAACGATATCTCCGACGCACAGGATCAGGACACCGGAGCCATCACGGACACAGCCCCCTTCGGCTGGGGCTGGAAGCCCGCCGACCCAGTCTGCAGCAGTTATATAAACATCCCGTGGCTGCTGTACCTCAATTATGGGGATAAGCGTATATTAGAATTACATTATGAAGGCTTCAAGGAATGGATCAGGTGCATGGGGAATATGGCACAGGATTATATAATAGAATATACTACCTTCGGGGACTGGGCTCCACCGGCCGGAGAAAGTGTGACGGAAAGCCTCGGCGAAGGCGCCGTTTCGGCCATAACACCGGGAAGCCTCATGTCTACGGGATATTACTACTATAATGCAAAATTGGTGGCTAGAATTGCCCGTATCCTGGGTAAAAATGAAGACTCAGAGGTTTATGAAAAGCTCGCTGAAAGGGTAAAAAGGGCCTTTAACGATAAGTTTTTTGATAAGGATAATCTGAACTATGCCACGGGCAGCCAGTCCTCCAATGTATTCCCGCTGTATCTGGACATTGTGCCGGAGGGCCACAGAAAACATATTCTGGAGAATGTGGTAAAGGATGTTGAAAAAAGGAACTACCATTTGAGCACCGGCAACCTGTGCACCAAGTATATACTTGAAGTCCTGACGGAAGAGGGATATGCCGACGTGGCATACAAGCTGGTGACCCAGACCACATATCCGAGCTGGGGCTATATGATCTCAATGGGCGCCACCACAATATGGGAGAGGTGGGAGTATGCCACGGGCGGCGCCATGAACTCCCACAACCATCCCATGTACGGCACCGTGGGAAGCTGGTTCTATAAATACCTGGGAGGCATCAGAGCAGGAGAGGAGGCCACGGGTTTTGGAGCATTAACAGTGAAGCCTGTCGTAATACCTGATCTGCAATATGTCAACTGCAGGATCAAAACCGTTAAAGGCGACGTTGAATCCAGCTGGAGCAAGGCGGACGACAAATTAAATTTTAAAATAACCATCCCCTTTAACAGCACGGCAGATGTATCCTTGCCGGTGGCCGACACACAATCGGATTCGGTGACCCTGCTGGAGGGAGACACCGTCATCTGGAAAAACAATAAAATGACATCAGACGTAAAAGGTATCTCAGCTGTTACCCGGGAAGGCAGCCACCTGAATTTCAAACTGGGCTCCGGAAGTTACAGTTTTACTGTGAAAAACTGATAGGGTAAACCCCAACAAAACCAGCCAATGAACTTACACTTATAAGGGTGAGTTTGTTGGCTGGTTTTGTTGAGGGTTATGGGGAGTTGGGGGTGATTACTTGGAGTGGAGATGAGTGTCGGAGAGGCGATAGGTGAGGTGGGAGCGTAAGTTATCGGATGTGCAACCACACAAGAAAGAAACAGTTCTAAAAATGGAAAAGCCGGGGAACTTCATGAATAAAGGGTTTTCCAATATATGGGGGTGTAGCTCAGCTGGGAGAGCGCTTGAATGGCATTCAAGAGGTCAACGGTTCGATCCCGTCATCTCCACCACATAGAAAGCTCGGAAAATCAATGGTTTTCCGAGCTTTCTGTCGTGCACAGTGAGGTATAATGCCTTGAACATCTTTAGCTTTTGAAATAGGCAAAAATATTTTCTTAATACTTGTCAGTCTTCTTGCCATTGCAATCTTTGCAAAGCATCTGACAGTTATCAGGAACCGTACGACCGCCTTTACTCCACGGTTTGATATGGTCGCCTTCCATTTCGTCATACTCGAAATGCTGATGACAAATTGTACAAATACCACCTTGCTTGCTGTATGCTGCCATCTTATCACGCTTCTCAAAAGAACGAAGATCTAGCAAACGTCCAGCAAACGGGTCAAAGTTCTTACTGAGTAAGAACTCATAAATTCCTTTAGTCTTCTGCACCTCATCATCTTCGTGCAATTTTTTAACTTCGCTTGCCATTGTTGTCGAATTGTATGAATTACCATGATATACATTGTAAAGATGGCACCAGTCGACACCCTTCATATCAGCATAATACTGCGGGAAAATCTTTTCTACCCAATGTATCACGTCTTGGAAATACTGCCAAAGCTCGTCTGCATCAGAAGTAGCCTTATGAGCCGACATATAATCTGTTAAATCCTTTATACCCTGAAATTCACAAATGCCCTTAAGCGCCTTTTCCAACAATTCCTGCCTATTTGGATCACCTGTGATATATTTATCCGAAAGCCCCTTTGCTGCACAGTTTCTCTTTGAGAAATGCATCTTCGCATCAGAGAGCCATTCTCCTGTATACACAGAATTACGTAGTTCCTGGTCTGTCAATCGTACGCCAGCTATATTGACGACCTCAAACCATTCCAGCTTTTCAGATTCTTCACCTTCGCAGATATAAATCATAAACTCGTAATTAATGATGGCATTATACTTGTCATCAGGCAACGAATCCCAGTAGTATTTCTGACTATTCAATGTTATTGGAAATTGATGCTTCAAGTATTGCATCACCGACAAGGTGCGTTGCTGACCGTCAAGCACCTCGTATTTGTCTTCTCCGACTTTCACCCAATACATAACATTAAGAGGGAAACCTTTAAGAACGGTATGTATCACTCTTTCAGCTTGGGCGGTATCATATACGAATTCACGCTGATACGGAGGGCGAACTGCAAGCCTTCCCCCATAAGCAAAGACACCATCATCACCGTTATCAGAATAACAGTCAAAGATATCGCGCACTTTGATGCTTATTGGTGTAATTTTCATAATTATTCGGCTCCTTTCATTTTGGGATGCTTATTACGGATAAGAATACGCCCATATGGGACTTTTGCCTTTCCATCACTATCAAAGTAACAGACACCATACATATTTGGCGAGAAGTGCCCAGTACCACCCTGTTTTCTATAGATTTTTATGAATTCCTCGCCGAACATAACGGGTTGTTCCATAGTTTCTTGTGTTGCTGACATTCCGATTATTTCAAACTGGTCAGGATTATATTTATCTAAGAACGTAATAGGAACGCCCATTTCGCCTTCATAATCCTTAGGAATCTCTGTTGTTATATTCACATTGATGGCATCATAATTATGATAATTGGGATATAAATCCTTGTTATAGGTTTTATATAAGTCGAGCACATCGTGTCGCTTGGCATAGTCGAGATTTGTAAACCATCTAACACCCTTTACTCGAATAAATCTACGGCCATTATCATCTACACCGCATCCTGCAGCATTTAAGGGATAATCGTCAGGAACATAAAACTTCCTATCACCGCTGTGAATGCTTGCCCCAAGCCATAATCTATTTTCTTTTATCAAAGGAAATACTTCCTTGTAAGTTATAGCGTTCACATTTCCAATAATAAGAAATTGCTTGTTATATTCCATAAGCTGTGCTAAATACTCGCGGAATAAAGAAAATGGCGGATTGGTCACAACAATATCAGCCTGTTTCAAATATTCAATACATTCTTCAGAACGGAAATCTCCATCGCCTTTTAATTTTTTTACACCGCGTTTTTTGGATTTAAGTAGAGTGTTGATATCGTCATCCGTGACACCTCGACCATTTTTCATAGGAACCTCAGTTATATCAATAACATAGCCATTCACATTCGTCATGAGTTTGTCCATATCATCAAATAAACTTAACTGAGTATATGCTATTGGCGAACCTAAGTAGCAAGTGCAGATAAGTCTCTTTAATCCCAGATAATTAAAATTTCTTATAAAAAATTGAAAGAAATTACTTTCATATGGATCATCACAATTACAAAATACAGCCTTCTCCCGAAATAAATTTTCATAATTATTTAATTCTGACTGGATAACTTCGTACTGTGTATAAAACTCATCTTTCTTTGCATCTTTCGCATTTGACAATCCTTTGTTTTTTGCCATTGCTTTACCTCACATTCATGTTATCAATTATCGGTTTGACAAGTTGGTAAACAGTCGTGGTGTAACCCGTAACCTTGGCGAGCGTTTCGTCGTCTTTAACGACCTGCGTGATTTTTGCCATTACTTTTGCAAAGCGGGTTCGGCTTCTTTCTAGTTCTTCGCCTTGGCTATGGTCAAAATCTCAGCCATTATTTCAATCAACTCATCCTGTTGAACTTCGTTCATGTTAATCAAATCCACAATAGCTCTTCCTTAGAGATTACTTACAAAAGTTACTATGTCAGTTCTCTCTTTGCCGAGAGCTTGGTCAGTAATATCAATCGCCGGTTGGAAAATGCTCAAATTCCCCTCAAAATGATTAAACTCGTTTATTAGGGTCTTTTTCGAGGTCAATCTTATCCGATTTCGAATCTGGGTGATATCATTTTCATTAGGATAAGCAGCCGAAATAATTTGTCCTAATTGTTTATTCCTGTTTGTATCAATGCCGAATTTCGCGACAAGAGCCTTTTCTACCATCAAACGCAAAAATAAATATGTAAAAGAGTGCCGCAGGGTCTTGTCCAGCAGCGGGTATTGAGCTGGGTTGAGAATATGAACGCCATCAACAGTTTTGGAAAGGATATCGGAAACGGAAACTTCGTAATTATCGGGCAATACCCCGCCATTATTCCCAAACAGCGTCTTATAGATATCGGCTATATCCACTTTGTCTGTCTTGTATCCGTGCATTAACTGTGTCAGTTTGTCGTAAACTCCTGTATTATTGATAATATTGGCATATCCGCGCATAAACGGCACTAAGGAAATAAGGAACAATTCTTTGTTTTGAATGTGCGGGAAGATGCTACCCCTAAAAGCTGAGAGTAGCTTTTCAATGCTGATCAGCATTTCTTGTTCTTTCTGATTTAATGCAATAAAGCCGTTTTCTTCGCCGTCAGTATTATTGAGAAGATATAACTTATAACAGCTATTGTACTGGCTTTCAAGCAAACGAAGCAAATCGGTATTGTGCGTCAATATTATCCGCTTCTTATGATGTAACATTTTAATAATGGCAAATACGACTTTATTTTTATAGATCGAGTCAAAACTTGATATCGGATCATCTACTACGACAATAGGGCAAGCCGAATTTTTGGCTTTCAAGAACTCAAAAGTCAAAGAAAGAAAGTTCTGCTCACCTGTACTCAGAGGCAGTTCATCTCGGGATTTGCCCAGGAATTCTTGATTCGAAAGGAAAATCCGAAGATTCTTTGTTTTTTCATCCCTTTCCAGAGAGAGTTTTTTGTTCATACTGTTGTTGATGATTTCTTCGATATAAAGCATATCTTCTTCTGTGATTTCCGGCTTCTCAGCTAACAGTGCTTGATATTCAGTCATTTTGCTTGGTAACTCGCTTGCAGAAATCAAAGCATCCAAATCATTAAGAACGATATGACAATAAAGGTTCTTATATGTTTTCGCTTCTTCAAGTAAAGCAATAATACTTGCGTTGTTGCCCTGGCTAATTGCGTCAATAAGGCGTGTCTTGATTTGGAACGGATCAGACGCAGGAACTAAGCCGATGATTTTTTCGATGAGAGGCTTTACATCATCAGCCAATGCTTCGATAACAGTTGTGCGATTCGCCGTTTTCGAAGCAAGTAGAGTTTCCCAGTCAATGCCTTTTGTATCGCAGACAATGCATTCGTCTTTATGAAAGCGATTGAGAATATTTATTGCCTCTGTGTTTTCTTCAATTTGATGAACGCGGGGATTGGAGGCCAATGGCTTGGTATTTATATCCTCAATTTTGCGAAAGATACTATCCTTGCCCCCAATATCATTCTGAAGAAATTGCAGCTTAGCATCATCGTGTTCAGGGATTTCAATTGCGACGATTGCTTGCATTTTTGTAATTAAATCTTCGGTCGCATATTTGTCGCCTTTCGATTTGGTGTTTGCAATATCCTTAATCAATGCCGCAATGTCAGGAATAGTAATCAAATCAATTAAGGAGCTATTCGCCGCAGAAATACCATGCGATTTAAGAGAAGCTACTATCGCACCAATGATGTTTCCACGTTCAGTTATGATAAACTCCTGCAATTCAAATTCGCGCCTGATGTTGTCACCGAGGAAAAAGTCCTTTGTTTCTCCCTTGATGATGTTCCTGTTGTTCTGGTCGTTAATGATATGAAACATACCCTTACCAGTCGAATATGTTTGGTTGTCGTATTCAAACTCAACCTTCGTGCCTTTGCCATCAGAAAGCACTTTTATCAGGCTGGTTTTTCCCGTCCCATTCGGTCCATAAATGACTGCAATTTCTTCGGCTGCAGGAAAATCAATCTCATTGTTTTTTACAAGTGGCCTAAAATCCCTTGTGAAAATCTCGGCATTTTCAATTTTATTAAACTTAATCACAGCGTATTAAGCTCCTTCCTCAATCTTTTTAACTTTTCATTCAACTCAACCTGTATATTGACCTGTTTTTCTCAGTTTACTTTTTTCTCTAATCCTTGACTGAAATGCCGTTCTGCTCACAAAAAGATATAAATACCTGTTTGGCCAGTTTATTGGGATGGGTTTTGTCGTTCTCCCAACGATTAATTGTGGCGAAACTTACATTTAAGGCACGGGCCAAATCCTCTTGGCTCATATGCATTTTCTCGCGTACCATTTTCACTGTTGCGGAAAAATCCACTTGTCTTCACCTCTTACCAACAATTATAGCATGTGTTATAACATTTTTCAATCTTAGGGATGCTTTTTGCGTAAATCAGTAGCTATCTCCCGCACCTTGTGGTATGGTGTCTTGCTAAAGGGAGATGGTCTGTATGAAAAAAACAATCGCTGGAATAGGAATTATTGCCTGTGCCGCGCTGTGTGCCGCCGTGTGGCCACGGAGCGTCGAGGTCGAGGATTTACCCGCCGAGCCGGTAAAAACCGCTGTAAGCGCCGAAATTGAGGTTAGGGCAGAAAAGGTACCACATATTTTTATCTCTGCTGATATGCCTACTCCTGTAGCGGAGGCTGTCACAGAAAGTAAGTCGACGAAAATAGAGGTAACGGCAGAAGAAAAAACAGAACCAGCACCGAAGCCTATATCAAAATCCGCACCAGTCTCCACCGAACCAAAATCAGGCGATAGAACAGTCATCGACGGAAAGCCACATGTCTGGATACCGGGCTTCGGGTGGATAGTCGACGAAGGCGGTGGCAGCGTCGGAACAATGGTCGGCAATCCCGGCGATCAGCTTACAGGCAATAAGGTCGGCATTATGGGCAGCGGAACCGTTGCCGAGGATATGTATGAGAGCGGTCACAAAATCGGGATTATGGGCGATGATGAATCTGCGTCAAGCAGCACATCCCCTCCGACATACGCAGAGCCAGAGATTACAGGCGACGTTATATACGTCCCGCTTCAGCCGCCGGTAACAAAGGATAGCACCCCGCCGGCGTCTAAACCAAACGGAGAGCCATATAATCCGTAAAAAATCCATAAAGGGATGCATTGCTCGTAGGCATTACTCACCCCAAATTGCACTACCATTAATTGATTTACTCATTCGGCTGCCCTTATATTGAAGTCAACTTCCCATTTTGTATAACAGAGAAAGACAATCTATGTACTAACACAGAAAAGAAAAACACTGTGGAATACTCGATTTGTCGGACACAGGTAAGTTAGGGTAAAGTAAACCTGTGGAGGAGATAAGAATGACAACAAAGGGTAACCGGTACAATGAGGAATTTAAGGCTGATATCATAAGGCTTATACGAGAAGAGCAGCAGCCTGTAAATAAAGTAGCTAAAGATTTTGGTGTAAATGACCAGACTATACGAAATTGGTTAAAAGTTGCTGAGGTTAAGCAGGACCCGGTTAACAGCCGTGTAGCTGATCTGGAAGCACAGCTCAAGGAAGAAAAAAGAAAGAATGCTGATCTGGAGCAAACAGTAAATATTTTAAAAAAATCCGTAGCCATCTTCATTCAAGACAACAGGAAGTAATTTATGCCTTCATACAGAAACACAGCTCCGAGTTTCCTGTTGAGAAGATGTGCGAATTGTTGTATATTTCACGGAGTGGATACTATGGTTGGTTGAATAGAGCTACGAGCAGAAGAACTTTAGAGACTCAGGGAATTACTGCTGTTGCCATAAAAAGCTACAATGAACTAAGAGGCATGTGTGGCCTTGATAAATTGCTTGAAGATGTAAGGGGAAAATACCCAAAATGTAGTCGTAACAGACTTTACAGAATCCAAAAGGAGCATAATCTGTATTCAAAGAGAAAACGAAAATATAAGGCAACAACAAATTCAAATCATAAGCTTCCAGTGGCAGAAAACATCTTGAACCAAGACTTCAATGTGGATAGGCCAGGTGCAGTCTGGGTGACTGATATCTCTTACATTGGCACAAATGAAGGATGGCTTTATTTAGCAACCGTTAAGGACATATTTACAAAAGAGATTGTTGGCTGGGCTACGGATGGCAACATGAAGACTGAACTGTGCATAAAAGCTTTAAACAACGCAGTAATGAGGCATAAGCCTCCAAAAGGACTCCTACATCACTCCGACAGGGGTGTGCAGTATTGCAGCCATGAGTATCAGGCCTTGTTAAAAAAACACAATATGGTATGTAGCATGAGCCGTAAAGGAAACTGCTATGATAATGCTTGTGCAGAAACATTTTTCAGCACTATAAAATGTGAAATGCGCTACAATAATAAGTATGCCACTCGTGAGCAGGCTCGCAGGGATATATTCTGGTATATAGAGACATTTTACAATCGAAGAAGAAGGCATCAAGCATTGAATTTCTTGACTCCGTGTGATTACAAGTAAAGATATTATGCTAATTGTGCTGCGTAGGAGGAAATGATTTTGCGATCACGAAATGGTAATTGGTGTAAATACCATGAGAAAATGATGTATATAGTAATTTTGAGAGAAACAAAGGAAATCTAACTTAGGAGTGTCCAGTTTATCGAGAAAAGCTCATTCATCTCATTTTTACAAAGCAGATAATTCTTAAATTTGCTGTTAGTCATTTTAGAAAATCTCGCAAAAATATTGACACGTACCAATTTACAAAATACAATGAATTTGTAGCACATAACATGCATTCTATAGAAATACAGTCACACTTCTGTAATGACCGGAATGCATATTTTCGAGGCAATAAGGGAGGCCGAAATGGATTTTAGCAAATTAGTACTTATGAGTGATTTAGATGGTACTTTATTTAATTCTGAATGTAAAATTTCTGTACGGAATAAAAAAGCAATTCAGATGTTTACAGAAAATGGAGGAAGATTTGGAATTTCAACTGGACGTACACCTATGAATTCTAAACCATTGATAGAAGGGGTTTGCATTAACACACCATCCATCGTGTTTAATGGAAGCGGGCTGTATGATTTTCATACCGAAACCCTTCTTGAAACATTTTTTTTACAGAAAGAAAGGTTGATTCCGATGATCACGAATTGTTTAGGGAGACACCCGAATATAGATATTCAGATTTACAGCGAAAATGAAATTAATTTTGTATCACCGAGAGAAACCTCTGATCCTGATTTTATTACTATGCATTCACCCTGTGTGTTCAAAAGTCTCCAGGAGGTTTTTAAGGAAAATTGGCTTAAAATTCTTTTTTGCGGAGAACATCAAGAATTAGAGGAGCTCCAACAGGAATTCAAAAAAGAGGGAATAGAAGAGTCGGTACACATAGTATTTTCTTCTGAAATATTTTTAGAAATATTGCCGTCAGGAATTAATAAAGGCAGTGCGCTAGCATGGCTGAAAGATCATCTAAAGGAGGAACACCGGGTGTTCTGTGCAGTTGGTGATTATTATAATGATATTGAGCTTCTTAAAGAAGCTGATGTAGCTGCAACTCCGTCGAATGGGGTAAATGCTGTAAAGAAATTGGCGGATCAAATATTGGTGAGCAATGATGAAGATGCGATAGCTGATTTTATAGTAAGACTTTCAAAATTGTAATAAATGTATATTAAATTGGCTGGTCTTAAAAGATTACAAATCAAAATAGTTATAAAACTTGGAAAAAAAGCAATCTAGCTGTAAAATATAAGTGGAAGCATCCACTTTTTACGTATATCAGTTTTCTTAAGGAGTCTAAAAATGGTAACAATTAAAGACATTGCAAAAATGGCAGGAGTGTCTCACGGAACGGTATCAAATATTTTGAATGGTAAAGGGAATGTAAGCGTAGAAAAAATTCAGTTGGTAGAAGAAATAGCGAGAAAAAACGGATATAGTATTAATGCAAAAGCAAAAATGCTACGCAAAGGTTCGACCCGGTCACTGGCCGTAATACTTCCGGATATTACCAATCCCCATTTTGCAAGTTTTTTTACCAGTCTTAAATCCTATGTTGAAGAGCATGAATATGCACTCCAATTATACCTTACTGGGGATATACCTTCCCGTGAGGAAGCGGTAGTAAACCTTATCGCAACGCAGCGTGTAGATGGTGTGGTTGTTGTGACTTGCATACCTCATTTGATTTCACTATATGATTCACTGACTGCTAATGGTACAAAACTGATGTTTATTGAGCGTCGTCCGGAGGTAAAAGCGAATTTTCTAGGTTTTGATTATAGAACCGCTGGTGCGGAGATTATGAAAGATCTCATAGAAAGAGGCCTTCATAGAATTGGTGTCATCACCGGCCTGCATATTCATTCCTGTGAGAAAGACTTCTATGAAGGCTTTATGGAGAAAGCCAGGGAAGAATGCGAAATTATTGTAGATGAAGTTCATATACAATCTGAAAAAGGAATGGCTTTCCGGGCGGCATTTTCTTTCTTTAAAGATGAAGAAGTACCGGAAGCTATAGCAGCCAGCAATCTTTGTTTGGCTGAAGGTGTTTTATCTGCTTGTGCTATGGGTACGCTAAATGAATCGCCGCAAATGGTTGTGCTTTCACCGTCAAGCATAGCCTCTGGAGAAGATAGAATAGAACGTTATGGGGTGAACAGCCAGATGCTTGGTCATGAGGCAGGAAAGCTGCTTATTGAAAGTATTAATGGAGAGTTTATGGAACCAGTGTCACGGATACTTCCATGCGAAGGTTCGAAATATCAGAACTCAGCCTCAATATCACTTCCCAAAGGTAAGACACTTAATGTTCTTATGCTTGAGAGCCCATCAACTTCTGCACTTATGAAGCTTTCCCCGAGTTTTACCCGAAAAACGGGTATTAAAGTAAATTTTGCCGTATTTCCTTATAATGAGCTGTATGACGTAATTAATCAGATGGGGGATACCGGATTTTATGATGTAATGCGTTTGGATATGGTATGGCTGCAGTGGTTTAAAAGAAAATGTCTGATGCCTTTGCCTAAAATGTACAGAAACAGTGCAGGGATTTTTGATCATATGTTAGGTGATATAATGAATGACTTTTCAATGGTAAAGGGCGTACCCTATGCGGTACCTTTTGATTTAAGCGTTCAGATGCTTTTTTACCGTAAAGATTTATTCGAGGATCCGAAGGTTAAACGGATGTACTATGAAATGAATCACTATGAGCTTGCAGTTCCGTCGACTTTTGAAGAGTATAACCGCGTTGCTGAATTCTTTACACGCCGTGTAAATCAAAACTCACCGGTTGAGTTTGGAACTACCTTAACCCTTGGAACTACCAGTGGTGTGGTGTGCGAGTACCTTCCTCGGCTATTCGGCGCTGGAGGGAGCTTATTCGATAAAGCGGGACGGCCACTTTTGGGGAATGCAGAAGCTGTTGAGGCATTAAAGAATTATAAGGAATCTATGAAATATGCTTGCCCAATTCCAGAAAATTCATGGTGGAAGGCTTCGGTAGACAACTTTATTTCAGGCAATGCTGCAATGATGATCATGTTTATTAATCATGCATCGGATATCATAAATATTGAAAAGTCAAATGTTGCAGGTATGATCGGGCATGCTCAGGTTCCTGGGAATAGCCCATTACTAGGTGGAGGTTCAATGGGTATATCCAGTAACAGCAGGAATAAGGATGAAGCCTTAGACTTTATCGAATGGGCCTGCGGAGAGGAAATGTCCATACCCTTTACACTGCTTGGGGGTATTTCACCATGTGCGTCAGTATATAAAAACTATGAACTATTGGAAATGTTTCCATGGCTGAATTCTGCTGTACAAAGTTATTCCATTGGCCGCAGGCGTGAAATGTGGGAAAATAACGGTAACATTGTTGAAGAGTATAAATTCGAACATACTCTGGGTATATCGATAAAAAGTGCCCTGCTGGGAGTAATATCAGAAGAAGAGGCCATGCTGAATGCCCAGAGAGGTATTGAAGAATTGATTCACCAGTATAATGAATAGGTTTTGTAATATAGGTTGTACGTTGAAGTTGTATGGAAAATTATCAACCTTATGTAATTCATTTTAGTTTAAAAACTAAACAAATGAAGAAAATATCTTATCAAGCGATAGTTAATGTGGATAACAGAATATATTCTTTATCAAACATAATTCATCATATATTAGTCTAAATTTCTATATTTTATATAAACAAATTGACACGATCCATTAATGCGGTGCCGAAACGGAAAATTTATTTCTGGCATTGGATCAAAAAACATCATGCAGGGAAACGTATAGTAAGTCTGATATTTGACGTTCTCTTGCATGATGTGCTTTTATTTGTGTTTATGTAATATGAATTATACAAAAATATAATATGGAATTAACATAATATCTATGCAATTTTTAAAAACAATTATTGACACGTTCCAATTATGTTACTATAATATAAATGTAAGCTTACATAATAAACAATATTCGAATGAAAGAACGTTGGTTGGTTATCATATGATTATAAGGAGGAAATATTATGATTAAAAAGGTACTGGCTATATTTGTTGGAATGTCTATTGCTTTAGGTTCACTTACAGCATGCTCTTTTAAGGCATCAGAGCAAAAGTCTACTACAAATACTGATCCCACAAAAGAAACAGTTTCAGCATCTAATGAAAAAGTAACGCTTAAATTTGTCCATTGTGAGGGGCAGGATAACCCTGATCTTGCAGCATTGATAAAAAACTTTCAAGAGAAAAATCCCAACATTACAATTAATGCTACATATATGGTAAATTCTGAACTTAAAAAACAAATGAGAATTGCTATGCTTTCCAATTCGCTACCGGATATTACCGTTTTTGATAACCCAGATTTTTCAGCATTTGCATCCGGAGGCTTTCTTGTAAATATTACCGACAGAATGAATAAATGGGGAGAAGTAGATCAGTTTTATCCAGGACCACTCAACAGCGTTAAGTACAAAGGTGATATATATGGTATCCCATGGTTCAGTAATAATATCGCACTTGCTTACAATCAGGAAATGCTTGATAAAGCTGGAGTGCAGCCGCCGAAAACGTGGGATGAGTTGCGTGCAGCAGCAGCTAAACTGACCGGTAACGGTGTGTATGGATTAGCAATCGGGGCGATAAAAAGCGAGGTCGGAACGTTCCAATATATACCATGGCTCTATTCTGCCGGTGGAACTTATGACAAGCTTGATAGTCCTGAATCAATAAAGGCATTGACTTTTCTTACTAACCTTGTCAAGGATGGATATATGAGTAAGGAAGTGGCTAACTATGACAATTGGACATGCCAGAAAGCTTTTGAAGGCGGTAAAGCTGCTATGGCAGTTTTGGGCTCATGGACCGTTGAAAGTTTGAAGACTGACGTTCCCAATATGAAATATGGGTTTGTTCCTATTCCCATGGATAAGAGCTCTGTTTCTTGCCTTGGAGGATATGACGTAGGAATAACCAAGGACTGCAAACATATAGATCAGGCATTTGAATTCCTAAAGTATATCGGAGGTAAAGACGGAGAAGATGCCTATGCGTTTGCAACTAAAGCACTACCAAGTAGAAAGGATGTTCTGGAATCGAATTCTGGGTGGGCGGATTATCCCATAAGCCTTTTTGTTGAACAGATGCCAAATGCTGTAGCACGTGTCAATCCTTTTTGGCCGGATCTGTCAGTAAATATTCAGGTTGCTGTTCAGGAATCATTGCTTGGTGCAAAAACTCCTGAACAGGCGTTGAAAGATGCACAGGCCAAAAATAGTGATTTCTGGAAATGATAAAAATATAAAAATAAGAAGATCAAAAAAGTCAAGAATAAGAGTACATCATAGAATGTGCTCTTATTCTCCTAATCTATGAGGTGCCAATAATGAATAAAATGTCTACTAAAAGGGATTTGATAGGTTTTATACTTCTAATACCGGCAGTTTTATATATGATAGTTTTTTGTGGTTTTCCTGTAGTTTATAATTTGATATTAAGCTTTCAAAATGTAGAAATGTCAAATATTAATTCAGGAGCAAAAGGCTTTGTGGGATTCCAGCAATATCTGGATTTGTTTGATGTAAGCAAAGATAAATTATTTGTAATGGGAATTGGACACACGTTTAAATATACGGTGTTTTCAATATTGTTTCAATTTGCCATCGGTTTTGCTTTTTCAGTTTTATTTGCTCAAAAGTTCAGACTGGCAGGTTTTTTGCGGGGCTTTATGTTGATTTCTTGGTTGCTTCCTACAACAGTTGTCGGGTTGTTAGTACAGTACATGTTTGCCGGTCAGGGTGGAATAGTGAATGAATTTTTATTGAAACTGGGACTCATACATACGTCGATTAATTGGCTTGTGGAGAAACACACAGCCATGTGGGTACTAATAGCAGCGAATACTTGGGTTGGGGTTCCGTTCAACATGCTTCTTCTTGCGACAGGTTTAAGCACAATACCGGAAAGTCTTTATGAAAGTGCGAATATAGATGGCGCTTCAGGTTTTAAAAAATTTTTCTACATTACCGTACCAATGATGAAACCTGCTATTATGTCGGTCATAACACTGGGTTTTATTTATACTTTTAAAGTTTTTGATCTTGTATTTATTGGTACAGGAGGAGGGCCGGTAAATGCTACTGAGGTACTTTCGACCTTATCATATCGGTATGCCTTTACTTCAGGAGACTTCAGCAAAGGAGCAGCAAGCGCTAATGTACTTTTTGTAATATTGCTGGTAGTATCACTGATTTACCTCAAGTACTTAAATGCGGATGAGGAGGTGATGTCCTAATGGATACAATATCAAAAAGGAAAAAATCTTGGCTGAGTTTTTTGAAAAAGGAAGAAATGATTAGTATATTTGCGGTTGCCATATGTGTAATATTTTTATTTCCACTGTTTTGGATGATCATGGCATCTTTTAAGACCGAAGAGGAAATTTTTAAATTCCCTGCCCGTTTTTTTCCTTCTGCCCCGACATTACATAATTACATTGCGATATTTGGAGGAAATTACCATGTACTAAGATCGTTTTTAAATAGTTTTAATGTCGCTTTTTTGTCAATGTTTATTTCGTTATTGCTTTCAGTACCTTCGGCATACAGCTTTGCACGATACGGTTTAAAAGGGAAAAAAGGTTTTTTACTTATTTTTCTCGTAAGCCAGATGTTGCCGCCAACATTGACATTAACACCACTCTTTATTATGTTCAGCCATATGAAATTAACTAATAATCTTTTGTCACCCATACTTGCTTGTGCTTCTACATCTATTCCATTTATTGTTTTGACGCTAAGAACATATTTTATTTCTATTCCTGTTGAAATTGAAGAAGCTGCATTGATAGATGGATGTTCACCAATATATACATTTTATAGGATTATTGTACCGATATCTTATCCTGGAATTATTGTTTCTGCTGCTTTCAGTTTTGTTTTTGGGTGGAATAATCTGATCTATTCATTAACTTTTATATCTGATTTTAATTTATGGCCTGCAACTGCGGGAATGTTCAATTTTATGAATGAATATGGTCTCAGATGGAATCTTGTAATGACCTATGGAACTATTCTTGTATTGCCAGTAATTTTGCTCTTTATATTTCTACAAAAATATATGGTTTCAGGGCTCACCGGTGGTGCTGTTAAAGGCTGATTCTAATACTATAAAATTTTGAAGGGAAAATAGTGAATACTATGAATGAGGGAGAAAACATTAGGAATATAGAAGGATTAATACGTTTTAAACCTGGAACACGAACGATGATTGTATCCCACAGGGGGAATTTCGGAGGAGGGATTGTTGAAAATACTCTGGAGGCTTTCGAGCTTGCACTAAAAAGTGGAGCCAATATTATAGAAGCAGATGTAAGTCGTACTGCGGATGGGAAATTTGTTATTTTTCATGATGACCTATTAGGGCGGATTACAAACCTTTCAGAACCTGTTTCAGAAGTTAATATGGAAATCATTCGAAGTTTGAAGCTGAAGAATGTGATTGGGGAAACATCTGGATTTAATATAAACACTCTTGATGAATTCTTGGAACATATGAAGAACCGCTGCTTGATTAATCTGGACCGGTGTTGGGGTTTCCTAGATGAAGTATATGCTAAAGTTAAGCAGCATGGAATGGAGGATCAGATTTTGATTAAAGCGCCAGTACATCTCGAAGAAGGGGTGAAATGGCTTGAAAAGCATAATTTTGAGCCTTTATTTATCCCAATGATTATTGATGACCGGTATATTCCATATGTAGACAAGTTACCCCAAAAAGCTAAAGTGCCTATTGTTGAAATATTTATCAGCAATGAGACCGATGAGGTAATAGGAAGGGAATTTATTCAAAGTATTCATGATAGAGGAATTCTTGTTTGGGCAAATGCCCTTACATTAAATAATAAAATAACATTATGTGCATGGCATGATGATAATACTTCTTTACTAAAAAGTCCTGAAAGCGGATGGGGGTGGCTAGTTGAAAGAGGTATAGATATTATTCAGACAGATTGGCCTATGGAACTGAACCGATATCTTTTAGCAAGAAAAAGTGAAACTTCTAACTAACTAATACAGATCAAAAAAGGTCTAAGGTTGTAAAATTTTTATAGATATAAAAGGAAAGTACATACAATGAAAATAGAAATTTTAAGAGAAATTACTCAATACATAAAAATTAGAGTTAAATACATACCTAAAATTGCAATTATTTTAGGATCAGGTCTTGGAGATATAGCCGAAAATGTAGAAAATAAGATAATTATTAAATACGAAAATATCCCACATTTTCCAGTTTGCACAGTAGTGGGGCATACTGGGCAGTTTGTATTTGGAGATTATATGGGTAAAAAAGTTATGATGATGCAAGGAAGATTTCACTATTATGAAGGATATAATATGGAAACTCTGTCATTACCTATTTATGTTATGAAGGAATTAGGCATTGATAAAATAATAGTTACAAATGCAAGCGGAGGTATAAATTTTGACTTTGTTCCAGGCGACTTAATGTTAATATCAGACCATATTAATTTTACAGCTAATAATCCACTAATAGGCAAAAATATTGAAGAAATGGGTCCACGATTCCCGGATCTTTCAGATTCTTATAATAAGGAATTGCGAATTAAAATAAAGAAAATAGCTGAGAAAGAAAATATTAGTTTAAAAGAAGGTACTTACATAATGTGTACTGGACCAAATTATGAGACGCCTGCTGAAATTAAGGCATTTAGAATACTTGGAGCAGATGCTGTGGGAATGTCTACGGTACCAGAAGTTATAACTGCAAATCAATGCGGTTTAAAAGTTGTGGGAATTAGTTGCATAACTAGTATGGCATCTGGTATTTTGAATCAACCACTAAATCACGAAGAAGTATTAGAAGTATCCGAACTAGCCAGAGAAAAATTTATAACCATAATTTCAAAGGCTGTACAAGAGCTGGAATAAGTAGACATACGGAGGAAGTCAAATGAAAAAAATATTGGTTGTAGTTGACTACCAAAACGATTTTGTAAGCGGCAGTCTTGGATTTAAAAAGGCAGTTGGACTTGAACATGCGATCATAAATAAGATAGAGCAGTATAAGACTAATGGACATGAAGTGGTATTTACTTTTGATACTCACTATGATAATTATTTGCAGACACAAGAAGGGAAGAATTTACCGTTACCTCATTGTATAAAAGATACAGAAGGCTGGAAACTTTACGGAGCTATAAAACAATTTTTTGATGACTCAACTAAAGCTTTTGAAAAATCGACCTTTGGTTCAATAGAGTTAGCAACTTATATTGCTGAAGGGAAATATGCCCAAGTAGAGTTGATAGGTGTAGTCTCAAATATATGTGTTCTATCAAACGCCATTTTAGCAAAAGCCGCATTACCGGAAGCCGAAATAATAGTTGATGCGGATTGCATAGCAAGTAACGATGACGGCATGAACACAAAGACCCTTGATATTATGGAGGGTATGCAGATAAAGGTAATCCATCGATGATTGAAATTTAATTGAGTTGTCGTAAATAAATGGAAGATAAGTATCATTTTTGTGTAATATTTATGCAAGGAAATTGATGGAATATTTTGAATGAGAAGGAATCCGTGAGAATATAGAAGGATTAACATGGTATAAAGCGGAAAGTGGTGATAATTATGAATAAATATGACGGTGAATTAAATTTAAGTATGTTCAGGGCTTATGACATTCGTACCCCTTCGGAGGCGCTTAACCTGGAACTTTCAGAAAGGCTTGTTCATGCGATAGCTTATTACTTCCGCCATGTTTTAAAAACTAATAAGGTTATCTTGTGCAGGGATACACGTTTATCCGGAACACAGTATTTGGAACAGGGGATAGATATTTTTAAAAGTTATGGATTTCAAGTGTTGACGTATCCGCTGGAGAGCTCAACCTGTATGTTTTATTTTACCTGTTTGCAGCATATGGATGCTGCTGGAATAATGTACAGTGCATCTCACAATCCTGGAAAGGATACCGGGCAAAAAATTGTAGGCCCTGGATTGCAGCCAATTGCCATGAATTGCGGCCCCGAAGGGGGGCTTAAAAGAATTAAAGAGCTTTATATGAACGGAACCAGAACTGAAATAATTTCTGGAGGATATGTAAAACCCATCAGCTATTTTGAGAAATACGTAAACTATTCAATGGAATTAGCGGGGGTTCGGCGAGGAGAACTTTCAGGATTGAAAGTTTTAATGGATTTTTTAATGGGAACAGCAGGATTTGAATTTGCATATGCTTTTGACCTTGCCGGAGCGGATGTTACTGCGAAAAATTTGGTGCCGAACGGTTTTTTTACTTCTGGTGAACCGAATCCGGTAATTAGGAAATCCATACAACCTACACTGGAGATGTTGGAAAAAGGCGGTTACCAGTTTGGTATCTGCTTTGATGGAGATGGAGATAGGATGGATTTCATGGATTTAGACGGAAAACAGTTAAGTCCGGGATTCAATTTGTCGATCATTGCTCCACGCATAAAGAAACTTTTTGAAAATGTTTTTGGCGGGTCTTATTCCCCACAATTTTATGCTGACTTAAAAGCCAATCCATTAGCGGTTGTTGAACTGGCCAAGAATGGATTTGGTGTACATATGATCCGAAATGGGCATTCACAAATCAAGCAGGCGTTAATGAATAATTTTAGTAAACAATTCATTGGCGCAGTAGAAGAGTCTGCACATTATTACCTGAATTTTCCGGTGAGTATTAGGGATGGAAATAAGGCATTTGCCGCAACTGAAAATACTTTGTTTTACGGACTCCTGACTGCAAAAACATGGTATAACAATCCGGAAAAGTATGAAGAAATCATAAAGCTTCAAAATATGACCTTCAGGGAACGTGAATGGGGATATAAGTTCATGGACAATAACAAAAGGATGCTGGCAATGAACGAGATCGAAGAGGAATTTGTGAAGCAAGGCGGAAAATCAATGAAAACCATGGCTGATGGGACGGAGCTGGACGCGGTTATGATACGGGACGGACTGCCTTTTGTAATAGATGCGTCTACAGAAATCGATGAAGAGTGGACACAGGTTTCCCAGAGAATATCTCAAAGCGAAGAAGGACTGGCACGATGGGAGGTATCGGCGGGAACCGAAGAGAGAAAAGCGGAAGCTGTCGGTATGATAGACAGGATTGCAAGGAAGTATACCGATTCGGAAAAATATATTGGGTAGATCGGGAATGAGCTCAAGATTGTGTCAGAAAATAACAAATTATACTACTAAATAAATAGTTGGTGATGTTACTGCCTACGATTCTGAATTGAGACAATTAACGAATTAATTGGCATTTTAGCATATTGATATGAGGGAGTTACAGTATGGCATATATCGCTGTTATATTAATAAAATTGGTTCTTGCAGGGGTCCTTGGAGGGATAATCGGCTATGAAAGGGAGAATACCCACCGTCCGGCAGGGTTTAGAACGCATATACTTGTTTGTGTCGGAGCTGCTCTTGTCATGGTTACATCTAGATATATTTTTGATCAATATCATACGTTTGTAAATATGGATCCTGCAAGACTGGGCGCCCAGGTAATCAGCGGAATCGGTTTTCTTGGTGCGGGAACAATAATCCGTGATGGATTCAACGTAAAAGGACTGACAACGGCAGCAAGCCTTTGGGCCGTATCTTGTGTTGGAATTGCTGCCGGCATCGGATTTTACAGCGGGGCTGTGATTGCCACAGTAATTATCTTCTTGACCTTGTTATTGTTAAAGAAATTTGAGAAGAATGTATCTGATATGAAGCGATATTATTCAATATTTGTACACTCTGATATTTATTCCGGATGGATGGGGAACATCAGTCATGTATTGGAAAAGCATGACGTACTTATTAAAAATATTGAGATAGAAAATAGTGAAAATAAAGAAAAAATACTTATTAAATTTGTAGTCAGGTATGCAGAAGGTATAGTCAGTCCCGGTATTATTGAAGAGCTGCAAAAGATATCGGGAATTAATAAGGTTTACATAAAGTAATTTATAAGAAGCATCAATTCCAGTCCGGCCATCGCCGTGTTGTTCAATAGGGAGTGTCCCCAATTTTGTGTTTTCTGAAATTTCTAAGGTTAACACGGTATACATAACATTATTCTATTTCCAAAAAATCACCCTCTTGCAAAGGGCGATTAAACTACTAATCGTATAAAAATGCTTATTAACTATACTAAACCAAATATGGATTTTATTCGAAGTTAATAAAAGCTACAGATACTTTATGTAGCAATACCATAAGTTTATAGTATAATTTGATATGACATTATTAAGGCATAATACAAGAAGATTATTTATCGACTCCCAAGCCAATTCGTTTTTTATAACTGTAAACCAGTTTCCCGTTCTTGTCGTAGCCGTTAACATCATATATGGAAAATTTGAT